>NZ_FNGA01000002.1:359927-500343 GCF_900101105.1 Maridesulfovibrio ferrireducens
TTTTGGTAAATCGGTCAGTGTTTCCGGTGATATCGCTCTAATGGGGGCTGAGGGTGAAGATGAAGGTGGCTCTTCTGCAGGCGCGGCCTATCTTTACAATGTTACTTCTTCCGGGAAAAGTGTTTTTGTAGTAGATACTCAGCCGTCCGGAACAGTTGTGAGTATCGATTGCTGTACCAAAAAAGTTCGAACTAAAGCGGAAATCCAAGACTTGTATCGTTCCGTAAGCTTGGACTCCATGCTCGGCTCACAAGTTTATGAATTTAATGCCACAGTAACTTCCGGCAAGGTTGCTTACTTTTGTTTTAACAGCTCCAGCCTTGGTGAACGTAAGGCCGGAGACGTAAACCTTTTTAAGCTTTTTACCGATAAGGCGAGCAAGAAATTTACTTATAGTCAGGACAAAGTTCCATCCAAAGAGGGATATTTCTGGATTACCGATGAGGCCAATAGCGGTCAGTATATGGACCCCAATATGATTCTTACCGGCGCCCAGACCTATACCATAAATTATTCCGTAAAAGATAATGGAGACTATGACGCCAATGCCATCCTTGGTAAAATTACTGATCCGGTAGTTCCCGGCACATCTTCAAGTGGCGATGGAGGTTGCGTGTTAAGTCCTAATGGCAACGGTTCTATGGAACTAGCAGGGCTGTTCATTGTCGCGTTATTAGCGGCTCTGTTGCGAATACCTGCACTGCGCAAGAAATTTAGTTTTATATGATCCGCGACCATAACCGAGAGCCCGTTGATGGCCTTACGCATGTCGGTTGCGCCCAGAACGATAAATACCTGCGCTTTTTCCAGAGACATTGCTTGTCATATTCATCCTCCTTGAATGGGAGGAAGTATGTCATGTGAGAAAATTAATGGAAGATGCAGCCGTCTGGACGCTTACCAAAGTATTCATAATTACCAGTCCGAATCATTTTTTTAAGATATAATCCAGTACTTTTATTCATGATAAAGCTTTTCAATCGCCGTTCTTTTTGCCAATATAAGCGCTTTCCGACGGGTACAAATCCGCCACAATATATATATTCAGGAGACCATTGATGAACGCTAAAATCGGAAGGAACGATCCCTGCCCCTGTGGCAGTGGTAAAAAATACAAGAAGTGCTGCATGGGTACGGCAAATGCGGAGAGCCTTAATTTACCCGAGACCTTCCTTAAACGCTACAATATCCGTCTGAAAACACCAGAACAGATCGAAGGCATACGTCGTTGCGGCAAGCTGGTCATGCAAACTTTCGAAGCCGTCAAGGACTTGATCAAGCCAGGCATACAAACCGATGAAATCAACCGGGCAGTACACGAATTCACCATCAAAAACGGCGCAATTCCCGCCCCGCTGAATTACCACGGCTTTCCCAAAAGTGTCTGTATCTCTCCCAACGAAGTTATCTGCCACGGAATTCCCGGCGAATATATCCTCAAGGACGGCGACATAGTCAACATAGACATCACCTCCATCCTCAATGGTTACTACGCCGACTGTAACCAGACTTTCT
This sequence comes from Maridesulfovibrio ferrireducens, assembly GCF_900101105.1. NCBI lineage: Bacteria > Pseudomonadati > Thermodesulfobacteriota > Desulfovibrionia > Desulfovibrionales > Desulfovibrionaceae > Maridesulfovibrio > Maridesulfovibrio ferrireducens. The sequence goes on from NZ_FNGA01000002.1 coordinate 361,443, forward strand.
TCGTGGGAGAACCATCCCCGGATGCGCGCAAAATCGTTAACGTGGCCCGTGAGAGCCTGCGCCTAGGCCTCGAACAAGCCAAACCCGGAAAAATCATCAACGATATATCTTCCGCCATCCAGACCTACGCCGAAGGACAAGGCTGCTCGGTGGTGCGCGAATACATGGGCCACGGCGTCGGCCTCGACTTCCATGAAGCCCCGAATGTCCCCCACTTCCGCTCTCGCTGGGGCAATGTCCCCATTACACCGGGCATGACTTTTACCATCGAACCGATGATAAACCTCGGCGATAAAGAAGTTACGGTGCTCGATGACGACTGGACCGCCATAACCAAAGACGGCTCCCTTTCCGCTCAGTTCGAACAGACCATCGTCATCACTGAAAACGGGTTTGAAAGCTTAACGCCGTTCGAGTTGTAAGAACCTTAATTATAAAAACGTCATAAAACCGGCTAATCGCGATGCGATTAGCCGGTTTTATTATTTGAAATACTTTTCGATTAAAAAATCAATTTGGGTCAATGAGTGTCCTACTGTTGCCCAAGTAGTTAATCCCCGAATTAATTGTTCTGAAAAGTAGAATTTTATCTAAAAAAAACATGATGACGCCAGACGGGGCACGCCTGGCGTCATACTTGTTTATGCTCACGTTCCATGGTTGATGGGGCCGTTATGAACGGTGAGTCTAAGGGGTAGATTTATAAATTAGCCATTGCTGCGACAGTTTTCACTTTCTTAGAAGAAAACTGAGGAGAAGTTTCTGGAGCCCATGCGTGACAGACGATACCACCTATAGCCAGCGTCGCGATGCACGCGCCAAGGGCTGCATAAATACCGTAGTGTTCATTGACAATGGGAAGTAGAAAAGCACCACTGGCAGCACCGACACGACTCATTGCGATTGTCAGGCCAATACCGGACGCACGCAATTCCGTAGGGAAGAGCTCTGGCGGATAGGCAAATTCAAGAACAATAGATATAGCAAGCACTGTTGAAAAGGCTGCAAGCATTGTCAAAGAAAGCACAGCGGGCATATCCGTCCAAACTGTCATAATCGTCAAAATCACGGCTGCACCATAAAATGTCCACAACAGGAAAGCTCTGCGGGAGATTCTATCGATAAGCCAAGTACCTACCAATACGCCGACTATGGTAAAGCCGTTGTACATAACACCGGACGCATACGGATTTTCAATATGCATATTCGAAAGAACAAGCGGAAGGAAAATACTGATGGCGAAAAACGGCAACACCTGACAGCAAAAAAAGACACATGATACTATTGTATTGTAACGTAATTCAGGACTGAACAGACGGAACCAGGATGCAGACGGAGGCTCCTCTTCAGTCTTCGGTAGGCAGTAATTCGGGCCAAGATGCTTGTGAATGTTTTCCAGCGCCTTCTCAACCTGACCTTTACCTGCAAGCCAACTAGGAGATTCAGGAACACCAAAACGAAAAAACAATGTGATAGCTCCCGGAATAGCAGATGTACAGAGCACCCAACGCCAGCCATTATCACCAAGTCCGTCCATGAAAAAGCCTACTATGTAAGCAAGAACATACCCGACTGTCCAAGAGACAAGAAGCCAAGCGAGAAAACCCGAACGTTTTTTAGCAGGTGTCCATTCGCTCAACAAAGCGATGCCGACGGTGTAATCTGCACCGATACACATGCCAAGCGCAAACCGTAAAATCGCCAGTAACATCGGATCGGTAACAACGAACTGCGCAAGGGACAATAAAACAGCAAGAAACATGACTGTGCCGAAAAAAGGCTTTCTGCCAAAACGGTCAGCTAGAGAACCGGTAATAAAACTTCCAAACAAAATTCCTAGCAGAGACGCAGCTCCAAGAATACCGAGCCAAACGCTGGTCAGTCCAAGAGGGACCGTCGCATAGCTAAGCGCAATACCAACAACACCTAAAATATATCCATCGGTAATCTGGCCCATGAAGGCACCAGCGGCAAGTTTACGATGAATTGGAAAAGATGGAGCATCTTCAAAACTTATACCTTGAGGGTCTCGCATGTCGTTCATAATTATCACCTTTTACAATTATTCTGATTACAAATTATTGTTCCAAACCAACAGAGATCATCTCAAATAAAACGGCATTTTTTCTTTATTGATCCACATACACAGCATCTTTTTTTAAGCAGCGTAACGATGCTGTTATGTCTACAACCGATCAGTCGAATTAAAATCAATCCCCCCTCTCCTTTAGTTTAGATGTAATACCTTTTATGAGTTCATTCGTTACGCATATGATCCCCAAAAAAAGCCTTAACTATTTCAAAATTGCCTACATGTTGTCTCTCCAGCGTGCGCAGAGTGAATTCTCAATGCGTAACTGGTCGAGAAGACGGCCTGCAAAATGCTGCATCATGTTTTCAATTGTTGTTTTAGAGTCGTAATATGCTGGACAGAAAGGAGCTATGACAGCACCAGCCTCTGTTACGGTCTGCATATTGCGTAGGTGGATCATTGTCAGAGGAGTCTCTCTTGGAACGATCACAAGTTTCTTACGTTCTTTCAGAGTCACATCGGCCGCACGATGAATAAGATTCACACCGGCACCGCTGGCAATGGAAGCCAGAGAACTCATGGAGCAAGGACAGATAATCATGCCGTCATGCTGCCATGACCCACTAGACGGCCCCGCAGTCATATCTTTTATGGAATGGACCGTGTGGACATGCTTTACCAATGATAAATCACTGCCACGAAATTCTGATTGCATCACAACTTCAGCCCCGGCAGAAACAATCAAATGGACTTCCAGATCCTTTATCCCGGCATAAAGACGTAAGAGATTTTCAACCAGAGGCATACCACTTGCTCCAGTCACTCCAACAACAATACGATGCATATAACCTCCCGTCCTAATTACAGAATCAATTTAAAATGAGATCGACCCCTATAACTTCTTAATCATTTTCGATTGCTGCACCGTTTCAACACAAACATTTCTGCATTCGGCAAATAAGGGTTTGTTTCTATTCTTTATTCAACGAAACAAATGGCATCCATTTCGATCAGGCATCCGCCGGCAAGATTACTGGTTTCCACGCAGACACGAGCTGGACGATGATCACCTAAAAAGTTGCCGTAGACTTCGTTAAAAGCTTCAAAATCACCCCAATTAGCAAGGAAAACAGTAGTCTTAACAAGGTCGGTAATTTTCAAGCCTGCTTCATCAAGCACTGCTTTCAAATTTGTAAGTGTCTGAGCTGCCTGCTCAGCCATGTTTGCCCCGACAACAACTCCACTTACGGGATGAAAAGGTACTTGCCCGGAAAGGTAATATGTATTTCCTGCTTTCACAGCGTGGGAATACGGTCCTACTGAGGCACAGGCCTTGGATGCATGTATAAATTCCAAAACAATCTCCTTTGTATATTTGTGAGTTGCGCAGCTATTCCGACTTTTGGGACAAGCGGCTGGTCAACAACAGCAACGTTTGCTGAAGGCGGAAGCTGACTACAGCCGCAAACCCTTTTTTTATTAGATTTCCTGCTTGGCGTTATACTCTTCCCAAGCAAGACGGACGCGTGCTCCAGCAGTACGGAAAGGATCCGGTGGCAACCAGCTAGGCTTGGCGATACGGCGCAGGAAGTTGAGATCTTCACTTTGAACACCGCTGATCCATTCAGCAATGTAGTGACCCATCAGACATGTTTTCGCGACACCGGCACCTTCACCACATGCGGAAGCAAACAAATTGGACGATTTCTGCATCATCAACGGACGATAATTCATGGTCATATTGATCATGCCGCCGTAGACAAACTCAAAGTTCACATGGCGAAGATTTGGGAATCTATTTTCGAAAGCCTTGCGTAATTTTGGAATGGACTGGTGGATACGCTGATGTGATGTGGTCAGCTGTGAATTGAAAGAGAAGCCGTTACGCACGTAAATGCGCTGATCAGCAGTATAACGAACAGTGGTTCCAGCAGGATGACCGGCTGTGCAACCCCAAGGCTCAACGCCTTCGAAATCTTTCAACTCATTAGCGGTCAGTTTGCGGGAAAATGCGCCGAAAGAAGTTACAGGACAGAATACGTTCTTGACGATGCCGAATTGTTCAATAAACGGACCACCGGTAACAATAACGTTTCCACCGGTGATGGCTCTGCCATTCTGCAAAACCACAACCATGTTGCTGCCTTCATCAACACGCAAGACAGGACAATTTTCGAAAACTTCTACATTGTCAGGCAAAGTGGTAAAAAGACCACGAAGTACATCGGCAGGATTCACCAATGTGGAACCTGATGTATAAAGAGCCTTGGTGTAATATTCAGTACCAAGGCGACGGTTCAACTCTTCACCTTCGTATATTTTGTAAGGAACGCCCATCTTATCAAGATCATGCACTTCAGTGTCGATCATCTTGTAACTGCGGGGATTACAACAGCAAACGTACTTACCGCTATCGCGCCAGTCTACATCGATACCGCTACTCTTGATTGTATCGCGCATTCTGGCGATAATTTTGGTGTTCAACTTGAAATACATCTTGTTGTCTTCAAAGGAGGAACCGCCGGCATCACCGAAATCATGAGGAACATCGATAATAAATCCGGCATTCTTACCACTATCATTATCACCGATTTTGATGGCCTCAATTACAGCTATCTTTGAATCAGGATTCAGCTCTGCAAGACGGCTGGCAGTTCCATAACCGCCGTAACCGGCTCCAACAATAATATAATCGTACTTATCACTCATATCGGCAGGAGACTTAAAACTGTGATCCTTGTAAGAAGACATTTCAAGCCAGCTCTGCCCGGTTGTCGTTGGAAATAGTTTTACTTCGCGCATGATGATACTTCCCTCTAATTACAGGTGAATGCCGTCAAAAAAACAGCTGACAAAAAAACTTTATTGTATGGGTGGCGTTGCAACGCCACCCTATCGACTAAGCTTAGGGATGGAGCACAATACGTGCATCCGCCACAGCCAGCCCTTTCTCCCATGCAAACACAGGATTCAGATCAACTTCAGCGACTTCCCGCAGCTCATTTACCATGTACGAGATCACACATACCGTTTCTGCCAGAGCCTCTATATCACAAGGGGCAGAGCCTCGAGCTCCTTCCAGCAATTTGTGACCCTTGATTTCGCGTATCATCTGACGACATGAAGGCATGTTTACAGGCGCGACACGGAAAGAGATGTCTTTAAGAATTTCCACGAAGATTCCGCCAAGACCGAACATTACTGTGGGGCCGAAGGTAGTATCGTAGCTGGCACCGATGATACATTCCACGCCGCCGGGCAGCATGGGGGTAAGCATAACGCCAAAGATATCAGCGTCAGATTTGTACTTAAGACCATTATCAACAAGGCGCTCAAAAGCATCACGAGCGGCCTGAGCTGAATCAATATTCAGCATCACGCCTCCAGCGTCAGTTTTGTGCAGGATGTCAGGGGATACGATTTTCATGACGACTTTGCCGCCAAGAGCTTCATATTTTTCAGCGGCTTCATTCGCATTAAGGGCAAGATGACATTCAGCAAGAGGCAAGCCATAAGCACTCAGCACGTCACGAGCTTCAGTCTCAACCAAATTGATGCGACCACTCGCACGTACTGCATCAAAAATGGCGGAAGTCTTTTCCTTACGATCGGCAGGTAGAGTCGGAGCTGGAGCTTCAACTTCTTCCAGCAAAGCCTTGCGGCCTTCATCGTAGTTCACCAACGCACCCATGGTACGCATGGCTGCTTTCACGGAATCGAACACTGGTACGCCTCTATCACTGATATAGGCGAGGCATTCGGGACGCTGAGGAGCATAGATGGAATGCATGACAACAGGTTTGTCAGAAACACGCACACGAGCGACCATACTTTTGGCCACATCCATTTCTTTCTCACGGAATTCTTCCGAAAGATCAGCATAGCCACCGTAGAGTCCTACGATCACAACACCGTCAACATCAGGATCATTCAAAAGCACATCAAGACAACGATCAAAAACCCACATATCGGCTTCAGGGGTACCCGCAAGATCGACAGGGTTTTTGATAGGACAATGAGGCATCAGAATAGCGCTCAATTTTTCCTGTGTGGCATCTGAAAGAACAGGAGCTTCCAGCTTAAAGCTTTCAGCTGAATCTGTAGCCATGACACCATGACCACCACCATCAGTAAGAATGGCGATACGCTTACCATGAGCAGGCTTGCACTTGGAAAAAGCTTCAGCGACGTCCAACAACTCGTTAGGACTGTCCACCCGGATAATACCGGATTGACGGAGAGCTGCGTCAAAGATTTTTTCACTACCGGCTAAAGAACCGGTATGCGATGCAGCAGCTCTTGCGCCTGCAGCACTACGCCCAATTTTGATTGCAGCGACAGGTTTCTTGAGGGCTGTTTTACGAGCAGCTTCAATGAACTTGCGGCCGTCTTCTTCCGATTCAACACGCAATCCTTCCATATATAGAAGAAGAACCTTAGTGCTGTCGTCTTCTTCGATGTATTTCACAAAGTCGTGAAAACGAAGGTCCATCTGATTACCGATGGTAGCCCAACAGCTGTAACCCAGATTTCGGGCCTTAGCGTTGAAGTTCAGATCAATACCGAAGTTTCCGCTTTGCAGTACGAGGCTCATGGGTCCGGGAGCCAGATCAATGATACTGGCGTTCATATTCACAGCGGCGCTGTAAGTACCCATGCAGTTCGGGCCCTGAATACGCAGGCCGCCTTTGCGGGCAATCTCAAGCATCTTCCGCTCGATTTCTTTGCCTTCAGCACCGGTTTCACCGAAGCCGGTGGAAACAACTATGGCGCTTTTTACGCCCTTTTCCACACACTGTTCAATAACAGGAAGAATGTACTTAGGTGCAATAGCGATGATGGCGAGATCAACGTCACCTTTCACGGCAAGGATATCCGGATAGGTTTCGTGTCCAAGAATTTCGCCGCCTGAACGGGAAATCAAATAGACATCACCTTTATATTTATTTTCGAACAGGCTTTTAGCTGTCCAATATCCATATTTCTTTGTGTCGCGCGAAGCACCGATCAGTGCTACACTGCGAGGGCGAAACAGAGTCTTAAGTTCAGACATTGTTTTCCTTCCTGTATCTACGGGTTAGTCCAACACAATGACGCCGATAGCGACATCAGGACAGACGATGCGGCACAGGCCACACAGGACACAATCTTCAGGACGAACCTGCTCAACGACACTGTAGCCCTGACCGTTCAGGGTGTGACCGATGGCAAGAGTATTTTTAGGGCAGGCATCAACACACAAACCGCATGATTTGCAGCGTTCGGCGCTAATAACGTGCTTTTTATTGTTTGCTTTCATCTTCTTACTCCGCAGCGCTGGCGTAGAGGGTGCGGCCCTTTTCGAGGGCTTTCAAATTCATTTCCAGCAGGGCGGGCTTCTTAGCGCCCATAAGATCCCGCAACACTTCTTCCACAGTCGCAAATTCCAGTACATTCGTAGCTTCCAACACAGCCCCGAGCATGACGATATTCGCGCATCTCACAGAGCCAAGTTCCGCAGCAATATCCGAAGCAGGAATCAGGATTTGTTTAACACCCTCACGTTCACGAGTGTCCATGATCATGGAGCTATTCGCGAGCACCAGGCCTCCGATAGCTGAACCATCAAGACAACCGTCATAGATGGTGGGGCTAAGAGCGACACTCACGTCGGCGTCATTTTCCACAAGAGGATTTCCGATACGAGTGTCGGATACTACAACGTATCCGGTGGAGTCTCCGCCACGCTGCTCAATACCGTATGTCTGAGTCATCACGACCTGTAGTCCCTGCTTCATCGCGCCTTTGCAAATCAACTTTGCAAGCAGAGCTGATCCCTGGCCGCCTGAACCAGAAAAAGTACATTTAGTTCTCATCATTCTGCTCCATCTCATTTTTGAAAATCTGTGGCTTGAAGTATTCCACCATTTTTTCTTTATTCCACTTGTAAGAATCCGGCACAGAAAGCTTAAGGCCAGTCGGACAAGGAACAATGAATTCAACGAAGGAAAAACCAAGACCCTTCATCTGACAGTCCAGAGCTTTACGCACGCTGCTTGCAGCTTTGCGGATGCTCTTGGCGTCACAAACGGATTCACGAGCGACATACTTGGCACCGTGCATATCCGCCATCATTTCAGGGACACGCAGAGGATAACCATGCTGAAGCACATCACGGCCATTAGGTGTAGTGGATGTAACCTGACCTTCAAGTGTGGAAGGAGACATCTGTCCGCCAGTCATGCCGAACAGGTTGTTGTTGATCATGAAACAAGTAACCGGAATACCTCGGTTAGCTGTATGCAACAGTTCAGCTAGACCGATAGCACTGCAATCTCCGTCTCCCTGATAGGTGTAGACGATGTTTTCAGGCTTCGCGACTTTGTAGCCGACTGCAACAGCAGGAGCACGACCATGCATAGCTTCAATGGCGTCGATGTTCAGATAATGATGAGAAAACCCACCACAACCGATACCGACAACACTGACAGTACGTTTACGAATGCCTAGAGCTTCAATAGCTTCCGCAACAAGGCGCGTTACAATACCGTGACCGCAACCGGGACAGTAACTGAACTTCTTATCCAGCAGCAGTGTTTCACCATAAATTTTTGCGAGTTCTTGCATATCGTCTATCCTTACAGCAACGTGTTGATTTTAGCGGTCATTTCGGCAAGCGTGCACAGCGGCATGTCGCCTCCGGTTTTGCCAAGGAAATGAACAGGAATGCGACCGTTCACCGCCAGGCGTACGTCGTCAACCATCTGTCCATGATTCATTTCCACCACCAGCAAGGATTTCACAGACTCAGACAATCCTTCGAATGCCTTGTCCGGGAAAGGCCACAAGGAAATAGGACGAATAAGGCCGACCTTTTTACCTTCCGCACGCATATTGGCTACCAAGTCCTGCCCCATGCGGCCGTGAATGCCGAATCCAACCAGCACTACATCAGCGTCGTCCACTTCAATTTCTTCCCAGAGCTGTTCTTTTTCTTTGATAACTTCATACTTGGCGAGCAGCTTTTCATTCAATTCTTCACCCTGAGAATGGGTGTAGCTACCAGTCAGCAGATAACGTTTGGGATGGTCGCCAGTACCAGTGAAGGCCCATGAAGATGTGTCGAATTCAGACGCATAATCGTGTGCTTCAGGGAAAACAGCGGATTCTGTCATGGTGCAGGTAACACCGTCGATTACGAACAACACAGGAGTGCGGTAGGTGTAAGCCAATTTCACAGCATCAGGCATAATATCAACGATTTCCTGACCACTTGCCGGAGCAAGAACGATAACACGGTAGTCGCCGTGACCACCGCCGCGTGTAGCCTGAAAATAGTTGCTTTGTGCTCCAACGATATCGCCGTCACCAGGCCCTACGCGCATTGCGTCAAGCATGATGCAAGGTAATTCGCCGGCAGCCATGTAGGACATAGTTTCCTGCATCAGTGACATTCCAGGGCCGGATGTGGACGTTGCGCCCAACTTTCCGGTACAAGCACAGCCAGCCAAAGCGTTGGAAACAGCCAGTTCACTTTCCATCTGCACCATACGTCCGCCGTACTGAGGAAGAATAACCGCAGTATGCTTCATAACTTCAGTCGCAGGCGTGATGGGGTATGCAAAATGATAACGCACCCCACAACGCACCATTGCTTCAGCAAATGTCTGCGCGTTTTTCAGGAACAAAGGTTCTGATTTCATGTAACCCTCACTTGCAATTGTTTTGAGGTTCGACCGTTTTTATTATCTGCGGCAAGGCTGTACCGTATTAAACTATGCCATACCACTATAACGGGCCAAAAAAATGTTGTATAAACAAGTTATTATCTATTTCGTACCGCATTGTGGTGCGGCGTTCCGAAAAAAAATAGCTCCTCGAAAACAATTCGTCAAGCGGTTTTTACAATATTACTCTTCATTGTTTTGTGGATATATTCCAAAACACAACTGACGGGCTTACTCAATTTCCAGTAAACCACCATAAAACCGTGAAAAAATCGCTGCGACCCACAAGCAAAGGACTTATGAAAAAAAGACAAAAAAAAGCAGCGACCTTTTCAAGGTCGCTGCTTTTAAAATTTGCTGACGTATACAAGTCAAAATAAATTCAACTCATACATATTTCAATCATGATGGCAGATTTATTATTTCCCCTTAACAGGTGGATAACTGCTGGCGCCTAACCGCAACGAGACTTGCTCTGCAGCCTTGTATAATTCGCGGCTGGCCATTTCTCGCTTACCAGGGGTAAAACGCGCGCTCGGCACAGAAACACCAAAGGTAGCAACAAGATCATCATTACAGTCAAACACAGGGACAGCTGTACAACAAACGCCCTGATATATTTCTTCATTGTCATACCCAATAATATTTTCCCGCACCGCTTCAATTTCTTTTATAAAATCAGCCATTTCAGAAGGACCAATTTTTCCATCCGATTCTTTCCGAATATTCTCCAACAGTGAACCGGCCTTCATAGAATCCATAAAGGCAAGGGACACTTTCCCGGAAGCAGAAAGATATATTGGAAACGAATGACCAACAATTGAATCCTGACGCAGCGCCTGCTTTGTCACATGCCTGTCGACAACAACCATTTCCGTGCCGGAACAAACACAAAGATTGACTGTTTCCCCAACAGCCTCAAGCAATCGTTTACCATATGGCCTGGCAACGTCCTGAATACTCGTATGGCCCGTCACGAGGCTTCCCATTTTAAAAAGTTTGAATGTAAGCCCATACGCGCTTTCTTCATCACTTTGAATAACATAGCCAAGATCCTGCAAAGTCAGTAAAAATCGATGAACCGTTGTTTTGGGGATACCGACAGCTCTACTCAATTCTGCAAGTTCCCATTTAGATTGCTTCGTCATCTGCTCAATAACAGCAAACACCTTTACCACAGATCCAATTGTATAATATGCGTCTTTCGCCATATCTGCTCCATTCATACTTCACTTATCATTATTACGATTGCAGGCGACAGCTAAACGTCCACCATTTCGGCAATCAAACTTAATTCACATTGCAAACATCCCTGCAACGGCAAAAAATATATTGTGACTATACATAGCTCGACACTTTTTTCCCAATCCAAACCATCCGGATATTACTCAAAAAAGAGTTGCGAATAAATATAAATACAACATTTCATTCAAGATGTCGTAACGCAATTTGGTACAAATGTCAACCAATATAACTGATTAATGTTATACAATATACAATCTGTATTTAAATATCGAATATTAGATTATTTAGAAAACCCAATCCACCGTCATAAAAAGTTTTCCAACCTTACAATCGCGATATTTGAGGTGACCTTTTACTCCACTAAGTGAAAATAAAATCAATCAGCAAGCCGGAGTCCTGCGCGTCAGGACTTTTCTTGATTTTATTAAATACAGTTTATTTTATTTTTTTAAAAGTCCTGCCTGTCAGGATTTTTTTATTACTTCTAAAAACAAATTTTACTTAAAACTCAATAAAATCAAATAACTATGTTCACAACAGAAAATGGCATGCAGGTTGCTATCCTCCATGTGAAGGCTGTCACAATCGAGGGGTTTTCAAATGAAACATATTTCATATGAAAAAATTTTACCTTTTTAACCTTGGAGGAAAGAAGAATGAATTATCATATTGCAGTTGCATTAACATCCTGCCTGCTGGCTGGAGTTTTCGGACAATTTTCAGCTGACTGGGGAATGCTTGGATGGATCGGATTTGCTTCATGGGCATGTTTTTTTGCGGCAGGAGCAGGCATCGAAGGGGCAAAGAAAACTTTAATTACAACTCTTTGGGGAATGCTTATAGGTTGCGGTGTTGTATATGTTGCCTCCACAACCGGCATGAGCAACCCTATGCTGCTTCCTTTGACCGCCGGTGTTTTTATTATGTTCGCTTGCGGAATGATTCCTTTTCTATCTTTCGTCCCGGGTGCTTTCATCGGCTGTGCAGCATTTCTTGGTTCCGGAGCGCTTTTGCTGGAAACTACTGTTTCTCTGCTGGTAGGTATCACTCTTGGCTTTATTGCTGAACGTGCAGCCCTTGTTCTGGTTAACAAGACTTCTAAATCTTCCTCCGTTCAATAATGTACGAAAGGAGAAAATCATGACTCATAAACACATACAAACTATTGTTTTTACGACCTGCACACTCTGTCTGATGTTTGCCGGGCAGGCGTTTGCCCGTGATTATAATATCGCAGGAATGTTTTCCCTTAGCTACAGCAACGGCCTTAAGGCTGACTGGGGAAACTATGCATTGCAGTCAGCAAAGATTGCAATTGAAGATATTAATAAATCGGGAATTCTCGGCGAAGACACACTTGTCATGAAAGACGAGAATATCACCGACTATCGTTGCAGAATTCAAGGCAGTGACGTTATCGCTGAGAAACTTTTTAAGAAAAAAGATATTCTCGCCCTTATCGGTGCTGACTGCTCCGGGCCGGCAGTAAAAATTGCCCGCGTTGGCGAAAAATATAAAATACCTACGATTTCTTACGGTGCAAACGCGGAAAGTTTAAGTTCTGTAAAGGATTTCCCATACTTCATCCGCGTAGTCTCTCCAAGTTCAGTCATTGATACCAGTCTTGTTCGTTCCGCTAAAGTTTTCGGTGCAGAAAAAATCAGTATTTTCCATACTACTGATGCATGGGGAAAAGGCGGAATGGAGGCTGCTTCCGAAGAAGCTCATAAACAAGGTCTTGAAATTGATACCTGTGGTTACTCAAGAAATACCAACTTCTTTAATGTTCTGACTTGGCTCGGACAGAGAAAAGCTGCCGGAATCAAGCATTTTGTTATCATCATGCCTGTCCCTGACACTTATACTGTTTACATGGCAGCAAAAACTCTGGGTATGGTTTCAACAGACTACTATTATTACTCTTCTGAAATGCTATCTGCTGATAACCCGCCAAAAGGTATTTACGCCGCAATAGGCAGCTTTGCTCCTAAAGCCCGTATGCCAGAAGGCGATAAAATTAATAAACTACGCATGCAGCTCGGTAAAAACGTAGGTAAAAAAATCGACCCTAACGATGTCACCTTCTACTGGGGAGTAATGGGTTACGACAATGCCTGGGCCGTAGCACATGCAATAAAACTCGCTAAAGATGACGGTGTTACCGAGCTTACCGGTGAAAAACTAATGCCATATCTGCGCAAAATTAATTATAACGGTTTGGGTGGTAATATTACTATCCGCCCGGAAACAAATGACCGAGCTTCAATGGATCTCGATATCATGAATCTGCGTGGCTATGCTGATCCCGAGAATGGTTATTTCAACCATTGGTTGCGCAAAATTACAGATCCTAGTTCTCTTAACATTGTTTATAAACCCGTTGGTGTGCTGGACAGTAAGTCTGATACTCTGAAATTCAACATGAACGAAATTATTCTTCCCGGCGGCGAAAAGCCCTGTGAAGAATGCCTTGAAAAATAATTAACTCTCCCGAATCTCGCTTCCACATATAAAAAAGGTTACTCAGAAATTATTCTGAGTAACCTTTTTTATTTTTGTCAGATAGGCTGAAAATTATTTCAAATGCTGCTTGATCAACGCATAACAACGTGAACGTGAAAGGTTGCTCAGCTCCATCATTTTATGAATATTACCGCCGGACATTTCATATATTTTGCTGATGTATGTTTTTTCAGATTGAGTTCCCATAACTTCTTTATAGTTTGTAAAACTCGGGAATCCATCGCTTTCAGCCTCTGCGGAAAAAGTTATAGTATCTTGATTTTCTCCGGCGGTAGCTCTTGCAAATTTTGTTTTTGCAACCTGAATACGTATTGCCGGAGGCAGATGGTGTACGCAAAGCACTGGCTCAGCATCTGCCGCAGACAGGGCGAATTCAATAGCATTCTCCAGCTCCCGGACATTTCCTTCCCAGACATACCCCGTTAATGCTTGCAGAAATGTCTCGGAACATGATTTCAAAGGCTGTTTCTGTTTTTTACAAAAACTTTTTAAAAACATTTCCGCCAGTTCTACAATATCATGGTCCCGGTTACTCAAAGGCGGCAAATTGATAACGCAAGTCTGGAGCCGATAGTATAAATCGTTTCTAAAACTACCGTCCTGAGAGAGCTGATAAAGATCTTTATTAGTAGCAGCTATAAGGCGAAAATCGCATGGTTTTTCCTGAGTACTACCCACTTGACGGAAACAGTGTTCCTGCAACACCCGCAAAAAAAGTTTTTGCAAATCTAAGGAAAGTTCACCTATTTCATCAAGAAATAATGTACCTCCGTCAGCTTTAGCAACTAATCCTTCCTGCGTTGATTCTGCACTGGTAAAAGCCCCTTTGATATGTCCGAACAGAATGCTTGCAGCAATTTTTTCAGGCAGGCTTGCACAGTCAACTGTGACAAAAGAATTATGTTTACGGTGGCTGTTTTCATGAATGGTCCGGGCAAATAATTCTTTTCCGGTTCCTGTTTCACCCAGCAGAAGCACATTTGAATCAGTACCGGAAAATTGCCGCGCCAATTCAATACATTTTAGAAACGGTTCACTTGTTCCAACCAGTCGTGACCGATCAAAATGGCTGAACGTTTCACCCTTATGAATCGCATCGCTCTTGGCTGTCCTTGACTGAAACAATTCAAGAGCTTGAGTGAGAACTGCCAGAATTTCCTCGACCGGAGTGTTTTTAGAAATATAGTCATATGCGCCCTGCTGTAGAGCTTTTCCTGCTTCTTCCTGTGAGCCTAGCCCCGTGATCATTATAATCTCGGGTCTATTAGGTAAACGGCAAAGTTCAGGTAAGGCATCATCAACGCCATTACCGTCAGGCAGGCTGATATCAAGATAAACTGCCGCAGGTTCATGATCAGCGGCAAGTTGCAGTCCCTGCTGAATAGTCTCAGCCAGCAGGACTTCATGCCCTTTGCTTTCAACCAACCGCTTGAGAACATATTGAAAGCCCAGATCATCATCAATAATCAAAATTGTATGCATAATTTATTCGCCGCTAACCATTGGTATTAATATTGAAAAAGTTGTTCCATGCCCCGTCCGGGAGCTGACATTGATACTGCCTGTGGCGGCTGTCAAAATCGAATGAACTGCAAAAAGTCCAAGCCCGGTTCCGCCGCAGGATTTCCGGGTTGTAAAATATGGTTCGAACAAGTGCCCTTTCACCTCATCCGAAATGCCATGACCGGAATCAGTGACTTCAATAGAAGCCTGCCCTGTTTCGTTATTATCATTAACCGTAACTCTGATGAATCCTGTGGTTTCTATTGCCTGCGCCGCATTCAAACAGAGATTCTGTATAATCTGATGAATTTCACTTTTGTCCAATTCACTACAGCCAGCAGTTGCGTGGTTGAACAATTGTAATTCAATTTCGCTAGGAATCTGGTGTTTTAAAATTGAAATGGACTCATTAACAGCCTCACTTAATAACGTTGGCTTATTGCGCTTTAAAGTTCTCTGCATAGAAATTTTAGATAAAATCTGGGTTCCACGCTCTGCGGATTTTTGAATTTGCTGCAAGTCCTCACGCAAAGTGATGTTGTTTGCCGCCTCTTGTTCTGCCAATTTAGAACAAATCCCAATACTTGCCAGCACGCCGTTCAAATCATGGGCTATCCCAAGAGAGAAAGTCACAAGAGACTGCATTCTTTTAGCCTGTTGCATCTGTTCCCATATTTTAGCTTTATTACTTTCTGCTTCGAGTTCAATTTCGAGAACTTTCTTTTCCCGTCTTTTTTGGCGCAAAGCCTCAAGCAGCAGGATAATCACAAAGAAAAGCATGATGAAAATCATTGCACTGATCAGAAGAGCGCTTTTATGGCGGGCAAAAAAAGTAAGCGGTTTATTAAGAAAAATTGTTCCTTGCGGAAAGTATTTAGGATGTATCTTAAAATATTGAAGCATTTCATAATCAGCAACAAATGTTTCCGGGTGAATTATTTCTGGGAGAACTCCTTCTGCGCTACCTTTTTCCATTATTTGGATAGCCATCTGGGCCGCTTTTAAGCCATGAATGGAAGGAGCTAATTGTAACCCGGCAATCAAGCCACTGTTTCCAACCGGATCGCTCCATAGGCTGAAAACAGGAAGATCTGAAGATTCAAAGACTATGGATTTAGGGGAGGCAAAATTTTTGGCGAACCTTGCAGAATAGTAGCTGACGTCAATAATAATACTTCGCGGTTCCAGCGAACGCAATTGCCGGGCCAGATCAGTGCGGTCTTCAGGATGAATAAAACGGAATGTTCTTTGAGGGTATATTTGTGCTATTTGGCGAATTTTATTTGAAAAAAACATGGAAACTTCTGCCTTATCCGCTACGACAGCAATTGTTTCAGTTTTAGGAAACAAAGTTAATGCCATATTGATTAAAGTTTCCGGTGTTCTGTCGTCGATAGTGGCTGAGGCATTATCCATATCTTTAAGCTCGTCGAGACGGTCTTTTCGAGTATAACAAAACAGAAACGGCGCATCAGGAAAAAGTTCTCTACCCACATCTCCCAAAAGAGAATCATCACTGCTCACCACCAGATCAATCTTTATACCGCGATATTTATCAGCATAAAGTTTTCTTAATGTCGAAAAAGCCCGAGTCCTTGATTCCTCAGGCATGCGTCTGATGTTAAGAATTTCCTCATAAAAATTAAGTTCCAAACCTAATTTGTTAAATTCCTTACGGAGAGATTGTTTAACTTCTTGGTTCCAAGCGTATTGTGAGCTGAAGTTGCTTATATAAATAACATTTTTTGTTTCTGTAATAAGTTTCCCTGTAGCTGAAGCCGCTTGGCTACAACTCAAAACAACAAGTACGGAAAACATAAGAAATATCACAGTTGCAAACATATGTTTGCAAACGTTATTATATGTGTGACGGGAGAGGGTTATGATCTGGAAATTATACATTGTTACAACCTCCAACTCAGAATTTCATGCCTTCTGCCAAGTGTCAAACCAAAGGAAAAGAGAGCAAGATCAAACTTCCTATTAGCAGTTGATTCGTGTAGCCCGAAGTATACTTAAATAACAACCACGGGAGATATTATGGGAATATTAGATGGACTCTTAGGAAATGCTACTGAAGTAGAAGTTTCAGACGTCGAAGAAGAACTTTCGCCGATTCTTGGTGATAATGAAAATGTAGAACGAGCCTTCAAAGTTGTTCGCGATATGTATGTTTTCACCAACGGACGCCTTATTCTTATAGATAAGCAGGGAATTACAGGCAAGAAAACTGAATATCTCTCTATCCTATACAAATCTATAAGCTCGTTCTCAGTTGAAACAGCTGGCCATTTTGACATGGATTCAGAGCTGACTCTCTGGGTTTCCGGCAGGCACGATCCTATTAAGAAAGAACTTAAAAAAGGCAGTGATGTTGTAGGTATTCAAAAATTATTGGCAAATAAAATACTTCCCTAGCCTTTCCTTTTTAATCCCCCAAGAGTCTGCGGCAAACGCAGGCTCTTGACCACCACTATTCATTTGAATACAAGGAATTCATACGCATTTTTTTTAGCAAAACTCTCTCTCCGCTGCTAAAACATCAAAACAGTTAATTATGCAAAACGGACACCTGTAAACAGGTTGTACGAAAGAAAAGCATGAAGCGGGTTAATCCCGCTTTTTTTCATATAAATAAGGGAACTACACATGGGATATAAAAATACACGGGAATGCCTCAATGCACTTGATACACGCGGCGAACTGTTGCGCATAGATCAGGTTGTCGATGCAAACATCGAAGTAGGAGCAATCCAGCGCAGGGTATTTCAGGCCGGAGGGCCAGCCTTACTCTTCACAAATGTGAAGGGATGTCAGTTCCCCATGGCTGCAAATATTTACGGCACCAAAGACAGAATGAATTTCATCTTCCGTGACACCATTGAGATGGTCGAAAAGCTGATGAAACTTAAACTCAGCCCGATGGAAGCACTCAAAAAGCCGTGGAATTATCTTGGTGCCCCCAAAACGGCGTGGCATACCATGCCCAAAAAAGTTTCCACCGGCCCGATCATGCAAAACGAAACCACGGTTTCCAAACTACCGCAACTGGTATCATGGCCTATGGACGGCGGCGGATATGTGACCCTGCCGCAAGTTTATTCTGAAAGCCCTGAAGCTCCGGGCTACGGCGGTTCCAACATCGGCATGTATCGGGTACAGCTCTCCGGCAACGACTTTATTCCTGACGAAGAAGTCGGATTGCACTACCAGATTCATAGAGGAATCGGACATCATCACGCACAGGCAATCAAAAATAACGTTCCGCTCAAAGTGAACATTTTTGTCGGCGGCGCACCTGCCATGACTATGGGCGCAGTCATGCCTCTGCCCGAAGGACTAGCTGAAATCTTCTTTGCCGGAGCAATCGGCGGACACCGTATTCCCATGGTTACCCGTCAAGGATATCTGCCCATTCCTGCCGAAGCGGATTTCTGCATCAGCGGTTCCATTGTCACCGGATCAGGAAAACCCGAAGGCCCATTCGGCGACCATCTCGGTTACTATAGCCTTGCCCACAATTTTCCAGTCCTGAAAGTAGATAAAGTTTACCACCGCAACGATGCAATCTGGCCGTTTACAACAGTAGGCCGCCCTCCACAAGAAGACACCATGTTCGGTGAATTCATACACGAGCTGACAGCGGATCTCGTTCCGTCTGTATTTTCAGGAGTTCATGAAGTTCATGCGGTAGACGCGGCGGGAGTGCACCCTCTGCTTCTAGCTGTAGGCAGCGAACGTTACGTTCCGTATGCCGAAGAAAGACAGCCGCAGGAACTGCTCACCAACGCAATGTCACTGCTGGGGAACACACAGACTTCACTTTCAAAATATGTATTCATTGCGGCTAAAGAAGACATGCGCTCAGATGAATCATGTCATGACATACCGGCCTTCTTCCGCCATATGCTGGAGCGTGCCGATCTGACCCGCGATCTTCATTTCATCACCAGAACAACCATTGATACGCTGGATTATTCCGGCATCAGCCTGAATCAAGGGTCCAAGCTGGTCTTTGCCGCCGCAGGTTCAAAAAAACGTACACTATCCACAGAACTACCCGCAAATATCAACCTGCCTGATGGATTTAGCGACGCGCAGATATTCGCACCGGGCATCCTCATCATTAAAGGGACCAGACACCAGATGAAACGCGATCAGCAGGATTCGCAACTGGACAGACTGGGCGAAGCGTTAAAAACAGCCAAGGGCATTGAAGGGTTCCCAATGATAATAGTTGCGGACGATGCAAACTTCACTGCCAAAGATTGGGACAACTTTTTATGGGTGACTTTCACTCGCTCTGATCCGGCAACAGATATGTACGGAGTAAATGCATTCACCCACGCCAAGCACTGGGGCGCAGAAACAGCAATTATCATTGATGCCAGACTAAAAACATATCATGCGCCTGCTCTCGAAGCAGACCCCGAAGTCGAAAAACGGGTTGACGCACTTGGTGCTGCCGGTGGGCCACTGCACGGAATTATTTAAAAAAACTGTTATATAAAATATACATAAGTGAGATTACCATGAAGCCAGTTCTTGTAGAAATAAAAGTCACCCCGGATAAAATTAATACTGCAAATGCAATCCGCGAAGCCGCGCTTAAAAAGGCGGAACTTCCCGATGATCAGAATATTTCCACTCGCGTTGTCCGCAGATCAATAGACGCGCGTTCCAAAAGACCGCTCTATGTGCTTCAAGTTGCGATTGGCGACCCGGAATCAGTAGAACCGCAAGGATCTGTTTTTCAGCCTGCCCCCCTTGGAGACAAACGGGTTATTATAGTCGGAGCAGGTCCAGCCGGATATTTCGCAGCCCTTACGCTTCTTGAAAACGGGATTCGTCCGATAGTGCTTGAGCGTGGTAAAGACGTAAATGCACGGCGCAAAGATCTCAAAAAAATATACACCGAAGGATTAATTAATCCGAACTCCAACTATTGTTTCGGCGAAGGCGGAGCCGGAACCTATTCTGACGGAAAGCTTTACACCCGCGCCACCAAACGCGGCAATGTCGGCAGGATTCTCGATCTGTTTATCGCCAACGGAGCACCATCGGACATTCGAATTGATGCACACCCGCATCTAGGGTCCAACGTTTTACCCAAAATCGTCAGTAAAATGCGTGAAGATATTACAGCTTGCGGCGGAGAAATCCGTTTTGATGCTCACGTGGATGACTTTATTCTGGATGGGAATCGCATGACGGGTGTCCGCATTAATGGTTCGGAAACCATTTCCGCCGATGCGGTCCTGCTGGCAACCGGACATTCTGCCAGAGATATTTTCCATGCTCTTGTCGCACGCAAAATAAAGGTCGAAGCAAAACCCTTCGCCCTCGGTGTCCGCATCGAGCATCCACAGCCTATCATCGACAAAATTTTCTACCATCAGTCCCCGCGACATGAGAATCTTCCTGCCGCCAGCTACCGGATTGCAACACAGGTTGAAGGGCGCGGAGTATTCTCCTTCTGCATGTGTCCCGGCGGATACATTGTTCCAGCATCCACCGCTCCGGGTGAACTTGTGCTCAACGGTATGAGCCTTGCCGCCAGAAACGCACCTTTCGCCAATGCCGGACTCGTTGCTGAAATCAGACTGGAAGATGTAGGCAAAGGTAACGATCCACTCGCGGCTCTGGATTTTCAGGCTTCAGTCGAAAAAGCAATGTTCGCAGCAGGTGACGGCGTGACGCAGAAAGCTCCAGCTCAGCGCGTCGGAGATTTCGTTGCGGGACGCATATCTTCAAAACTTCCGAAGACATCTTATATTCCCGGAATTTACAGCGCCCCAGTTCACGAACTACTGCCTTTTGTAGTTTCCGAAAGTTTACGCATGGCTCTGCCGGAACTTGGCCGCAAATTCAAAGGATTTGATTCAAATGAAGCCAAAGTACTGGCTGTAGAATCACGCACCAGCTCACCTGTGCGCATTCCCCGTGACCGTGAAACCTTTGAACATGTCAGTGTAAAAGGGTTCTTTCCATGCGGCGAGGGAGCGGGATACGCCGGTGGAATTATTTCAGCAGCCATGGACGGGGAAAAATGCGCTCAGGCAATAGTTAACTCACTAACAGGGGGCTGAGTGAGGAAAAAAATGTCCGGTCTCATCTTCTTCATCTAAAAGCATCTGCGCCATTTGCAAGGCACTGCCATGACTTTTAAAAATGTTCTCTTCGCCCACAATCTTGATGAGTCCAAGTTCTTTCATGCGCTGATACATGCCGTCCTCCAGCGCGAGAACAACCCGGATGTTTACGTCGCGAAGTTTTTCAACCATTTCGCTTAATGCAAAAACTGCGGATATATCAATAAAGGGAACTTCCATACAGTCCACTACAACAATGCGCGTACCAAGTAAGCGCTCTACTTTATCCATCATCTGAGAAGTTGTACCGAAAAAGAACGGACCGTTTATGGTGACTACACGAATACGGAAATTACTGCCTTCCTGAATCTCACGATCAGAAAAAGACTTATCCTTGCACTTTCCTGCACCCAGAATACTTATGCGTGTCTGACTGGCTATGCGCCACGTAGTCATAATCGCCGCAAGAGTTACTCCGAGAGCCACAGCAACAATCAAGTCTACGAAAACCGTAACTCCGAAAACTGTTACCATCACCATTAAATCTTCGCGCGGGATTTTACGAACGAGACGGAGCAGTCTATAGTCAAGGATATCAACCCCGACTTTGACTAAAATACCCGCAAGCACAGCAAGCGGAATATGTGCAGCCAATGGGCCCGCACCTAAAAGTATCACCAAGAGCACCATAGAATGAATAACACCGGACAATCTGGTCCGGCCTCCGGCCTTGATGTTGACGACAGTACGCATGGTTGCCCCTGCGCCGGGAAGACCTCCCATAAAGCCGCACAAAGCATTACCTACACCTTGTCCTATAAGCTCTCTGTTTGAATCGTGGTGATCCTTGGTTACGGAGTCCGCCACTATAGAAGTCAACAAGGAGTCTATTGTTCCTAGCAAAGCCAGAGCAAACGCTGTTCCGGCGATACTGCTCCACTGTGATAAATTGATGGATGGTAAATTAAATTCCGGCAATCCCGAAGGTATTTCTCCGATGGTGGGCACAGGCAGATGAAAAGTCCATGCAACAGCAGTCATACCCACCAGAGCAATGAGAGGAGACGGAACAACCCTCGTGATACGTGGAGGAATCATAAACACAATGATCATGGTTGCAACAGCCAGAGAAAGACTTGGAAGAGACACATTTGCCAGAGCTTCCGGCATTTGAGCGAGAGCCATTAACGGAGAACCAGCCCCCACACAACCCAGCACTGGCTCAATTTGAAGCAAAATAATAATTACGCCGATACCTGTCATAAAACCGGATATAACCGGGTAAGGGATAAACCTGACAAATCCTCCCAAATGGAACACGCCGAAAAGAATCTGAATGACTCCCGCCAGAACAATGACCATACAGACAGATTGGAAATCCCCGGAATAAGCAGCTACGGCTGTAGCAGTAACCACAGTCATCGGGCCTGTCGGCCCTGAAACCTGAGTAGGAGTACCACCTAATATGGTTGCAAAAAATCCAAGGATAATTGCACCGTAAAGACCGGCGGCAGCTCCTGCGCCACTTGCCACACCAAAAGCCAAAGCAAGGGGTAAAGCAATAATACCCGCAGTCAGACCTCCGAAAACATCACCCCGCAAAGCGGTAGGCTTAAAGCCAGCTTTCATGACATTTCTCCTTAGGCCTGATCCATTTGCAATTCTTTAGCGTTAATCTTCTGGCGATGAAAACGCCCTACTTTAGCGGCTTCATCAATAGTTTTAACCAGCTCATCCAACTCGACAGGTTTGGTCAGAAATTTAAATGCTCCCCAGCGAATACTTTCCATCGTACATAGAGGAGTTCCGTGAGCACTCAGCATTATAACTTCCACAGCAGGATACTTAGTTTTAATAAGATGTAGAGTGTCCAGCCCGTTAGGTTCCGGCATCCGAACATCAAGCACAACCACATCTACACTCGAATCATCTGCAAGGATACCGACAGCCGCTTTGCCGCTGTTAACCTGTTGCACAGTATAACCGCGTTTTGTCAGACGCCGATCTAAAGCATCGACAAAACCTTTTTCATCATCGGCCAGAAGTACATTCACGGACATTTTATTAACCTCTCATTAACAAGTTTAGTCGTAATTCTATTGTACAGCAGGAAACAGCTTAAAATCTTCGAAAAATTTCTTTTTATATTTTTCAACTTCGAAACTATTGGTCATGATCATATCAAGCTGACGTGTGTGAGTAATGAGATAACCTAAAATTTTAAGTCGTCTTTCCATACTCAAACGTTCAAGCCCCTCAAGGCGGGCATTCAAATTGTCTTCCCTGATCCTCACTCTGAAATCAAATTCATCGAGAATTTCACCGACGAACTTTGCCCGCAGAATACGACGCTCCAGATTAGCGGCTCCGCCCTTGAATTGAAAACTTGCATAATTCTCGCTTACCCGGTCGCCAAGCAAAGCTTCCACTCCGCAAAAATGAAAACCGAAACGTGATTGCAGACAACAATATCTTTCCGAAATCATGAAATAATTTTTCTGAGAAAAACGAGAAGCGCTGGTAGTATTCAGATCAGGATTAACCGTTGCTTCAAACATTACAGACAACAATCCCTTGGTATGCACAGCCGGAGGACCTTCCCATGGGACAGCCTGCATGCCTTCCCATAAAGCGCGCATGGGAGCAGAATTTATATGTTCCAGAAGAACGCATCTATCCGGTCTTTTTCTCCCTTCGGGAGCAATGCCGTCACCGAGATTAAGAATCCAGAATTGTTTCGGAACATTGCAGATAAGCTGGCGGGATGCGGCCTGAACAAATTCCTTTTTAGTACCGAACTCGAACATTTCGCGAACAGCCATCTCATGGCAATAACGCATAATGTCATGCAAAGTTTTACAGTGTGAAGGTTTGAATTTAGGTGAATCAGGATCGGTCAGATTCAGCCGCACAATATGTCTTGCAGCTTTTCTGAGTGTAGCCTGAACAGCACTCCCGCGCATAAGCCGGTGCCTTGGTTTTTCTTTGAGCAACTCGGTAATCCGGCCGTCATAAATTGCACGCCCATCCGCATCCACAGTTACAACTTGTCCTTCTTCAAAACTGGTCAAAGCACCTTTCACTCCGAACAGTGCAGGCACTCCGAATTCCCTGGATACATTGGCTAGATGTCCGGCAATACCGCCTTGCTCAGTTATCACAGCACTGCATCGACTCAGAAGTGCCGCACGACTGGGTAAAGCCTGCTTGAGAACCAAAACACTGCCATCCGGAAAATGAAGAGTATCTGCATCCTTACGCACATGAAAAATTGGTCCGCTTCCAACCCCCGGGCTGGCAGTTCTTCCGCCCGAAAGCTCTGGAATAAACACCGAACTGTTTTGCAACACTCCTTCAGGGGAATCTTCAAGCTGCATTAAAGGCCTACATTGCAAAATATAAAGATCGCCTTCTTTCGTAATTGCCCATTCAATATCCTGAGCAGGGCCGAAATGTTCCTCAATGCGAACGGCCTGTTCTGCAATGATCACGGCTTGCTCATCAGTTAAAGAAGGCTCATTTCTCCGACTGGTAAGTTGCTGTACACTGCAAACACCCTCTCCGGTATCACAGACATATTTATCTTTCTTATCTGCTATATGGTGACCGATAACCTGCATGGGAACCGTTCGACCGACCATAAATTCGTCAGCCTCCACAGAACCGTCAACAACAGCTTTCGGCAATCCCCACACGGAATAAATTGAAATATTTTCATCGCGGATATTCATAGGACTCCGCGAATATGCAACTCCGCCTGCGGCAGCTTCAACCATCATTATACAACCGACACTCATTGCAACATCCTCATCCCGGATGCCCCGATTGATGCGGTAAGCCATCGCCTGCAAAGAATATTTGGAAGCCATGACTTCTTTACAGGCTAAAATCAGAGAACTGCGATCTACATTTAAAATAGAACGATACTGGCCCGCAAAAGCGGCCCCTTCACTGTCTTCACCTAAAGCGCTTGAACGGACCGCGACCTTTACTTCTCCCCCCTGACTGGCACATAAAAAATCATATGCCTCCAAGATATCCGTCACGACATCATCCGGCAGGTCAGAATGAATAATCAACTGCATGATCTTTGATGAAACCTGAAACATAGCTTCACTATCATCAGCATCAGTAGTTTGAATCAGCCGATCGACCTCTTCCTCCAACCCTTCCTTTTTCATAAATTTGCGAAAGGAAGCAGTTGTTACAACAAAACCTGCCGGAATTTTAAGCCCGAGCTTATTTCCAGCTTCACCAAGGGTTGCCATCTTAGGCCCGCACAGATCTGCCTGATCCCGCCCTACCTCAGAAAGAGCTAGAACAAGCTCCCCTTCTCCGTTGTGTTGTCTAGATTCAAGGTGAGGTAAAATTTTTTCCTGAATGACGGAAAACTGAGCATAAAGTTTTTCATATGAACCCTGATCAAGTTCATTAAGATGTCTTATCATTTGGAAAATTGATGTAGAAATGCGAGTACATAAAGCCCGCACATAATGCATTCCGTAAGGCTGAAACCCACGAAGAGCTTCTTCAAGCTCAGCCATCAATTCGTGAGTTTCGGAGTTAGCCTGAATAAGCAACCTGAAATGATCATAGCGGGTCGCGAACGTCCGGCGTATTTCAGCCAGATCTTCTTGTGTTTTCTCGGCTTGTTTTTTCCTGAAAGGAAGCCAGTCAAAGAAGCTCATATGTTCGCAACCCGCTTATTATTAATTATTATCCAACATGGAAATTACGCTTCTTTCTTTCTACTAGACGTCATTTCCAAGCCTATTCCCTCGAACATGAAGAATATAGCATACCCCCACCACATGGTGTAAACAACGTAGAATATCAGTGAGAAAGCAATGACGCCCCATCGTTCAGAAGCTTGCTGTCCTTCAATCCCATAATAGTTGTAACCAACTTCTATGGCTCGATTAATAACATTCTTACCGATGAACGTTGCCGGAGGAAAAGCTTTCTGCTGATCCAAAGAAGCTTTCACTTCTTTCATAGTCTGCCACCAAACATACAAAGCCTGTCTGGCATCCATTCCATATTTTTCTACAAGGACTTGGCCTTTATTATGAAACATGACATCCGAATCTTCAGTTACACTAGTCATAAGCTTCCCGATATCTCCGGAAACGGCGATACCCTGCTCTGCCTTGGCAACATCGAAACCATTTTTTTCCAACAAAGTCGTAGCATATGGAATATACTTCGGCTGATCTTTAAAAATGGTTGTTTCAAAACTTTGCCCATCAAACTTTTTAATTCCTTCCATTACTTGAGGAATATAATAAGTCGAGCCCTTGGATATTGAATTAAACAGGTCATCTGAAGCATGGAATGCATTCATGCCATTAAAACTCGGGGTAAACATATAATAGAGAACGCCCAGAAAACCTATAGCAAGAGTCAGCCCCTGATAAAATGCTTTTTTATTACGTACCAACATAGCTTAGCCCTCTCTCAGTTCCTTGGTTTTGGATAGGAACGTACCTATTACCCACACTGCAAAGACTCCGATGGTCAGGAAGAATAGCCAGTTACCTATATTTGCTAGCAACCCGGACAAGTCCTGACTTATGGAAATGAACTTCATATCATTTAACTTACCCGGCATAGCAAACAGCCTGTTTACAAAACCGGCCAAAATAGCCAGAGCGTAAAAACCACGGATATATAATCCGGGAACAAGCTTGGTTACGAGTGCGCCTATCTGGATACCCAGCAGCGACCCCAGTAACATCCCCATTGCCAAAGTATAAAAGATAAAACCATAAATTGCGTACTGACTTATTGCAGCAAATCCAGCGGTAAAAATGATCTGGAAAATATCAGTACCAACAGTTGTAAAAGAACTTACGCCAAGGACGTATACAAACATTGGGAAGGTAAGAAAGCCTCCGCCAACACCCATGATCGCTGCCATAAACCCGACGACTAAACCACAGAGAGCAACAAACAGACCTGAGATTTTTTTACCACCGGGAATCAAATCTTCATCAAAAGAAATCATTGGTGGAATATTCGCAGACTGGAGCTTAGCAGGAAGTCCGCCTGTTCCGCCGCCGCCTCCGTGCGCATCACCGCCGCCTCCGGCTTTACGCAACCGCAGGAAGTCAGACATTGCATATATTCCAAGAAATCCTAGCAAAACTACATAGATAACTGAAATAAAAGCATCAGATGCAACAGGATTGGCCTCGTAGATCATACGGTTCAAAATACCGCCCCCGAGAACACCTGCTCCTGACCCCACTAGGAAGGCAACCGCCAGTCCAACTGAAACATTACCAAGTTTCTTATGTACAGCCGTTCCCATGATTGCCTTTGCAAAGATATGGAACAGATCGGTACCAACAGCCAGAATCCCTTTAATACCAGCCGACATCAAAGCAGGAGTAATGATGAAACCACCACCAGCCCCGATACAACCAGTAATCAAACCTGCACACAGCCCGATGGCTATAGAGGCCAGAAAGATACCTGTTGTATAAAAAGCGGGAGTATAGGCCTTTTTACCGCCAAGCATTTCCGGCAAATTGAGTTCATCCGCAAATGCGAGAGAAACCATCAATCCCAACGCGGTGAGTATGGCAATAAGCCAAACCTTGCGTTTGTCCCGAATAATGCTGGTGGAAACCTCCAAATCCCATCTTGCATGAGCTATGGCTGCCTCCTGCATCGCTGCATAAAATTTACGTGCGAAATTCATAAGATTACCCTTATTTTAATTTTTGCTTACCCATTTTTGACCATTGCCATTATTCTCTCCTCCTGATGCATTTTGCGTCTGAAGGCGTCCTCCAATTTGTAGTAGAGCCTCTCAAATTTCACCGGCTTCATCATATAATCGAATGCACCGAGTTCCATACCTCGAATGGCGACCTCGACACTGGCGTGCCCTGTAAGCATGATGGCTTCAATGAGCGGCCAGCGTTGCTTGATCAAACTAAGAAGTGTCAGACCGTCCATCCCGGGCATTTTAACATCGAGTAAAACAACATCCGCTTCAAAAGTTTCAAGCTTGTTCAGAGCCTCTTCTCCCGATGCGGCAAGTTCCACGGTATTTCCCCGCTTACTCAACCTTTTGCCCAGTGTGCGAAGGAAATCTCCCTCATCATCTACAAGAAGCACATTGATGGAGCACATTGCAGTTTTCTCCATTTTAACGATTAACAGCCTGATGAATTTTTTCGAGCAACTCTTCAAGATCACAAGGTTTTAAAAGATAATCAAAAGCACCGTATGACACGCCCTCTTTTGCTGCTTTCTCCGAACCGTGCCCTGTAAGCATAATTACAGGCATGTCCGGGTCCATCTTTTTGAATATCTTAAGCACCTCAATGCCATCCATGTCTTCCATCTTGAGATCCAGAATCGCGACATCAAAATCATTCTTCCTTAGAATCTGAATTGCGACGGTGCCACCGACTGCAGTAAGAATATCCAAACCGCGTTTCCCAAGACGTTTTTGTAAAACCTCGGTAAACCCCGTTTCATCATCTACAAGCAGAACCCGGATCACTTCAGTATTCATAGCAACTCCCTTTAGTCACCTCTGCGCAATTCAATATGCCTTGCTCTGGCCTCATAAATCTTAGTTTCCTGAGACTGCTTTTTCAGATAGGCATCTTTGATTTTTGCAAGAAGCTCTTCCATCTCACAAGGCTTCAACATATAATCAAATGCTCCGTTCTTCATGCCGTCAATGGCACTTTCAACCGTGGCATGTCCGGTGAGCATAATGACTTCTACCAACGGGTATTCTGTCTTAATTATTTTAAGAACATCAATTCCGTTAATACCGGGCATTTTGACATCCAGAACGACAACATCGATAGCGCCATACTTCGCAAGAGCCGCAAGCCCCTCCTGACCGTTATAAGCCGTGTAGACAGTCAGACTCCGCTTGCTAAGCCGCTTTGACATAGTGTCAACAAAGCCCTGTTCATCATCAATAAGAAGAATGGTAGCTAACATGACATAACCTCCTATTTTATTTATTTTTTACTCACAAAAAAACACTCATCAAAGCACACATCCAGAATTTGCAGACTTTTCATCCTGCTCCAATTCAAGTCCGGCTAAAGGCAATTTGAGAGTGAAAACAGTTCCCTTATCGAGAGCGGATTTCACAGTGATTTCGCCCTTCATTTTACTTATAATACCGTAGATTATGGACAACCCGAGTCCGGTCCCTTTGCCCACAGGCTTGGTAGTAAAAAAGGGATCGAAAATTCGAGAAAGATTGGATTTTGGAATGCCGCATCCCGTATCGGCAATAGACACCGCCACAACATCGTTTTCAAAGCGAGTTGCAATATCAAGCTCCCCTCCTCCGGGGTCCATTGAATCGATGGCATTATTAATGAGATTTAGAAGAACTTGCTGTAGTTCGGATGGGCTGGCGGCAACTTCCGGCAAATTATCTGCCAGACTGGTTTCAATATTAACATTGGCATACTTGGCGCGCTGTTCACACAATTCAGCCATTTCATGGATCAAATCATTTAAACAAACCCGTATAATGGTCGGATCGATCTTATGCGCAAAACTAAGCAGTTTATGAGTTATATCCTTGCAGCGCGAACCCTGACTTCGAATCTGATTCAACGCCCGCGACACTTCACGTTCATTATCGTCAACATACAGCCCTTCCTCGAGCAAATCCTGAATCCACCCGGCCTCTTCAACCATAATGGCTACGGGATTATTGATCTCGTGGGCTATTCCGGCTGCCAACTCACCAACGGAAGCGAGCTTACCGGCCTCTATAACCTGCTCATTCATCATGTCCTTTTCAAGATCAGACCGCTCCACTTTACGCGCCATCCGCTTAGACATGAGGTAAGCCATTGCAATAATAGCTATACCGCCGAGCAAGATAACTACTGCCGCAAGATTTCTGGCCTGATTAAGATCGGAAAAAGCATCACTTACATCCTGCTGATAGACCATCAGCCAGTCGCCGTTCTTGATCGAGCTGATCACAAAAATTGTCTCATGGCCGGTCGCAGGGTTTATTTCCGTACTGATGGAAGCCCGACGTCGCGCCAAACCTGAAAATTCATTCTTTCCAGCGGCCAATTCCTTCAAAAAAGGAACTTCTTTTATAAGATCTTTACGCGGCGTAGTCTGAAACTCACCACTACGATTAATAATAAAAGCCAGCCCTGTTTCACCGATGCGAATATCTTCCACCAGCTTATTGAACGTGATAAAATCAAGAGTAGTGCGCAGCACCCACTTTTCACCTTTCGACTCAATAAGAACGGCTATAATAAAATGCGGAACCCCTCGAAGACCGAGGAAGACATCACTGACGTATACTTGGCGTTCCTGTACATTCTTAAACCAGTCTGCTTCGGCATAATTCGCGCCCCGAAGATTAAACGGTCCAACATACGCAACCTGAATGCCTTTACTGTTCACCAGTCCGAGATCAACAAAATCCCCTCTATGATGACGGAGCAAAGAATTATGCAAAGCTTCAAGACGTGCTTCGCTTTTTAAATTGGCTATGCCTTCCACATCCGCCAGAACCTGTATTTCAGCTATTTTTTCTTTAAGGTAGGAATCAACGTTTTGGTCGTGTTTGAGAACAAGTTCCCGCAAATGGGCTACGACTTTGCCCTTATAAGCGACGCTGTATTGATAGCCTGCCAAAAGAGCGATAATGAGTAACGGAGTAAACGACACAAGAATAATCGTGAACATCATACTCTTCGCCAAGCCATGATAGTAATGATTAGACATAACTATTCTCCGGCTCATCATCCTCGATTAAATCCGGATAATATCGCTTCAACACGACAGAAACCATGCGAGTCAAATTTTCCGGATTACCGCTTTTCTCAACCATAGCGGCTACCTTTTGGAGAAATGGATCTTCTGACAGCTCTTCAAGGTAGCTATGCAAGATAACCGGGATATTGGGATAGTTGGTTACAAGCTGCTGTAGCAACCCACCATCCAAACCCTCAGGAGTGTTCACAGCGAGCACAACGAGATGAGTCGGGGTATCTGAATCGAGCTTCGAAAATAACTCATTCCCGTTACCTGCATCTTCTACTATAAAATTTCGTCTTGAAAATTCCCGACGCAAAAAGTCCCGCATGCGGCGGTTACGTTCTACAATGAGAATTCTGACTTCAGTCCTTTGCATCCATTCCTCCAACAGGTTTACTTCTGGAATGGTAAAGGCAATAGTTGTGCCAAGATTTCACGCAGAGCTACACACTTTCAACATATTTAATTAATTGTATATTTTAATAAACAGAGGAAGGCTAAACAAGATAAAACACACTGCAACTGTCCATTTTTTTTACAACACGAAAAAGAAGCCGTCGCCCACAGACATGGACGACGGCTTCTATTAAGCAGATATATTGGTAACTTTTTAATTAACTTTAATATGAGTTCTCAAACCATATTTATCAATCCGGGCACTCAAAGTAGGACGTGACATACCAAGCAATTTTGCTGCACGGGTCCGGTTGCCTCCGGTAATTTCCAAAGCTTCCCCGACAACAAGACGCCCTGCGTAATCCATGAGCATTTCAAACCCGTTTTCCCCGGCATGCTTTGTAAGCACCTGCCGAATTTCCGCCTTGAAAGCATCATCTGAAACATCAGAAGGAGCATGCCTGTCAGAACTGAGCCCTACAACCTGTGTAAGCTCATCCCTCGTTATAGGTGCGCCACGGTTAAAAATTAAGGCTTTCTGTATCGCGTTTGAAAGTTCACGGACATTGCCGGGCCATTCATGAGTTACAAGAAACTCTTTGCCGTCTTCTGATAATCCGGGATTGTGCATTTCCATTTCAGCACTCAAACGGTCTAAAAAATGATTAGCTAGTTCGAACACATCATCATTCCGTTCGCAAAGCTTAGGAAGTCTGATGGTCACGACATTAAGTCTGTAGTATAAATCTTCGCGAAACTCCCCATCCGCCACGGCTTTCTCAAGATCACGGTTCGTTGCCGCCAGAATACGAACATCAACCGGAATTGAACTTCCGCCGCCCAGCCTTTCCAACTGTTTCTCCTGTAATAAACGAAGAATTTTAGCCTGAATATTTAGCGGCATATCTCCGATTTCATCAAGAAAAACTGTTCCACCTGCGGCCTGCTCAATCCGTCCTGCGCGGCTCCGGTTCGCTCCGGTAAACGCGCCCTTTTCATAACCGAATAGTTCAGATTCAAGTAAAGTGTCAGGAATGGCTACACAGTTAATAATCAACAAAGGTTTTTCCTGACGGAGACTGTGCTTATAAATAGCCTGAGCCACTAACTCTTTTCCTGTGCCGGATTCCCCCCGGATAAGTACCAGCGCATCTGTTGCCGCAACCCGTCCGATAGATTTATATACCTTCTGCATCGCACGGCTGCTGCCAAGCAGTTGATTCGTTGACGATGAAACTTGTTCCCGTGTTGCCGTATGCTCTTTGCTTCGCCTAGACGTTTCCAGGGCCTGATGAATCAAGGCTAACATTTCCGGGATATCAAACGGTTTTAAAATATAATCATAGGCCCCCATTTTGGTGGCCTCGATAGCTGTTTCGGTTGTGCCGTAAGCAGTCATAATTATCACGGACATACGGGGAGCGGTTTCACGCATCTGCCGAAACGCTTCAAGACCGGTAATACCGGACATACGCATATCCATAATAACCAAATCAGGAACCGACTCGTTTACTGCCGCCACACCGGCTTCACCGGAGGAGGCTACACGCACTAAATGACCTTCCTGTTTCAAAAGCTTTTCAAAGCTCTGACGCAGTTGCGAATCATCATCTACAATTAAGATCTCAGCCATGTACTTGCTTCCTTCAGGGGTAAAGCCATCACAAAGGAAGTCCCCTGCGATTCCGAATCTTTAAGATGTAACCATCCGCCATGTTCAATCATAATGCGATTGGAAATCGATAAGCCCAGCCCAGTCCCTTCTTCCTTAGTAGAATAAAACGGCTTAAAAATATCATCCTTGAACGATGCAGGAATTCCGGGACCGTTATCCGCAACCGTTATAGTTGCCATCTTGCCGTAAGGAGCAATCGTCATAGAGTCTTCTGTGATGGATATTTTACCTCCATCAACCATTGATTCGCAGGAATTAAGAATCAAATTCATAAGAGCTTCTTTGAACTGTTCAGGGTCGGCATTCACTATGGGCAATTTTTCCCGGCGGCAAACAGTTACAACAACACCGCAAGATTCCAGCCGATGACTAAGTAAATTCAAGGTACTGTCAACCAGTTCAGACGGAGAGACAACTTGAGGACGAAGTTTAGGAGGACGGGAAAATTCCAGAAAATTTCTTATAATTGTATCCAGATGCCTGATTTCCTCGGAAATAACATCAAAATCTTCTTTTTGAATCACATCAAGATCAAGGCTGCGCTCCAGCGAAAACAGACGCATTTTCACCGAGGTCAAAGGATTACGAATGGAATGTGCCATCCCTGCTGCGAGCTTGCCCACTGTGGCCATTTTCTCCGACTGCTCAACCTGATCGCGACTATGTTGAAGCATATCGTAAGCGTTTTCAACATCATCAATTAAATTCTGCATACGTTCGGACAACGCGCCCATTTCACCTGAAAGAAGATCCGGCATCTCTTTTTCTTCCAGTCTGGATAAGCGGTAAATAGGATCAAGGATACGCTTGATGAGGATAAAACCAATCCATACAGCTAATAGAGCGGACAATGGAACGGCGACAAGAGACAAAACAGTTAATACTTTTGCCTGCTCTTTGTAATTGACTGCAGCAAGCCGAATCCGTTTTTGGTGCAGTTGCTTGTATTGCTCGCACAGATCATAAATTGACTGAAAACGGGTACGAATTTGCCGATGCAGTTTTACTCCTTCCTTATTAAGATTCTTCTTATATAAATCGATAACATCATTTCGGGAATGAATATAACGTAAATAGTCGGAGTCAATACTATTTAAAATAGTCCTTCCCTCATCCAGATAATTTGTATCTCTGGCTTTACTGAGCAAAGCTTCAAATTGCTTGTTATGTTTATCGAGGCGAACAAGCCATTGCTCGTTATGATCCAGTGAATAGTAAGTTGTAAGCCCCTGCTGAGCCATCAACTCTTTTTCAAGCCCCTGCGCGGAAAGCAAAGCGCTAATATCAGACTTTTCCATATGCTGGAAAATATCCTGCGTTGCATAAACATACCACAGCGTCATCCCGGCTACAGCTAACGTCGCAACAACAAGGCCTATCAATAACGATAATAGTTTTGCGCGCAATGAAAAACGGCGCGAACTAGAGAGTGTTTTATCAACCATAGTGTTTACACTTGTCACAAATTAATTATTTGCAATTATTGAGAACTAAAATCAGCACACAAACACAGTCAACGTCTTTCTTATAGCTTTAATATTCATAGCACTTCAAGAAGTTAATTTGCGACAGCTTCGCCACGTAAAGCAAGTTGCAGAGACTCTAATAATATTTTAGATCAACTCGCGTAGGACGGAAACCAACCGCCTATAAAAATTAAAGAGGACCAATATGCACATATGGGTTGATGCAGATGCCTGCCCCAATATTATTAAGGAAGTTTTATTCAAAACAGCCATACGGCGCGAAATTAAGATGACACTGGTTGCTAATACATCTGTCGCCACACCTTCATCGCCGCTCATAGATTCAATCAGAGTTTCAGCCGGGTTCAATGTCGCCGATGATGAAATTGCCAGACTGACAGAAGCGGGTGATCTCGTTATTACCGCAGATATCCCTTTGGCCGATAAAATAGTGACTAAAGGTGCTATCGGTTTAAATCCCAGAGGCGAGCTATACACGGTGGAGAATATCAAAGGATTATTAAGTATGCGCAACCTGATGGAAGAACTTCGTACCGGAGGTCTGGCTTCAGGCGGCCCTGCCCCTCTCGGCCCCAAGGATAAACAGAAATTTACAAACCAGCTTGATAAATTTCTGACTCAAAATCTAAAAAGTTAATAAGCATGAAAAGAACTCAAATATTATAAAGTTCCAGCTTAAACTTTTATAATCGAGCTTAGTTTCAGCAAATTAACAAAAATACCCTTATAGGTATCAAAACTTTTCACTAAAATATGGACATGACCTTTATGAGGTGTCATTGTTTTAGCTAATAATATCGCTATAACAAGACCACATTCATCTGAGGAAACCGCCATGTCCAAAACAGTCATATCGCACCTGCTCCAACGTCTGAAAGAAACCGGAATCACGGACATTTTCGGGGTTCCGGGTGACTACGCCTTCCCCGTTAATGACGCCATATGCAATGATCCGGAACTGAACTGGATAGGTTGCTGTAATGAGCTTAACGCTTCTTTTGCTGCGGACGGCTACGCCCGGATCAAGGGATGTTCGGCCCTCTGCACGACCTATGGAGTCGGCGAACTTAATGCCCTCGGCGGCATTGCCGGGGCTTACGCAGAACATCTGCCGATATTCCACATCGTGGATATGCCGAAACATTCCATTCTTGAAGGGAATAACATTATGCATCATACCCTCGGTAACGGGGAGTTTGATCTCTTCCACAAGATGGTTCAGCCCGTTGTCTGTGCAAGTTCAATCCTGACCCCCGAAAACAGTGTTTCAGAAATCGAACGGCTTATAAACGCTGCTTTAACTCAAAAGAAGCCCGTCTACATTGGGATTCCAGCTGATTTTGCACTGATGGAGATAGGTTGCTCCAAACCGCATCCAATCACTAAACAAACAAGCGACGCTGAAACTCTTGCGACAGTAATTCAAGTCATCATCGATAAAATTGATAATGCCCTATCCCCTGTTGCAGTGGTTGGAACATTAATCGGTCGTTATGATTTGCGCAGTGAAACACAGCAGATAATAGAAAAAGCGGGACTGCCTTTCACCTCCATGTTTATGGGAAAAGGAACTCTTTCAGAATCTCATCCTAATTTTATCGGAGTTTACTGCGGTGACCTTCTTGCTGAGGACGTGTGTAAAATTGTCGAAGACAGTGATCTGGTTATCAGCTTCGGAACTATCCGTTCTGATATCAACACCGGGGCTTTCACTATAAAAATAAATCCTATCGGCGAAATAAATATTCATCCTGATCATGTACATGTGGGACGCGCAACTTATGAAAATGTGCTCATACAAGATGTAATCACAGCTTTAGGGAAAAAAATAAAATCGCGGGAAATTAAAGAAAAACATCAGATCCAAGGTCTTGGAAATCCGCAAGGAGCAGCTACAGCTGAAATTACTCCTGAATCGCTATACCCTCGAATAGAAAAGTTTTTCCGCACCGGCGACATCATCATGGCTGAAACAGGCACAGCGTCTATGGGACTCATCACAGCAAAACTTCCTAACGAAACTACATTTTATAACCAGACCTTATGGGGTTCCATTGGCTGGGCAACTCCTGCGGCATTCGGAGCAGCAGTTGCAGCGCCAGACCGCAGAGTGATTCTTGTAACCGGCGAAGGAGCGCATCAACTCACGGTTCAGGAAATAAGCCAATTCGGCAGGTTCGGCCTTAAACCCGTAATACTCTGCCTGAACAATGACGGTTACCTTATCGAACGCATGCTGTGCAAAGATCCATACATATATTACAATGATTTAGCACAATGGAATTATAGCAAACTCCCTGATGCGTTCGGTATGACAGACTGGTTCACAACAAAGGTCGTAAATAATCAACAACTGGATGAGGCCTTAGATATAGCAGCAAACGCGGATAGCGGTTCTTATATTGAAATAGTGACCGACAAAATGGCCGCATCAGAGATGGCTCTTGCACTCAACCGAATTGTGCTCAAAGGCAAAGGGTGGAAAAAGTAAAATAAATTACCACTAACAGTAACTATTCTTGACAAGAGCCGATATCTATAGAATAAACTGGAAGAAACTTTCACAGCAGAAAAAGTATAAAAATTTCAAAACTTCAATGATGGCGGTTATCCTCGTCTGGAAAATGAGTCTTAATACCTCTAAAAGGAGTATACAAATGACCTCAAGAAGAAAGTTTATGGCAATGTCAGCGGCGGCAGTAGCAGGAACACTTCTGGCTGGCGGAAGCGCATCAGCGGACGACGAACTCGAGTTTCCATACAATGTAGCCTTCACCAAAAAACACCAAGGTCATTGGGAAGGTAAAGCCGGAAGCCATGTTCCCGAAATAGAAGTCACTGATACGGAAATTATTATAACCACGCCGCATCCAATGTCTGAAAGCCATTATATTGTGCGACACACTCTTGTTGATTCCAAAGGCAACCCGATTGGAGCTCACACATTTGCACCAACGGATAAATACGCTGTGTCCAGATATCCGCGCCCTTCAAAAGGAAAGAAATTTTATGCAACAAGCTTCTGTAATCTTCATGACTTATGGGTAGAAAAATTTAAAATTTAACAGGTAATGCAGGAGAATACTTAATAATGTTTTTCAAACAGATAACCACCGAAGGGCTTGGTTGCTATTCATATGTAATAGGCTGTCCCACAGCAGGACAGATGGCGATTGTTGATCCCAAACGGGATGTGCAGGAGTATCTGGATATTTCTCGTGAAGAGGGAATGAAAATTACTCATGTGATAAACACACACGTTCACGCTGACCATGTAGGCGGAGAACAGGAGCTTAAATCAATCACCGGAGCGGAGCTGTTCATACATGAAAATGCAAAGGTAGCGTACCCTCATACTCCGCTTAAAGAAGGCGATACCATCACTATAGGCAGTGCCAAACTCGAGTTTCTACATACTCCGGGACACACACCTAATGCGATATCTATTCTTATAACGGACATGATGCGCGGAACTGATCCGTGGATGATTCTTACCGGAGACCTGCTCTTTGTCGGCGACATAGGTCGCCCGGATCTACCCGGAAATGAAATTCTGGATCAGCAGGTGGAGAACCTTTACCATAGCCTTTACGTAAAACTGGGAAAACTCCCCGATTATCTGGAAGTCTTTCCGGCGCATGGACAAGGTTCCCTTTGCGGTAAGGGAATGAGCGCCAAACCCAGTACAACTCTGGGCTATGAACGACGCAACAACCCCATGCTGAAATTTGAATCTTTTGAAAAATTTAAAGAGGTGGTGCTGGAATCATTTCCGGCCCGTCCAAAATCATTCAGCCACATAATTGAAACGAACTTCAAAGGCGCGCCTCTTCTTGAAAGGTGTCCTTTGGACAAAGCCATGAACCCTGAAAGGTTCAAACAGATAATGGACAACGGCGCCACGATTATAGATGTGCGCGACGCAGCCGGATTCGGAGGATTCCATATCCCCGGCAGCATCAATATCGGTCTTGAAAAACAACTTGCGAACTGGGTAGGAATGGTCGTTGAACCAAATGCGGACTTACTATTAGTAGTCAATTCAAAACCAGACTATGACCGTATGTGCCTTGAACTGCACCGCATTGGATATGACAACATATTCGGCTACCTTCTCGGCGGCATCAGTTCGTGGCTGCTTGCCGGCTATCCTGTAAAAAGTCTTGCGCAAAAATCCACCGGGGACTTGCGGGAAGCTATGCAGGATGACCGCGAATTCCTTTTACTTGATGTTCGTACCCCAGGGGAATGGGATGCAGGACATATCAAGGGAGCAATTCATAAACCCCTTACACAGGTGCTCGAAGAAGGATTGAAGACAGACAAAGATATTCCGGTAATTGTAATGTGCGGTTCGGGATATCGCTCTAACATTGTCGGCAGCTATCTCCATAACAATGGACATAAACAAGTTTGTTCACTTGCCGGAGGAGCTTTAGCTTGGAGTCGTTCAGGAAACGAAATGGTCAAATAAAAAGACTTTAGAACAATAACAAAAAAATGCCCGACATGATTCATGCCGGGCATTTTTAATTAATCGTATCAATAATATAAAACTGAAACTTTTATGGTCTACTCAGGTTTTAATATTTCAAAAATGTCATCAATAAGTAATTCAAATTGAGGTATGAGTTCCTTAAACTGGTCAAAAGTTATCCCGAGGTTATCCCATACACCTTCACTAACCGCCCCAAGAATAGGCGAGACCCCAAGGTCATATCCTAAAGCTCTGGAAACATAATCAGCTATATGAACGACTCCGGCGTCGGGATCGTTTTTAGCTTTTTCAGGATTGTGATGACCCGCTGCCGCAACCACAAGAGTTTTCGGAAAGCTCCAATCTTTAATAATAACTCCACCAAGAATGGCATGATCAAAGCCTAACAATTTCCTTTCTGCACCATAGAGACTTTTTCCTTCTTGATTTGCTATACGCAGTAACTCAACAGCAAGACTCTTCTCGCTTTCAAAAATAACATAAAGTCCTATGTCGTGGAGAAGCCCGGAAACAAAAAATCGCTCTGGATCACCGAGGTTTGCCAAACGTGCAATTTCTTGAGCAATAATTCCGCAGGCAATCGAATGTTTCCAAAATTTTTCAAGTTCAAGAACTGAGATCTTAGATCTTTTAAACAAACTAAGCGACACTGTTCCAACAGCTAAAGACCCAGCCTGCTTAAAGCCCAAAAGAGCAACCGCTCTTGTAGGAGTATCAACCTCAGTTCTGAAACTATACATAGCACTGTTAGCAAGCCGCAAAATTGCCGCAACAAGCTTGGGGTCCATGCTTATAACTTCAGCAAGATCATTCGCAGAACTATCAGGATCATTGAGAACATTCTGAATTTGAATCAAAACCTGAGGCAAAGACGGGAGCACAACTTTCTTTTTCAAAAAATCTCTGGGACCGGCAGGCTTTGTCCCATCCCAAGATTCGACAGAAGCAAGCTGCGGCTTAGATTTATATTCATCCGGGTTGCTGATCATATCATGATAAACTCTTTTGCAAGCCAGTTCTCTAAGTAATGCTACCAGCTCAAAATCGTTATTAGACTTGCTGAACAGTTTTTCAACATACTCATCGGCAGCTTCCTTAACTTCGGCGTTAACAGGAACTTCTACTTCTGATCCAACTTTACTCTCAGCCATTTTATAAACCTTTACTCTTTGATATAATTATTCTTTATTGAGACAGTAAACTTTTAAAACTATTTACAGGACTTTGCCCACTCAATAGTTTTTTTCAAACCTTCTTCAAAAGAGACAGAAGAACTAAATCCCACTGCTGAAATTTTGCTTATATCTGCACGGGAGTGTTTAATATCTCCAGCCCTTTCAGGCTTAAAAACTATTTCAGAAGGTGCCGATGTCAGCTTGGAAACAGTCTCGGCCAACTGCAAAACTGAAATCCCGTGTCCAGTTCCTACGTTGTAAATTCCGGTAAGAGGACCACGCCCCTCAAGGTCAAGTCCGGCAGCAATTAAATAGGAATCAACAACATCAGATACATATAAAAAATCGCGAGACTGAGTGCCGTCGCCGAAGATAACCATGTTTTTTCCAGCCAGACCGAAATCAACAAATCTTGAAATCACACCGCTGTACTGACTTGTAGGGTCCTGCCTTGGCCCGAATATATTAAAGAAACGCAAAGAACATCCATACCCGCTTTTTTCGATCAGCGAAGAAGACTTATACTTCGCAACTCCATATGGACTTAAGGGCACAACCTCATCAGTCGCATATTCTTCACGGACAGGAAGCCGCCCTTCATTGCCGTATTCTGCGGCAGATCCGGCAAAAACAAAAGTTGATAACCCTAGACTTGCGGACGACTCAAGCATTCTCTTAGTCGCTTCGAAGTTAACTGCCATTGTAAGTTCAGGAACCTCAATCGAATAAGGAACACTCACTATAGCCGCCAAATGAAATATTACATCAAGCGCTGGATATGCTTCCTTTAAACTTTCAAGCAACCCTTCTTCAGCGACAGAGACTTCGTGAAATTTAAAATCAGGATGATCCAAAAAACCGCTCATATTGTGCACATATCCGGAAGATAAATTATCCACACCCACAACAGAATGACCTAGATCAAGCAATCGATGGGTAAGATGACTTCCTATAAAACCGGCACACCCTGTAACTAGACATGTTTTTTTATTCATAGAGCGGACTCCTTCATAATTTTAAATTATCGGTTGCCCAGCAAAAGTTATATATTCCAGATCCGTCACACTTTTTGAAACAAAGTAGTATGCACACAGTAAAGAGATAAAGCAGGAATAGCAGTAACCGTATCCGTAAAAAGTAAACCCTAATTTCATACTTAACAGAGTAAGGCCCGCATTACTGAATAGAAAAATCAAAGTTATCAGCAAAACCTCTTTCCGCAAATCAAAATAGAATAAAATAATCACAGCAACCGATAACATAACCTGCATTAAGGAGCCTATTAAGGCTATCTGCAAGAGTGGCTTTTGAATAGGAGAAAGCCCAACAATCTCAATGAAGTCGGAAGCCATGAACAAACATAGAAGAGTTAACGATCCCTGAACGATTAAAATCTCACGCAAGCTTTCCTTGAGCATGAGAACCATTCCTTTCTTCTCTTCTAAAATACTGGAAAGATTTTTTTTGGAAATTATTTTCGCAAAATAATCATGATAATGCTCGTAAAACTTAGTTTCAATTTTGACCAAAAAAATAGCTAATGTCGGAACAATTGTTAAATAAGCAAAAAATATCGGTCCTTCATACATATCATGGGTTCGCAGATAAGGAACCACCATTCTTGAATCAGGAGCAAACCAGAATAAAATTTTGTCTATCCATATTGCCAGATTGAAAAGCATGCCGATTAAAGCAAGTTCCCAATATTTTAAAAAATAAGACAACATCCCCCAATCCCACACCCGTCTGGCCGGAAATTCTGCCAGAAGCCTTGCCAGAAGCCAGAAATAAATAACAGCCTGCCCAAAAGTATATCCGAGTAAATACCCATTAAGACCCATCACTGGATAAAGCAGAAAGGCTGCTCCTACGCTGATCGATGTACCAATGGCGAAAGCCTGCACTATACTGCGAAAATCTTTTACGGCTGAAAGAAAAATCATGGCCAGCCATATCATTGCGACAATCAGGAAAAGGACAACAGCTATAATCTTATATGTTATAGTTAGTTCAAAGGTCCAAAGCCCTCCAATCCCGATAATAGAACCGACAATAAGCACAAGAATAGAACTTGAAAAAAAAGCTGTGAGTGTAATCCGTTCTTCACCCAGATAAAATTTATCCGCAAGATAACGGGTTACTACAAGCTGAATATATCCTACGTAAACCAGCGTAAAAGCATAAACATAAACAATAGTTGTCCTGAAAATTTCCTGATCGAGACGAGAAAAACCGGAATATGAATACAACCCGAGAATAGATAAACAAAGAACACTCATAAGCCACGGCCCGGATGAAACCATCGCAGCATACAGGTAGGCCGACATTTCAGACAAATAACTGTCTTTGCCCAGCATTCTTCTTAATTCAAATCCTATTCCAGCCATCAGTTACTCCAGGTCTTCCATCTTCATATACTTATGATAAATCTTCAAATATGTTTCGTTCAAATCAGATTCTTTATAGAAAGTTTTTACCCGCTCAATGCCCGCCAATGACATTTTCTTTCTTAGGACAGGTTTTTGTAAAATAGTCAGAATAGCTTCCCCTGTCCCAATCGGATCTGCAACTTTTGTTACTATCCCTGAAGGCCCGAGAGCCTTATCGGCGACGGTCCGTCCTTCGATCAACTCCCGGCATGAACCGACATCAGATGCTACTGCCGGCACTCCAGCGCAATTGGCTTCCATTATTACAAGCGGCTGAGCTTCACTTATGCTTGTCAGTACAATTGCATCAAGTTTAGGCAGATAGTCTGTAACTTTAACCTTACCGGTAAATTCAATTACATCTTCAATATGAAGCAGTTTTACTAAGTTAAGACATTCTTCGTAATACTCTTCGTCTTCCTCGGTCGGCCCCATTATATATACTTTAAACTTCTCGACTTTAAGAGCAACGATCTTGCAAGCCCTGAGAAAAGTCTTAACATCCTTAATAGGCACAACCCTGCCTACAAAACCAATGGCGAACTCTGTCTGTCCTTTGTAATCATGATCTTCCGGCTTTAATCCAAGAAAATTATCAAGACTGATTCCATTAGGAATTATCTTGATTTTGGCAGGATCAGCCCCTTCAAGAATTTCAAGTTGCTTATTACCCTCGTAAAGAGTGTATATTTCTGAAGAATAATCGTAACAAATTTTTCCAAGTTGTTCGAACATGCGAATCCAAAAAGTTTGAATTGCTCCGAGCTTGCTGTCCACTCGAAATCTTTCATCTTTCTTGTGATAAATCCATTCAGCCTGCGAAATTTCTATTTTACGTTCTTTCACGTAAATTCCATGCTCGGTAAGCAACAGAGGGCGACCGGTTGTAACTCTGGCTATAACGCCTAAAAGCCCAGCATAACCTGTTGATATAGTGTGATAAACTCTTGCTTTAGGAAGTTCTAACGGAAGCATTTTAAAAATAGGAAGATGTGTAAAACGATATGTCCAGAAATAGTCGATAAAAGACTCTTTATTCATATCAGGTTTATATCTCTCAACAAGTAAATCCCAAGCTTTTTTACCATGCATCAACTCACTGAGCGGATATTTATCCTCACGAAATAGATCAACAATTTCCGTCATAAAACCGATATCATACTTATCAAGACTATAATGGAATTTCCTCATCTTCTGAATATTTTTTTTGGAAATACTCTTAAACGGGCTTTTTTTATTATCAATCGGATCATGAAGGTAAATAACTTTAAGGTCTACGAAGTTATCAGGAACTTCATATTTATACTCTGCTTTTTCCTTAGATGTTGCCAAAATACAGATTGCTGTAAAAGTCAGCTCGGGCATTCCCTTAATTAAATTATGAATCCAGCTTGATACTCCGCCGGAAACAAATGGATAAGTCCCCTCAAGAAGTAGACAAACGTCATATTCTTTTTCATTTTTATCATATTCATTATTCATATGCAGACTCTCCATCCATCCAAAAATCATACACAACTTTTTTAAATGGATCAGCAGATTCTAAAACCGGTTTCGCCCGCAGATTCTCAACTTCATGGAACAACGCAATAAAATTACCCATCTCAAAATAAGCTCTGCACATCCCCAAACGGGATTCAAGTTCAAGCGTTGGATTATTCCTAGTGCCTTTATATATTTCAACAGCCTCAGAAAACCTCCGGCTCTCAATATAAATTTCTGCCAGCCTCATTAGATAGTCTGTATTCTCAGGAACCATTTCAGAAGCAACCTTCCAGTGATCACAAGAAAACTTCATTGATTGTTCTTGAATATTGATTTCAGGAAGACCGCTTTGAGCATAATTTCTATAGACGGACCCAAGCTCTGCGTAAGATTGTGCACTACCATATTTTTTAGTGCGAATCTCAGCTTTATCCAATGACTGAGCATAATCTTCTTCCAACCGGGCAAGAGCAGTATGCGCGTAAAAACGGACTTCTGCATTTTCATCTGACAGACTTTTTCTAAGTAATGAAACAGCCTCTGACGAACCAATCCGCCTGAGCAGATTGACAGCGCCGCGTTTCATTTGGATATCATCCCCGGCAAGAATATCCGCAATAGGATGAATATCCAACTCTTCATACAAAAAAACATTGATATCTTCGGGAAGATCAACATCTATACCGCTTCCCTCAAAAGCTTTTTCTTTATACTCCTCGGCAAGACCGTGACTTGTCATAAAAATTCTGGACATGAACAAAGTCATTGAAATACCCAAAAGTCCGATACCGGGCATGAAAAAAGTAAAAAGAGCTGCCAAGCGAGGATAATAATATCCGACCCCCGGCAAAG
Source organism: Maridesulfovibrio ferrireducens (assembly GCF_900101105.1). Lineage (NCBI taxonomy): Bacteria > Pseudomonadati > Thermodesulfobacteriota > Desulfovibrionia > Desulfovibrionales > Desulfovibrionaceae > Maridesulfovibrio > Maridesulfovibrio ferrireducens. The sequence goes on from NZ_FNGA01000002.1 coordinate 406,324, forward strand.
CTCTGGGCTTCGGCCTCGTAATAAAAAAAGATAATGCTGCAAAAATATGAGCCAAAACCGCAGCGTAGACAAAATAGGAAGATTCAGACCTGTTCACATAAAACCAGAACGCACCAATTTCAAACAAGTATGCAAATAAAAAGGCGGCAGCGAACCAAAGCCGCGCTGAAAGGATTATTTTACTCCGTGAATAAAACACTGACGACATCCTCTTCTACGGCTTTAACCATGTCCATAGGATCTTCCATACCCATAGAGTAGCCAGACACTCCGGCACGAATCTCAACCAGACTTTCATCGGACTCAAATGCCATCATACTTAATGCTCTAAACGCATTCAAAATATTCTTAACGACAACCCTTGCACCTGCCGCCGGAGTTGTCGGCAAGACCAGAAAAAAAGAACCGGGCTTATCATTCAAAAACAAAATATCAATTTCGCGAATCTGATTTTTCAAAATCATACTGAAAGCCATCAAAACTTCTTCTCTACCATCATCCGAAGCATTTTCCATACTTGGAAATTCCAATAAAATCAGTGATAAATCCAGTTCATACCTGCGGGATCTGACAAACTCCTCACGCAATCTCTTTTTGAAATAATCATACGTATAAGCATCAATCAATTCATCTGCGATAAGCTTATCTTTAGTCTCTTGAAATACTGTCGCGTTTTCCATACTGCTTCCGCACCAGTCGGCAACAAGTCCGGCAACTCGCACTGAATCACTGTTAAATTTCATAAACGGCATTTTTTCGACATTCAGGACGCCGATAACATGTTTTTGATTATCTGCTAAAATCGGCGCGGAAATAATTATACCGCTCGGCATGCTTTCAGAATCTGCCACTTCTTTAATCGAAACAGTTTTTTTATCTTCAGCTGCCAATCCCATTAAACCTTCATAATAAGGAATTTTGTCAGGTAGCGAACTTTTCCCATGCCTTATCGCGGTATTCAGCTTAAATTCATCACCCTCGAGGGTATAAATGGAACAATCTTCGACACTCATGAATTCTATAAGAATCTCAAGAACCGCAGGAAAAATACTTTCCTGACTCAAAGTACGAAGACCTTGCGCAGCCTCATACAAAGTTCCCAAGGTGTTTTCCTGAGAAATAATTCTGGTATCAATTTCCTGCTTTGCTTCACTTAAGACATCAAATTTTATTTTTATTTTATTGAAGGCTTCTTTATAGGCATCGCGCTCTTCACTTAACGAACTATATTCTTTGATATTAAGTTCCCGCATTTCGCCAATCACAACACCCACAATAAAAAACAAAGCAGGCTTTCCCCACATAGAAAGACTTTTAAATTCAACAAGAGCAAGATCCGGAATTGAAAGCAATACAAATCCAAAATAGGCTACTGCTGTGATAAATCCTGCAAATGCACCGCCACCGAACCCATAACGGGAAGCGGTAAGCAACACGATAATCCAATAGGGATGAGGGGACACGTTAATAAAACCTAGATCAGAGCGAAAAAAAATCAAATTAATAACAGTAAGTGCAATTACCCCTGTTAACACTTCAAAATACTTTGAGAGCTTATATTTTTTTACGACAGCATGAACCTTAAGCATTATTTGCAACCCGCTGAATAAATAATATTAGAAAACATAACTGATGCCACCAGTAATAGCCTGACTTTCGCCACCGCCAGCTAACCCGGAATCACTGCTATACTCATACCCTGTGTTAAATTCCCATCTCTCGCCAAGTCTCACAATAAAATTCGGAGAAACGAAGTAACTCGGAGAACTTTTAAACTCATCCTGCCTTATACCTCCGGCGACCTGAACACCTATGGTCTCACAAAACCACTTACTGAAACTTGTGCTCAAAGTATGAATACTCTCATTTTGTACCAATGTGATCGGGGTATAATTTTCATCTTCGTATTTAAAATGTGACCGATAGTATGAATAGGATACGTACAGTTCCGGATTATTCAAAAGCTTTCTTGTTAAAATAACATTATAAATACCTTTGGTTCCATACAACCTGTCATTATCCACAACATACTGGCGGACCTGTCCGTTCATAAACAATCCCCAAGTATCGTTGTAGAACCCGTCATACGTCAGCGAAACCTGATTATAGCGACCTTTATAGTTTGCTGCGGAAGGCTCATCAATCCACGGATTATTATAATCAACCATAAATGAAACAGGACCGGAATCGTGAACCAACCAGTCAAAACCAAGCGCTCCGGTAACCCCTTCTGCTGTCCCCTCAAAAGCACCGATACCTAAAATTCCGGTAAATTTACGTGAAAAATCTCTGCGAAACAAAAAGGCCGCGCGGTTGATTGTTTTATCAACCTTCTCGATGCCATCTCCTTCAGGACGATAAATCTGCGCAAAATCATAAATAAATTCGCCCCGCGTCAGGCTGTCTAGCTGCATAGAAAAATTCGTCTTCATTGAAGTTGTAATTGTGTCATTGGTCTGCAAATAAACTCGCGGAGTGAGGGTTAAGCGAGGTCTGCGCCGCTTTAGAAGACCGGACAAAGCGCGACGCGCATCAACATTATTAGGCTCGCGGTCAATCAATTCTGAAAAACTCTCGATAGCTCCAAGCCAGTCTCCGCCTTCCTGACGCCCATATGCACTGGAAGACAACGCATCAGTATCTCCGGGGCGCAGTTGTAAAATATAATTAAGGGATGCCTGTTGCTGAGCATAATCCCCTGTCAGCAATTTAAGCCGCGCAGTTTGACGCAAAGCCCCTGCGGCGACAGGGTCATCTTCAAGCCAGCCTTGAAGCAGACTGCTGGCGTTATTATATTCTTCATTATCAATAAGGGTAGAAATGTACTCTTCGCGCAAATCCATATCTTCAGGATAAATTTTAACAAGCTTCTCATACAATCTGATTCCATCGTCTACATAGCCGCGACGGACCATTATGCGCGCCAAAATAACTTCACGCTGACGCTGAGAAACGGCCCGCAACACATCATCCTGATCAATTTCATAAAAGAATTCTTCTGTCCCGCCCTTCAAATCTTCTGGAATATTCCCAACCACCGGATCAGTTTTAACGATCTTAGCTCTGACAGGATCACTTACGAATGTTTTATCAGGTCTTAGAGGCAAAGGAGTATCAGGTGAGGTGGCCTTTCTTGCAGCGAGAAACCCTAAATTCATACTCTTAATCTGATAATCGAGATTCATCTTTTTCTTAAAAGAACGTCCGGAAGCTTTAGCTTGACTGCGTGTGGGATAATCTCCGATCTGAACAATATTCCACAAACGATATTTTGAATCAAAAAGCCTGACCATTACAGGCTTAAATCCTAGCTTTTGAAGATATGAATAAAAATTCCAAGCATTCTCTGCGCTCAAAAAAGATGAGATTCGAACGGTCCACACTCTATTAGAACCGTATTTTTTTACAAAAGGACTACTTTGAGTTACGGGCGTCGATGACACAACTCTCTCTTCAGCTTGAAGAAAAGATGATAAGATTAACAGTTGCAAACATGCTACTGCCAAAATAAAAAATTTTAAGTCACTGACCTTTTTCAAAATTATTCCCTGTCGATTATCTTTTTAGCTTGAATGGATAGATTCTTTTGAACTTGCCCTTGTCTCTTTAATATTCGCTTCGCTTTCTTAAACTCCCTTACAGCATCACCCTCTCTGTTAACCAGCAAATATATCTCTCCAAGCTGAAATCTAGCATCGGCATCATCCGGTACAATTCTGTTATATGCCTTAAACTTAGCGATAGCCCTTTTATACTCATTTCGTTCAGTATAAATTATGGCTATCCCCTTTAGCGCAGTCTGGTTCTTTTTATCCACTCTGAGAGCTGATTCAAACAAAGAAAAAGCCTCAGCTATATGATTATTAAAGAGGGCCTCAGCTCCAAGCCTGGCCATAAAAATTCCGTCCTTATTATGTTCACGTCCGAGCCTCTTATAAATATCAGAAGCATTGCGCCCGCGTCCTGCCAGATCATAAGCGGAAGCAAGCAAAAACCCTTCAAACCTTGGTAGAGTCTTAAGACGCGCATAAGGTTCAAGAATTTCCAAAGCCTTTTGCGGATCTTTTTCCTCAAGATATGCTCTGGCCAATTCTATCTTTTCACCCTGTGGAAGCACTCCCTGTACATACAAATCCTGCAACAGGATGATCCGCTTCGCATTCATTCCTGCAAGACCGTAATTAAGAGCCAATTCGAGCTTTAAATCAGTGTCACTCGTTTTGAGAGATAACGCCCGTTCATAATAACCGACGGCTTTTGCGTATTCAGCTGAGTCAGAATATCCTTTTGCAGCCTGTATTGCCAAAGAAAAACTACCCGGCTGCTCATCAGACATCTCACCAAAAAGCTTTGCAGACACCTTTGGACGATTCGTCCAGCCTGCAAGCCTTGCCAAGTTTGCGCGGACCTTTTTATCTTTAAAATTCAACGAATAAATTTGATCATAAAGCCTGTAAGCTTCTTCGGTAAGTCCTGATTTATCTGCAAATTCAGCCCATTGAAGAAGCATTTCATACGTTTCGCCCTTTCTATCTGCAAACCGGACTATCAACTGTTTCGCTTTTTCCACGTCTCCGGCTGCAGCCCAGACTCCTGCGGCAAGCATTGCAACCTGTTCATCATAAGGTCTTAATTTAACGGCAGTTATAGCCGCATCTCTAAAAATTTTGCTGTCAGCAGTAAAAGACGCCACCTGCATAAGCCTCATAACAGCTTCTTTCTCTCCACCGGTCAGGACCGCAGCCTTTTTATAATAAGGGTAACCGTCAACCGGAGAATTCAGCCAAAGCATGATCTCTCCGGCCTGAGACAGAACTTTAATATTATCGGGCAACACCTTAGTTGCGTATCCGGCAGCCTCTTTTGCGGTTTTAATTTTCTGAGTTTCCGCAGCGGCAAGCAGCATACCTATAACGTCTTTCTCCTGCCCTTCTTTGCGAACTACTTTACTATATAATTGATATGATTTTAAAGGATTACCGGCATTCATCCAAGCCTCGGCCCCTTGGCGCATGAGTGAAATATCATCCGGCTTAAAACGTAAGGCTAAATCGATAGTCTCTGCAACAAGCTTATCATCTCCTGTTGCTCCGGCAGCGTCCAAAAGTCTGACATAATCCTCAATCTCTCCACCGGGCCCTTCAGCTACTGCCCTCAGCATCGCATAGGCTTCGCGAGGACGATTAAGCCCGAGCAGAAGTTCAGCCCTTGTACGCTGGTATTCAGGATCAGAAATATTAAGAGATTCAGTCTCTGCCACAACTTCTGCCATCAACTGTGTATCAGAACTATATAAAGCAGCTCTTAACATGTTGTGAGCATATTTAAAGAAATTACCGATTTTATCTGCCAAATCACGAAAAAGCGCCACGGCCTGACCGAATTTTCCGGTCTGCATATACATATTTCCCAGATCTTCACGATGCTGGTTATTATCAGGTTCAATGCGCACCAACTGTTCCAATGAAAACTCAGCAAGATCATATCTGTTTAAACTCTGAGCCAACCAGACCATTTCTTTAAGCAATATGGTGCTATCCGGCTTAAGCTTATATAATTTTTCCGCCAAATCCAGAGCAGCAGTATATTGTTGAGACCAGCCAAGAACTTTAACAAGTTGAATACGGTTTCTTAATCCCTTCTCCGTTTCATTATCCATATAAGAAGCAAAGGATAACGCCTCTTCAACACGGTCAACTTCAACATAATATTCAAGAGCATAAGTAACAAACTCTAAGTAATTAATTTTCTCATTATTAGCCAAAGCAACCCGGAACTGCTCTCCTACTATAAAAATATGCCTGATAAGATAATCCTGATAGGGATCTTCTTTTTGTTCATCGTACTTATCAGAAAGCCGGGCAACTTCGAGATTTATCCCTTTTTGAAAAACATCGGCAATTTCACGAGTTGACTGTAAACGATTCAACTTTATAATCGCCCCGACTTCATCATGAATCATGTTGTAGAAACGATAATACATAACCATTTGCTCAAATGGCTTTTTACGTTTTGAACTTATTTTTGAGATCCTCTCCCATGTATGCAAAGCCTCACGAGGCATAACATTCCACTCGTAAAACTGAACCAGTTTTTCAAGGACAGCAAGATCCTCCGGCTTAAATTCAAGAACTCTATTTAAACTGGCAATAGCCTTATCCGGCAATCCACGGACAAGATAAACATCCGCACCAATAGTAAGCAGTTGCAGATCATCAGGATTTTCATCCAAAAGTGTCGAAATTAAATCAGAAGCTTTAGCTATTTCACCGCTTTTTAGATACAGCGGAACCATATCTCTCGGGAAAGGATAGATAAGAACGGTGGCTCCGATAATTATGAGCGCAAATAAAAGTATTCGCCATAACTTGATATTCAAATCAGCGAAATCTCCAACGGTCCTGACGTTACATCCTGTAAAACAACCTCGCCGCCATTATTACTGCGAACCTCTAATCCCGAAAAGTTATTCCCTACAACTTTATATGTCTGATCAGGTTTAAGGCCGCCTACAACAATTTTACCATTTCCAAAACATTCAAATATAAACCGCGCTCCTCTTTGAAAATGCTGTAAATCACTTATCCAACCTGAACCGTTTTTAATATATGCAAAGTCTGAATTCACTTTAAGATTTGAAGATAATACAACTTCCGCCCGTTCTTTTCCCGGATTTAAGTGTACAAATATCCCTTCCGGTTGAACATCATACCCAAGAACATTTTTACATCTGGAAAGATCGGGAACCTTATCAGCTCCGCCCAGTCGCAGGGAAAGACAATTCCCGTAATCTGTTACAGAAAAACTATCGGCATCTATAATTTCAATTTTGCCAGAAAGATACCCTTCGACCATTTTAATGTAGGCCGACGCATAAATGTTCGCACAGTCCTGCGCGACAACCCAGTCGTAAACATCTTCCAGCGCTTTGAGAGATGCGAATTTTTCACCACTGTAAAAATGATAATAAATATCGATCGGCATAATCCGGCGGGGTGATCCGGTCCGCTTCATGGTCTCCACAATATTGCGGAATCCGAAAAATGGACCTTCCCACAAATTCGTCAGGATATTCTCATTTGCCTGCCCTGTATAAATCTGACTTTCCTTACCAAGCTCTCTATAAAGAGGAGACACGCCGAAATATGAATTACGGCGGGCATCAAAAACAGTATCGCCGCCGTTCAGGTTAAGAATTCCGGCTTTCGTGGCAATTGCAACCTGATCCTCGGTTGGATCACACATTCCTGACCAAAAAAGTGTCTTACAAGGACGCGTAGGTGGAGCTAGATCAGTAGAAATATATTCACAGGAATCTACGATTTCATACTTTGCATTAAACTTATACCCGTCTTTCTCATACTGCCCGATAACAAAGCTGTCGGCGTAGTCAGGAGAATCTCTCAACTTTTCATTCCAAGCAAAAGGATGAGTATATGAATGAGAAGCCGGTTCAATATTCTCCATCTCAAAAAGAGTTCGCGCCAACTCGACATTAGCCGGACTTCCCCTGACATCGGGATTAATTTCTCCGGCAATTACTGATGCTGAATTCGGAAAGTCATAACGGGCAAAAATTCGCTCCATTATTATTTCACCGCAATTCTTGTTTTTATCAATTTCAGTATACCCGGCAAAACCGTCGCCATCGATATGAGCAAATGCGACTCTAAGACCATTAAGAGTAGTAGGAGTCAGAGCAGGTAATCCAGTAAGATCCAAAGATTGTTTTAAGAATTCAAAAGGATTTAAATACCACTGCTTAAGATAATTAACAGGATCCTGCCAGCGTATGTATCCATCAAGAGCAAAACCTCCGGTCGGACTAACACCTACAACACAGCCTTCAGAACCAGGCTTACCCTTTATCTTTACAGTCACCCACGATTTGGCTTGCTCATCAGCGGGAACAATAGGAATATATCTGGAAGGGAAAAGAGGTAATTTGCGTTCAAAATTCATCTGCTTTTGATCAACATAATCGTACAAAAGGCGAGTACGGGCGTTGGTGGCATTGCCCTGCCATGAAAAACCTAAATTTGAATAAACTCTCTTTATCAAAGCAGAATCAACGGTTTTATCATTAAGATCCCGCCCCGCACCAATATTACCTGCAATAATAACTTTGCGCTTATTTTTTTGCTGCTTAATAAGCCAATTCAGATACTCTTCCGGTTCCACCATTATCTCATCTGAAAAAGTTGTAAAAACTCCCAGATATTGTTCCATTTCCTTCTCATCAGGAAGCGGACGCTTATTTACATCGCGAATCTCGTATAGAATTCCGAAATAATTAAGCGGCATGGCAAATCCTTCTAAAAAAAGATTTGACCGAGCATCCCGCTCCTCTACGCTATTATAAAAAACCAGAACTTTGCGCTTGAGCGGAGCCGCATAACTCGCCGGAACCGCGACAGAAACAGAAATCATAAGAAGAATAAAACTAAGGAGCAGGCGCATAGGTATTAACCTGATTAAGTTCAGGGGTGCTGACATAGGGCACGAATCCTTGTTTGCGTGAAAAGTCATAGGCCTTATCAATATTCTTCACATCATCAAAAGGAACATAATCCAAGCTCAGAACCACAAGTTTACGATTATTTTTCAAGGCTGCTCGTGCCTTGGAAATCAAAAAATCACGATCTTTTTCAGTTACATCACTTCTGACCTGCGTACCTATATCTATGGAACTGCTAAGCCCTTCAATCAAAAAATAATCAACATATGGTCCGGATCTCTGAATAATTTCAAATCCGCGATTCTGACAAAGAAGCAACTTGGGATAATGCTTTCGAATCTCTTTTATCAATTCCACCGAGCTACGCTCAGTCCCTTTATAGGTATCAGGGTCTCGCCTCTGCATATCAATCGGAGAATCCAGCGTGTCAAAAAAAAGACCGTCATATCCGGCCTTGAGCGCATCAGGGAGAATCTGCTCAAAAAGCATTTTTTTCCATTCAGGACGGCGGATATCAACAACCCATGAATTCCAATTCTCATTATACCTGACAAGCAATCCTGATTTTGCGGCCTCAGCGTAATAAGGACTGTCCGCATGCACTTCACCAAGACTCAAGTATACAAGACATTTAACACCGGCCTTGCGCAAAGGAACCGGATTTTGACCACCAACGGCTAAAACAACAAGATCGAACCGGGCTAATTCCTCAGTCTTATCCTGCTGCCCATAATAACAACTCCATGTCGACACCTGATTTTTGCTTTTACCGAAAGCAAAAGTGCTGCCGAACAAAGAAAATGATATTAACGCCACGAGAAAAACTATTGAGCCGGAACAGAGGCCATTGAAGCGACCATTTCTGTCAAGGCTTCCTGAGCTACGCTGTTTAAAGATTCTGTGCATCCGAAAAAGCAACCTCCGCTCTTAGATACAGATGAAGCCCAAAGAACTTTTCCTGAAGAGACATCAATCATTCTGAGGTTTATTCCAACAGTTGGGCTTTGATTTACGCCGCGTTTGTACTGATATTCAGACACTGAACCATAAATAATGGTATCAACACCAAGACGGGTTCCGACTTTTTGAGCCACAACATCTTCCATTACAAATTCCAGATCATCATCTTCGCCTTTCACGCGTTTGAGCATGTCTGTAGATTCCATCAGATCAAACTTCGTGGAAGAGTACAGCTCAGTTGAAAGCAAATCACCGACCATCCGCCCGGCATTCGGTGTAGTGGTTAAATTAACCAAAGGAAGAACAGCCGCATGACGAGCTTCACTCGCAATACCTTGAGGCTGAACATATCCTTTCATGTATGATCCGGAACACCCCGCAAGAATCATGACCAAAAACATCACGGCAAATAAAGACCTTTTCACTTTTACCCCTCCTAACTCCAAGTCAAAGATTAAGTATTTAGAATCTCTTATGAGATTAAAATATGTTTTAATAAAAAGAACTGCTTACATAAAATATCTGCCAAACATTCTAACTAATACCAATAAAGTGATACTTATAATTTAATCAAGGAAATATAAACTTTGTAATAACTAATAAACCTTAATGATTACAATGAAAAGAAATTTTCAATCTTTTAAGCCTCTCCATCTCATTTTTATAAAGAAGCAACAAGGATCTTACTTTTATTTTCCACAATGAAATGCTACATTTTTCTACAATATCAAATTATAAATATAGCTCCATGTAGAATAACAGCAGGAATCAACATAACATTATGAAATTTAAATACCTATTTACTGCACTTATACTTCTGACAATAACTTCATGCACAGCAAAGCAACCTGAAATACCCCAAAAGGCACCCTTGAAGCAAACTATTCACAAGGCACAAAAAGATATTACGAGCTGGGCTTACTGGCTGCAAGCTCCATCTATTGCTGCGCTGGCAGAATCGCCATATGATTTAATTGTGATGGATTACTCGGCAGATGGAACCGACAACAAAAAATTCACAGCCAAGGACATTTCCGTTCTTCACAAATTCGACAAGACAGTCCTCTGCTATTTTTCCATTGGTGAAGCTGAAGAATACAGATTCTACTGGCAGAATAAATGGAAGGATAATCCTCCGAATTTTCTCGGACCGGAAAACCCGGACTGGCCTGCAAACTATAAAGTGCGCTATTGGCGCGAGGATTGGTGGGAAACAGGACTGCGTCCATATCTGGACCGCATCTTAGAAGCAGGATTTGACGGAGTTTATTTAGACATTATAGATGGATACTGGTTCTGGCATGAACAGGGTGTAGACATAGAATCCGCAGCAGATGACATGGTCAAACTAATTAAAAGAATTGCTGACTACTGCCGCGCAAAATCAGGTAAAGATTTTATTATATGTCCTCAGAACGGACTGGGAATAATTGCCGACTGTTCACCTGTCTACCGCGATGTATATTTCAAAACAGTAAACATGGTCGGTCTAGAAAGTCTGCTGACCAATGTTTTCAGTAAAGAAGATCAAAGTTACAGACTTAGTTTGGCAAAAGAACTTTCTGATTCAGGAATAACTATTCTTGATGTGGAATACGTCAAAGAAAAAGAATACCCGGATTATCTGGAAAAGGTTAAAGCTCTGAACTTTCCAATCATTCCCTACGGGGCAACGCCGGACGCAGCTCTCGACACACTGACTGATTTTGATAGATATCGCAGGGGAGAAAACGGCAACTGACAATCTGAATTAATCTTCTTCAATCTGTGAGGGATCCAGCTCAGCTTTTGCGTATTCCATATATATCCCCGAATCGAGGAAAAGCTTATAAACATCAGAATCAATATGCCTGTCCTTCTCCATAAAACCGAGAATTTTGATTGCCTGAGCAAGCTTCATAGGTTTTTTATATGGCCTGTCTTTAGCTGTGAGAGCTTCAAAGATATCGGCTACCGCCATAATTCTCGATTGCAATGAGAGTTCCTTTTCCGCCAGTCCTTTCGGATATCCTGAACCGTCAATTTTTTCATGATGTCCAGCGGCATACTCAGGCACATGCAACAACCTCTTAGGGAAAGGAAGCCTTGAAAGCATTTCAAATGTAATCGCAGCATGACTTTCTATAACCTTGCGCTCACGATCTGTCAGAGTCCCTTTACGTATGCACAGATTGGTAACTTCATCATCACTCAACCAGTTAAAAGACTCTCCTCCGCTTTCGTAAGTACGCGCCGCAATTTCACAAACTCTTGCAATCCGTTCATCAGTCATGAACTCATTAGGAATATTGCAGGAAGCAATAAATTTCCTATCATCTTCGAGTTGCTCAAGTTCAACAGCATATTTCATTTCAATTGCAGAAATTTTATCGGGCCCGGACCCGTTGGACAAAACTTGAACAACTTCTTCAAGCTGCCTATTTTTCACAAGTTCCGAAATCAACCTGAACCGGTTGTCTACGAGCTCTGAACGGTCATAAATAGTCTGAAGTTTAGTAGACTTATCTACCACATGCTCAGGAATAGAAATTTTTCCTACATCGTGCATCCAGGCTGCAAGCTTCAATTCTTCAAGTTCATCTATGGTAAACTGCATATCTGCGAACTTGCCTTCAGTTGCATTATTGACAGTTTCAGCAATCATCATGGTAAGATCCACAACCCGCTCAATATGCCCGTTCGTATAAGGAGACTTTGCATCAATAGCCGCGGCAATACTCTGGATAACAGAATAAAGAAGATCTTTAAGGCCCTGAATGAGCTGAGCATTTGTGAGAGCAATGGCGGCTTGTGAAGCAAGAGAACCAACGATATCTACAACATCTGTTGAAAATTCAACGACTTTTCCGTTACTATCAAGAGCATTAAGAAGCTGCAAAACACCTATTATATCCTGTTCGTGATTTTTTAGAGCCAGAACAAGCATCGATTTTGAACGATATCCGGTTGCGGCATCATACTTTCTCGGCCCGGTAAAATCGAACCCTTCAGCTTCATAAACATCTGCAATGTTGACAGTTTCACCGGTCAGGGCACAATAAGCGGAAACGTGAGATTTATTAGGTGTATTGCCGGAGGTATAAAGAGGAACAGGCGGCAAAGTTATTTCATTACCGCTGCTGCCGCCCATGCGCACATTCATAGTGTCATTCTGAAGGATGGAAAATTCAAGCTTCCGGTTATTTTTATCCACAATATAAAGAGTCCCGGCATCGGCCTTTGTCAAAACACGGGCTTCATCAACTATCATTTCTAAAAGACGCTCAAGCCTTGTTTCCCCGGAAAGAGCCAGACCTATCTCAGTAAGCCTGTCCACAAGGTCCATCTGCTCCCCGAACATACTTGAAACAGCTGAAAGAACGGGTTTAGTAAGATCTTTCAACGCTTTCTGACACGTGACGCACTGAGTCTCTACTATCATGTCATTAAGAAGTTTCTCAATGGCTGTAGCGCCCGTCACATTTATTTTGGCAATCTTCTTTTTCAAAACATCCCCCACGCTGGTATACCCCTGTGCAGCAACATAAAGTCATCAGCTAATACGTAAACATACTGCATAGAAACCAGCTACTCAACTCTTTTTATTATATGATTAAAATATCATAAATATTTACGCGATCATATAACTTAGTATAGATAGCTGGTAAACTTTTATTAAACTTATTCATATAGATGCAATCTACTTACGTTAATCAATATAAACACACCTGATTCTATCAGATTTAGCTGCTATTAAAATTTTTATTTTCATTATGCTCTAACTAATCTTTAAAAAGGAGGTTCTACGGGTTGCCCGATACCTATTAATGAATTATAATTATGCAGTTTTTTATGAATGTTAATCGAACTTGAACACCAAAAAACTGATTAATTTTTAATTTTTGATACATAAAAAAAACCGCTTAAATGCAAATAATATCCCAAAAAACAATACAAAAATAATCTTTCCAGCACGAATTCATTGGAAATTTTAACAGAGGATTTCATGACCTTAAGCACCTTGCAGCAGCGGATTATAACCTCAGTACTTCTTGTCTTTGCACTTTTTCTCGCATTATACTTAGGAGGATACGTCCTCATGGGAGCAGTGACTGTTTTCTCAGTTGTGGCGCTCCACGAATTTTATTCCATGTTCTGGAAGGAAAACTCCCGCACTTTTTCAAAAATAATCGGCATGATTTCAGGAGCCGCAATAATTTTGACTGCGGCTTTAGCTTCCCCCACATGGGTAATAATTTTATTAATCGGCCTTTTCTGGATATTTAATTTAAAATTTCTTTTCTCGTACAGCGCCACACCGGGCAGAGCCTCATACAGCGACTCCCTGATTCTTTTTTCCGGGCTAATATACATCCCTTTAACTCTTCAGTTTTTAACTTCCATGAACAGCTGGGAAATACTTTTTGTTCTCCTTTCATCCTCTGCCTCTGACACCGCGGCTTTTTACGCCGGAACTTATTTCGGCAAGAAAAAAATATGGCCGCGTATCAGTCCTAAAAAATCATGGGCAGGATCAATCGGAGGCTTTATTGCCTGTATTATCTGTTGCACTGTATACGGAAGATATTTAGGCAACGCATCAATCCTTTCATGGGTTATCCTTGCTGCGTCTTTAAACATAGCTTCTCAAATGGGAGACTTCTTTGAATCCGCACTCAAGCGGAAGCTCGACGTTAAAGATTCAGGAAAAATTCTTCCGGGACACGGCGGAGTTTTAGACCGAATCGACAGTCTTGTCCTTGCGCTCCCCGTGTATATTCTGGCAAGACAGTTACACGCCTTTTTCTAAACAGAGCCTAAAAACTTTCAGCTCACAAAACACGACGGAATTAAGATTTTGAAAACTTACATATCTCCATGGCCTGCAACTGCGCAACTTCCAGCGTTCCCGAGAACTATTTCTATTCTGGGTTGCACAGGCTCAATCGGAACAAGCACTCTAAAAGTAATTGAACAGCATCCAGATCTTTTTAAAATCACAGCACTTGCCGGCGGAAGAAATGCTTCTTTACTGGCAAAACAGGCTATCAAGCACCGCCCTGCTTATCTCGCTGTTCTTACGGATGAGATAGCCAAAGAACTCAAAGCACTGCTTCCCGCTGATTACAAACCTGAAATTCTGACAGGGCCTTCGGCTTACGTTACCTTGGCATCTCTTGATGAAGTCTCACTTGTTCTCTCTTCAATCGTCGGCGCCGCCGGATTTGAGCCGACTCTTGCAGCGGCTAAAAAAGGCAAAATGATTGCCCTCGCCAACAAGGAATCTCTGGTTCTGGGTGGACACATTATCCGCGCTACCTGCCATGCAACAGGCGCAACAATTCTACCCGTAGATTCTGAACACAATGCCCTATTTCAAGGCCTTGCAGGCCATAACGGCGCGGATGTAAGCAGACTGATTCTCACAGCTTCCGGCGGACCTTTCCGCGGCAAGAGTAAAGAATTTCTGAAAACTGTCACCCGTGAACAGGCTCTGAACCACCCCAACTGGGACATGGGCGCAAAAATCAGCATTGACTCCGCAACCCTTATGAATAAGGGGCTCGAGGTTATTGAAGCTTGTCATTTATACGGCCTGCCGCCGGAACAGATTGATGTTGTTGTTCACCCGCAAAGTATTATCCATTCGCTTGTAGAGTATGTTGACGGTTCACAGTTAGGCCATTTAGGACTTCCTAATATGCAGATTCCAATTGCATACAGCATCTGCTTCCCCAAGATAGTTCCACTGGACTTAAAACCTCTGAATCTTGCAGAAATAGGAACTTTAACTTTCGAAAAACCGGATCTTGAAGTTTTCCCCTGCCTGAAACTGGCGGCTGAGGCTTTTTCTGCAGGACAAAGCCACCCTATCGTTTTGAATGCTGCTAATGAAGTAGCTGTTGATCTCTTTCTGCACGAAAAAATAGGATTCACGGACATCCCTTCAATAATAGACTCAGCTCTGGAACGACATATATCCTGCGACGTAAGTGAAGCAGGAGCGGTTCTGGAACTTGATGTCAAAACCAGACGCGATGTTATGAACTCTATCGCTTAAGGCAAAATATGACATGGATATTTGATTTCCTACTGGTTCTCGGCGGCTTAATTTTCTTTCATGAGTTAGGTCATTTCGTTGTCGCCCGCTTACTCGGAATAGGAGTTAAAACCTTTTCTCTGGGTTTCGGCCCAAGGATTGCGGGATTTTCACTGGGAAATACCGACTACAGATTGTCATTAATCCCCCTCGGCGGCTATGTAAGCCTTGCCGGTGAAGAACGTGATATGGACAATGATTCCGGTTTCAACTCCAAACAATTATTCATGAATCGTCCTCCGTGGCACAGAATGCTTGTTGTTGCTGCTGGACCTATTTTCAACTTTATTCTGGCATGGATCATCTTCTGGGGAATTATCCTGACACATGGTCAGATGGGTATGACTCCCGAAGTAGGCTCACTGCAACCTGACGGTCCTGCACTTCAAGCCGGAATTCAGGCTGGAGACAATGTTCTTTCTATAAACGGAAAAAAGATTGTGTTCTGGAGTGATCTGGCAGAAACCATTCAAAACAGTAAAACCGAATCTCTTGATTTAGTTATATCCAGAGACGGTGTGCAAAAAGATATTGTTGTTACACCGCAAGTTCAGGAATTAAAAAATCTTTTCGGAGAAACAATCCGTGTCCCGGTTGTGGGTATTGTTGCTTCCGGCAAAACCAAAACTGTTGCGCTTAACGGGGTATCAGGAGCAAAAGCCGCGGCCGTACAAACTTGGACTGTAACAAAACTGATCTGCACAAGTATTGTTAAAATGGTCGAAAGAGTTGTGCCGATGGATTCAATAGGCGGACCAATCATGATAGCGCAGGCTATCAAACAGCAATCTGAACGCGGATTGCTTGAGTTACTCCAGTTTACGGCTTTCATCAGCATAAACTTAGGACTGCTGAACCTGCTGCCTATTCCTGTACTCGACGGTGGACATTTGCTGTTCTTCGGACTTGAAACAATTCTACGTAGACCGCTCAATGAAAAACTTCAAAACGCGGCAACCCGTATAGGCCTGCTTTTGCTCTTTTCCCTGATGGCCTTTGCTATCTTTAACGATTTAGTCCGAACGTTCAAATAAATGAATCTACTTTCAGATAATAAAATAGAGCTTCTGCTGGCCCTCGACGGAACAGAAGAAGCTCTACAGATAATTCTTGCTAAACGCGAGGAGCCTGAGGAACCATTCTCACTCCTCGACGCTCGAACTTTGGTAGTCCCGGGAAGATCTGCGTTTTTTATGGTTCCGGCCATTAAAAACGCACTGGACCTTTTCGGCTTTTCAGCAAAAGAAATAACACATCTGGCCTGCGTTGCCGGCCCCGGAAGTTTCACAGGTCTACGGCTGACTTTTTCTGCTGCCGCGGGTATTATTTCCGGGAACAAGGCCCTCATTACCGGGCTGGAATATCTCCCGCTGCTTGCCGCAGGCCCGGCTAAATTTACCGGGCATCCACTTTGGGTTGTGACCCATTCGCGCAGAATGCAAGTGTACATTCAAGGATTTGAACCAATGATTGAAGGGAATAAAAACCCCGAGCCACTGACGCCGGTTCTTCCGGTTCCGGTCACGGAAGCAGTTCAAATCATCGAATCTTACAAACAGGAAAGAGCTGTCATTATGGGAAGCGGGCTGCTAAAAAACAAAGCTTTTTTTGACGAGTTTTTAGCCGCTAATCCGCAACTTAAGACTCTTCCTAAACGGTTCAACAGACCGGCACTTCAAGATATTCTTTCCGCGGCGGACGCGGCTGAATTCGGAACAGAAATGCCTTTTCCGATGTATCTCAGAGGATCTGACGCAGAAGACAACCTTGAAGCTATCACAAAAAAACTCGGCATTCCTTTAGAGGTTGCCCGCAAGCTGCTAAAAGACATTTCTCCAGTTTAAAATATCACAACCAACCTGTATTTTACGAAGAGGATTTCCAGTATCTACTGGAGATCCTCTTTTTTATTTAACAAACAAAAAACCGCTGTTCCTCTAAAGAAATCTAAAGAGTAGACGATCAGATTAGCACGGAAGGACCAGATAGCTTTGTGAACCTGAGTTCCAGAGCAATGTTTTTGGCAAGGACGCCAATATCACTTCAAGGAGGAAAACATGGCTTTAGTAATTAACCACAACTTAATGGCAATGAATGCGACCCGTAACCTCTCGGACTCGTATAACAACTTAGCTGTTTCAACTCGTCGCCTGTCTTCAGGTCTTCGTGTCGGAACCGCGGCTGACGATGCTGCTGGTCTCGCAATTCGCGAAATCATGCGTGCTGATGTTAAGTCACTTAATCAGGGTATTCGTAACGCTAACGATGCAATTTCCATGATCCAGACTGCTGACGGCGCGCTGTCAGTTATCGATGAAAAGCTCATCAGGATGAAGGAACTTGCAACACAGGCCTCAACCGGTACCTACAACTCTGACCAGCGTTTGATCATCGACTCCGAGTATCAGGCAATGGCATCAGAAATCACTCGTATTGCTAACGCAACTGACTTTAACGGAATTCACCTGCTTAATGGTAACTTGTCTGGAGCAAATTCTGCGCACAGCGGTGGCGGTCTGACTTCTACTGGTCCGGTTAAGGTTCACTTCGGATCCGGCAACGACTCCGCAGAAGACTACTACTATGTTTCCATTAACACAGCTACTGCATCAGCTCTTGGTGTTGGACTTGCGGCAAGCAATTCAATCTCCACTCAGGCTCTTGCTCAGGCATCTCTGGATAAGTTGAATAACGCGATCATCTCCAAGGATAAGATTCGCGCTAACCTCGGTTCTACCCAGAACAGATTGGAAAACACAATTACCAATCTGTCCATTCAGGCTGAAAATGTTCAGGCTGCGGAATCCCGCATCTCTGACGTTGATGTAGCAACAGAAATGACCGAGTTCACCAAGAACCAGATTATGACTCAGGCTGCTGTAGCAATGCTCTCGCAGGCGAACAACATGCCAAGAATGGCTATGCAGTTGATCGGTTAATTAAAAACCGCTTAATCTGACATACTCCATTCTGACAAAAGTCAGATTAATGATAAAAGCCGGGTCGTGAATTTCGGCCCGGCTTTTTCTCCAAAATTTAAAATTTCTGCCAAAAAGAACACAGGATAACTTGGCACTACCTTTGCAAGCCATAAGATACGTAAAGAACCTAGGGAAAATTATTCCCGGAGATAAAAATGGCTGACTCAATTTCTGGAAATATCAACTTCGCCGGACT
The DNA here is from genome assembly GCF_900101105.1 of Maridesulfovibrio ferrireducens. NCBI lineage: Bacteria > Pseudomonadati > Thermodesulfobacteriota > Desulfovibrionia > Desulfovibrionales > Desulfovibrionaceae > Maridesulfovibrio > Maridesulfovibrio ferrireducens. The sequence goes on from NZ_FNGA01000002.1 coordinate 424,998, forward strand.
CGGTAGTGGCACGGACTTCAAAGCCATGATCGAAGGTATGGTGAAGGTCGAGCGCATGCATATTAACCGTCTTGAGAACTGGAGAGGTTCTTGGAGCGGGAAAATTGATAAGTTTCAAGAACTTAATACTTCACTGCTATCTTTACAGACTACACTTAAGTCCATGGACACTCTTGACGAGTTCATGACCAGAGCTGTTTCAACCTCCGACCCGGATACACTCACAGCCACGGCAACAAGTGCAGCATTAGTTACAACTCACGCAATTGAAATCAATCAGCTGGCACAAAATGATATCCATGTTACAGCCTCAGGCGCCAGCTCCATTAAAGATCCAATATTTACTTCGACCGGCTCGTTTACTTTTTCGTATCAAGGTGAATCCGTAACCCTCAGCAACATTGCCGCAGGGACCACCATGGAAGGGTTTGTCAATATGATAAACGCCCATGCGGACTCGCGTAGCAAAATCAGAGCCACGACTATTAATGATGGAACATCCACCCATCTACAAATTTACGGTCTCGATCTTGGAGCCGACAATCAGGTCATAATTTCCAATACGACCGGAATGATTTTCAATGCCGGAGATTTCGGACAAACTCAGGAAGCTCAAAATTCAAAAATCAAAGTAGACGGATTCCCTCCGGGGGGTGGCGACTGGATTGAACGGGATACCAACTCCATCAATGATGTCATAGACGGAGTAACCATCAACCTTAAAAAGACTACAGATCCTGGTGCTACTATTAATGTTGGTATCACCACCGACGCAGCCGGTATGGTTGAAAATGTCCAAAAATTTGTTGATCAAGTAAATACTGTAAGAACCCTCATAAAAGACCTGACAAAGGTTGATACCAGCTCTGAAAAAGCTCAAGGGTCGCTCCTTACCGGTAACTACGGTGTTGAACTATTAATCGGTCAGAGATTAAAGGATATTATTTCCAGCAAAGGTGTCGGCTTTTCGTGGTATGAACAATTGCCCAGCGGAGACTTCACAGGGGATAAATATTCAGCTCTCTCGCAGCTTGGAATCATGACTAACGCAGAATCCGGCGGCGATAAAATGGGGCTTCTTGAGATTGACAGCGAGAAGTTGAATGCAGCCTTACTGGACGATCCTTATGCTGTTGCAGAACTTTTTGCAGCCAACAACAAAGGGGAGAGCGATTCTCCAAATGTTGAATATCTTTCACACATTACTGGTGTGACAGATCCAGGCGACTATAATGTTCAATATGAGATATCCGGGGGTCAGCTGATTTCCGCAACTATCAACGGAAACACAGCGTTGGTAGATCCCGCAACATGGCAAATTACCGGTGACGGTGGTCACCCGGAAGCAGGTTTAGCTATTCGGGTTGAAAACCATAATGACGGAACCTACGGAAATGCGAGCAGCAAAGCGGATGACGCGATTCTAGTTCATATCAAGCTGGGTAAGGCCGGAGAAATGTCCGGAGCCATTACTGACATCACCGGCGAAGAAGGCCCACTTAGCATTCTTGAGAAGAACTACAAAAGCATCATTAGCAGCATCGATAAAAAAATCGAATATGAAGAAAACAGAATTGAACTTTACGAAAAGAACTTGACTAACAAATATGCCAGACTTGATGCGTTGCTCGGTAAATATCAAGGTATGCAGGCTCAATTAACCTCAAGTATCAAACAGTTAGGTACCGGCAGCTAAGAACTTAAATCTTAAAATATTTTCTTAATAAACAAATAAACAACAGTATTAACAGAATAATACAATTAACCTCTAATGTTTTTTAAAAAACATACCGATTAATATGGCAGGAGGAGCAATAAATGCATAAAGCCGCACAAGCATATCTTTCCACACAGGTACATACCACTTCCAAGGGAGAACTTCTCCTGATGCTTTACGATGCCGCCATTAAATTCTTGAAGCAGGCAAAAGTTAAGATTAACGAAAAGGATTACGCTGCCAAAGGTATTCTTATTTCAAAAGCTATTGAAGTTATTTCAGAGCTGACCGCAAGTCTTAACAAGGAAAAAGGCGGAGAACTCGCTGAAAATCTGAGCCAGCTTTATATTTATTGCAACACAAGACTGTTGCAGGCAAATTTAAAGATGGACAATGAAAAAATAGATGAAGTTGTCAGAATAATTGACGGAATTGCCTCTGCCTACAGAGAGATCATTCCGACAATGGAAGCACAGAATGCTGTCCCCTTACAGACATATTCCACGTCTTCAAGCGGATCAACAAACATCAATGCCAGCTTCGTTAATGATCCAGGATACGGACTTCCCACAGCGTCCAAAAACATGCCTGCCCCGAATTCCATGCGCCTTAAAAAGGCAGCCAATGCCTACGGTACCAGCCGATAAGCAATTAAGACGACTATCAACAAATAAACTCTCAAAGCCTCTGTTTTCAGGGGCTTTTTTAATGCTGATTTCTTTACTTCCAATCTCTTATCTGTCACTTAATATTAATCATGGCAGAAGAAAAAATTAAAGTACTGCACGTAGCCTCTTCGCTCGGACTTGGAGGCACAGAAAAGGTGATGCAATCATTTGTCACCAACCTTGATAAAGGGAAATTTTATACGGCAGTTTTTTCCCCGACCAACGGAGCGCGCGCAAAACTGTTGCGAGATTCCGGTATAGAAACATTCATAGGACTCGATATTCTGCCCCTTCTTGAAAAATTTCGACCGGATGTGGTTCATCTGCACCGCGCCGGATGGGCCGAACCGGGATATTTACGCCCTTTTAAGCTTGCCCGCATACCCGTTATTGTTGAAACCAACGTATTCGGTCATCACGATCCCAGCCCGGACGGAAAGATAATTGACCGACACCTGTTCGTATCTCACTTTTGCGCGGAACGGTTTGAAAAAATAAATTCCATTCCAGCGTTACCTCCCAAATACTCCGTACTTTATAATCCGGTTGATACAGATTTCTTCGCCACTCACTGCCCCGCTGAACGTAACTTCCCGCCGCACACATTCGGGCGTATTTCTCGTGCTGATCCCGGCAAATGGTCCACTCTTGCACTTGGAATATTACCCAATTTACATAAAATGGTGGAAAAGAAAGAACTCGCTCCTTTCAATTACAATATTATCGGCGGAATTCCCGAAGCTGAAAATTTCGTAAAAGAAAACAACTTCAACAAGTATGTTAATTTCTTAGCACCGATTTTAACGGACAAAGAACTTTCGGACTTCTTTAACTCTATCTCATTTCTAGCCCATGCAAATGATACCGGAGAATCTTTCGGTCTAGTTATCGCGGAAGCAATGGCGGCGGGCCTCCCTGTAATCACTCATCCATGCAAAGAATTACGTGACAATGCCCAGTTGGAGCTTGTCGATCACGGTGAAACGGGGTTGATAGCCAATAACGCTCAAGAATACGCAGAAGCAGTCAAATTTCTTCTCACCCATCCAGATAAAGCTCGAGAAATGGGAGAAAACGGAAGAAACAAAGCATCTAAACTGTTCAGAGCGCAGGACGTTGCAACAAAACTCGGAAATATTTATATTGAATTGCTAGAATCTAAAGGCTTTCAAAAATAATATGAAACATCCGTTTGATCTATATTCAGAACAAATCCTTTCCTTTAAACTTGAAGGACAAAAGCAGGACAATGCTGTTGTAAAAAGTTGCAAAACAGAAGCAATTGTCCAGAAACACCTCCAATTTGCTGCAAAGTCCGGTTCATCATCAATTATTCTTTTCGGAACTGGAGATGGTGACCTTGCTGAGGATCTCGCAAAATATAAACCTGAATGGATGCAATTAATCATTTGCGAACTTTACCCTGAAAACATCCAAAAACTCAGAGAGAGCAATTTTGCTCCGGATGCAAACAACTCCAACACCCACCTGCTTGTTGATTCATCAATATGGGCAATTTTTATGCTTCTGATTCAGTACGGATTCACAGCAGGAAAAAGTCACCTGATTCTTAATCCCTGCATTCAGGACGAAAGCAAAAAAAAGCACCAATCTTTACAAAAACTTTTTTCAGGATGTAATCACATTCAGACTCCTGAACATTTCGATACAGACGTAAAAATTTCTGCGGCAGCAATAGTCAGCCCCGACGAGCCAGACCTTAATTCATTTATTTCTTCATTTCCCGCATGGCTTTACGAGCTTGTTCTTATCTGGGACTGTACAAATTATTCAGATATTCCCGGAATCTCTTGCGACTCGGACATAAAAATCGTAAATATCTGCAACCCGCTGAATAATGATTTTGCTTCGCAGCGAAATGTAATGCTAAGCCACTGCCGCGGTGACTGGATTATTTATCTGGATGCAGACGAACGTTTTTTAAATGAAGACTGGGAATTACTAAAAAAAGTTGCCTCATATAAGCAGTGTGAGGGATGGTATTTTCCGCGCTTAACCTTTTACCCCGACAAAGATTACTGTCGGATGGGATACGGACTTTGGCCGGATTTGCAACTTCGATTCTTTCGCAAATCTTCTAAAATTAAATTTATCAACAAAGTTCATGAACAGATTGTCGGACTGGAAGGACAAACAGGAATAATTGCGGGGTCGCCTATCAGGCACCTTACCCATCTGATTAAAAATCGAGATGAAATTGAGTCGAAACTAGCTAATTTCAATAACGCGACAGCCGGGAAATTCAACCACAAACTAGGTTCTGAATTTCCAAAGCTAGCTTCAGACTTACTTAAACCGCAAAAAAATGTTCCACTACTGCCTATAATTCTTCCCTCAATAATTATATAGATGATGTTCGTGAACAATTACCATTGCCTTACAATATAAAATTTATTAGGTCTGACCAAACTATTCAGACAATCAGCCTTAAGGAATTAATATGAAAGTTATTTGCCCCGAGTGTAATTTCACCAGTGAAATTCCGGATGATAAAATACCAGCAAACGCACAGCTTGCAACCTGCCCCAGATGCCAAATAAAATTCAAATTCAGATCTTTGGATGAGAATCCGGATATCGATTCTGAAGAGATACAGCAACCGGAAGCACACGAGGAAAATAATTTTCCTCCACAGCAGGCTCCAGCCGAGTCCGCACACATGTATCAACAGAAAGATGATGATTCGGATCAGGAAATTGAGCATAAACAGGAATACATTCAGGAAGAAACTAAAACAGAAACGGATTCCGACATATGGAAAAGCCTTAATTCCATGTCTCCCGATGAAAGCTCCACCAGTGAAGAAGTTAAAGATAAATACGAGGAGCCTGCGGACAACGAAGTCCCTTTTGAATTCATGGAAAAATACGGATTTTTCCCGGCTCTATTTCTTACAATAAAAAAAGTTTTTCTTTCTCCTAATACTTTTTTTAAAGACATGCCTCTTACTGGATTCATCAAGCCTCTTATTTTCTTCATCCTTTTAGCAGAATTTCAAGAAATTTGTAATTTCATATGGGCCACAGCCGGAGTTGATACAACCATTGGTTCCGACGTCGGTCAGATTATGAATGATTCAATGATCGCAAGCTCCCTCGCCGAAGGCAGTCTTTCAGGCTTGATGTCATTATTTATATATCCACTGTTATTAGCCGGTATGAGTTTTCCTCTTATCGGGATAACTCACGTAATGCTTATGATCTTTGGAGCTGGCGATCGTGGATATCAAGCAACTTTCAGAGCAACAGCATACTCATATGCCCCCATAGTCCTTTGCATAATACCCGTTATCGGTGATATGGTCGGAGCTGTTGCATGTATGGCTATTTCTATTATTGCATATAAAAACATACACAACACATCATATTTACGGGTTGTTCTTTCAATGATCATGCCTGTAATGTTAATGTTAGTCATACTTGGTTTTTTCTCACACTTTAGCCAACCGACAATATAACAGTTCGAGGGCATACATATGTTTGGATGGATTAACGAACTTATTTATCAAGCTAAAAAACGAATACAATTAGCAAAAGATATTAATCCTAAAAGCTTCCAGAGCATGGCAAAAGAAATATCCGAACTTGCCGATGCCTGCTCACAAGTATGTCAGCCGGAAGGTAATGTTCTGCAACGGGTGGAAAGAATAAAGGATGAAATGGAACAGCTTACCAAGCTGACAATGCAGCCTGAATTTAAAAAACTATCCACACAAAGAAAACTTGAACTGCGTGAAAGCCTGATTCAATCCAGAGAACAAATTCTGGAATCAATGCAGACGGCTCCTTCCCCGACAAAACTAATTCAATAAAAAATGAGCGATCCTTTCCCAAAAGGGTCGCTCATTTTTTATTATCCTCTTTTCAGAAAACGACGATCATGCGGCATGAATATTGCTTTACTTCAGACATACGGAGTATAGTCATTTTTCGGACGCAATGAAGCGAAACCTTTCACCTAAGATATATATAATGAAAAAGTATCTGATAATATTAGTTTTGCTGTTATCTGCATGCACAAAATTTGAACCTCAGCTGACAGCTCAATCCGTCTATTACGAAGATGCGAAAGTGCAGTTATCTCAGCTTATGGTTTATTCCAGACCGGAAAAACCGCATTACGGGCCACTTTCAGCTCTATTCTATCCGTATCATGTGACTCAGACTATGAACGACGGAAAAGACTGGGGCAAACTCATCGGTAAAAATGTCTGGCAAAACTGGACCAGCCTCCAAATATTTCCTTCAATGGTTTTTGATGAAAGACTTGTATATCGCGGACTGGATGATGCCATGTTTACAGCGCGTGCAAGAGGATTCGATTTACTCGTAGTCGGCTTTGTTCCGTATCTCTACCTAGGGCATACAATGGACGACTCAGCGGTAACTCTTCAAGTTAAAATTTATGAGACAAAGCGCGGACATATGGTTTGCTCTTTCGAACAATCCGGGCGCGTACCAAAACGCATGGATGATGATTTTATCCTTGTTAAACGTGAACACCGCATGCCTGATTCAGCCTTTTTCGAAATAGTTCAAACTATTGCCACTGACATGGCTGTTCCCCTGACTTCATGGGCACGTTATGAAAACACCAACAAAGGTATTATAGCCGGACTTTCTGCAGCTATGGCTGAAGCGGATAAACCTCAAATACAGTCATACAATCCTGAGCAGAACGCACCTTCTTCAACAAACAAACAAGTCGCTCCGCAAGAACCCAAAAACGAGATAGCTCCTGCACAGACCCGTGCGCCAGTTTCTCCGCCAAAAGCCAAATCGATTAATCTGGCTGTTCAGTTTGATGTAGATTCTGCGACAATTAAACCGGAATCCTATCCTCTTTTAAACGAACTAGGAAAAGCTCTGATCAGTGATAAGCTAAAAGATAAAAGCGTCATTATTGCCGGACACACAGATTCCGACGCGTCCGCAGAATATAATTTGGACTTGAGCAAAAAAAGAGCCGACGCCGTTAAGAAATATCTTGCTGACAACTTCCCTATCTCCGCAACCCGCATCGCAACCACGGGATTTGGAGAATCGAGACCTCTGGTCCCCAACAGCACTAAATATAACAAACTTTTGAACCGCAGAGTACAAGTCTCAATTACACCTTAGCTTTAAAATAATTACAAGTATCACTCATCCTCCTTAAGTTTAGAACCTAAGGAGGATGTTTTTTTTGGGGCCCACCTTCTCAAAACATATCATATCAGACAAATATTACTTTAATTTCAAATAATTACATATATTAAACAATACACTTAATTTCGACTTTTCCCCTGTCGTCATTTGTGGTAATCCAAACCACTCATTCAGTATGAATAATCGATAATTTCACGAGTCGACGGAATCGAGATTTAATGAATAGGCCTCCGTCCCTGAAAAAAATCGTTCTAACCCAATAACCTGGCACGGAAACTATTTCCCCGGCTAGTGAGGACTTTTTAAATGATTGGTATTTCAAAACTTTACTGTGGCGCTGTTGAACCTTCTGATGTCCTGCGCTACGGACGTGATTCAGCAAAACTCCCTTCTCATCTTCTCCAGTTTTCCGAAGATAAAAAACCTGTTGTCGTCTGGAACATGACCAGAAGATGCAACCTTAAATGTGTTCATTGTTACGCTCAGGCAGTTGATCCTGAGGGTAAAGATGAGATTTCAACCTCTCAGGCAAAAACCATAATTGACGACCTTGCACAATTCGGTGCTCCAGTTATGCTTTTCTCCGGCGGCGAACCACTTGTCCGCAAAGACTTGGTTGAACTTGCTCATTACACAGTAGGCAAGGGCATGAGAGCTGTTATTTCTACTAACGGAACTCTCATCACCAAAGATAAGGCTAAAGAACTAAAAGAAGTCGGCCTTTCTTACGTAGGTATCTCCCTCGACGGCGGAGAAGAAACTCACGATAAGTTCCGCGGTGTAAAAGGATCTTTCAAAAAAGCTCTTCAAGGTGTTGAAAACTGTAAAGCTGAAGGACTTAAAGTAGGTCTGCGCTTCACACTCAACAAACATAACTGGAAAGAAGTTCCGACTATTTTTAAACTTCTTAAAGAACTCGAAGTTCCAAGAGCATGTTTCTACCATCTGGTATATTCAGGCCGTGGTTCTGAAATGATCAAAGAAGACCTGTCTCACGCAGAAACACGTCAGGTTGTCGATCTGATTATGGACGAAACAAGAGCCATGGCTGATGCAGGAACTCCTAAAGAGATCCTGACTGTAGACAACCACGCTGACGGACCATACGTTTACCTGCGTATGCTTAAAGAAGATCCTGAAAGAGCTAAAGAAGTTCTTAAACTTCTCCAGTACAATGAAGGAAACAGCTCCGGTCGCGGTATCGGCTGTATATCTTGGGACGGACAGGTTCACGCAGACCAGTTCTGGCGTAACCATACTTTCGGAAACGTGCTTGAACGCCCATTCTCCGAAATTTGGACCGATCCAAAAATTGAACTGCTCCACAAACTTAAAGATAAAAAGCCTTACGTAGGCGGTAGATGTGCAGAATGTCGTTACCTCAACATCTGTGCCGGTAACTTCCGCGCCAGAGCTGAAGCTGTTTACGATGACATTTGGGCTCAAGACCCGGCATGTTACCTCACCGACGAAGAAATCAAAAAAGACTAGCTGCTGCATTCTGTTGCTCACAACAGACACTCAGTAGTCGCCCAGACGACGATATATTAATCCCGGCGGCCTTCTTTGAGGTCCGCCGGGATTTGCGGTATAAAGCTTTTCCGGCCAACACTTACCGGATTTCTGCAACGTTTCACCGTTTATAACGGAGAAAGCTATGGTATTCGACTTTCACAGAGGGCGCAGACTCAGACGAACCGCTGTAATTCGCGATATAGTCAGAGAAACGTCCCTTTCCCCCGCTGATTTAATGATGCCTTATTTTGTCGTTGAAACAGACGATCAAAACTTTAAAAAACCTATTTCTTCCATGCCCGGCCAGTTTCAACTGAGCCTTAAACAGCTTGAACTGCAAGTCCGTGAAGCGGTTGAAAACGGACTTAAAAGCCTGATACTTTTCGGAATTCCTGCAGAAAAAGACCCCGTAGGTTCACAGGCCTATGCTGAAGAAGGCATTGTTCAGCAGGCTGTTAAAATGATTAAAGGGATCTGGCCGGACCTCGTTGTCTGTACTGATGTCTGTCTTTGCGAATTCACATCACACGGGCACTGCGGATTAATCAAGGACGGTAGAATTCTTAATGATCCAACCCTTGATCTTCTTGCAAGAACAGCTCTCTCGCATGCAAAAGCAGGAGCGGACATCGTCGCCCCTTCCGACATGATGGACGGGCGCGTTGCCGCCATTCGCGAGTTGCTTGATGAGTCTGGATTTGAAGAACTTCCTATAATGTCTTACGCGGTTAAATACGCGTCTGCATACTACGGTCCTTTCAGAGAAGCGGCAGAAAGCTCTCCTCAATTCGGCGACCGCAAAACCTATCAGATGGACCCTGCAAACGCACGCGAAGGACTTCGCGAAGCATCCGCAGACGTTATCGAAGGTGCAGATATTCTCATGGTCAAACCGGCAGGACCGTATCAGGATGTCATCCGCATGGTCCGCGACTCTTTTGATCTACCTGTTGCGGCTTATCAAGTCAGCGGCGAATATTCGATGATCAAAGCAGCCGGAATAAACGGCTGGATTGACGAAAAAGCTGTAGTATTGGAATCCCTTATCGGGCTTAAACGTGCCGGAGCAGATTTAATCCTGACCTACTTCACAGAAGACGTACTCAAATACATGGGTAATAAATAATATGAGTGATAATAATAATTCACATCCAGCCGGACATCCTGCTGGCCATCCTAAAGGACATCCCGGCGGTCATCCGGGCGTTAATCCAATTCCTCAGCCAAACGCTGACGGATCACCGCCTCTGCGACTGATTGCATGGGAAGTAACCCGTTCATGCAACCTTGCGTGTAAGCATTGCCGCGCGGAAGCCCATCCGGAACCTTATCCCGGTGAACTTTCCACCGATGAAGCAAAAGCTCTCATCGATACTTTCCCTGAAACTGGAAACCCCATCATTATTTTCACAGGCGGAGAACCTCTGCTCAGAAAAGATGTTTTCGAACTGGTAGCCTACGCCAAGACAAAAGATTTGCGCTGCGTAATGGCACCTAACGGAACACTTCTTACCGCTGAAAACTCCGTGACCCTCAAAGAAATCGGAATTGAACGCTGTTCAATCTCAATCGATGCAGCTTCAGCTGAGCTTCACGATGATTTTAGAGGTGTAAAAGGTTCGTATGATTCATCAATGCGCGGCATTCAGTTCCTTAAAGATGCAGGAATCGAGTTCCAGATCAACACCACGGTAACTCGTAACAATCTGCACATGTTCAAGGAAATCTTCCACCTTGCCAGAGACCTCGGCGCCTCGGCATGGCATATTTTCCTACTGGTTCCTACAGGCAGAGCTTCTGAACTTGGCGAGCAGGTTATCAGTGCAGATGAGTACGAAGAAGTGCTGAACTGGTTCTATGACTTCCAGAAAACTACTGACATGCAGCTTAAAGCAACATGTGCTCCTCACTATCACCGCATCCTGAGACAACGTGCTAAAGAAGACGGAATCCCAGTTAATTTCGAGAATTTCGGCCTCGACGCAGTAAGCCGCGGCTGTCTCGGCGGAGTCGGTTTCTGTTTTATTTCTCACACCGGACAAGTTCAGCCTTGCGGTTACCTTGATCTTGATTGCGGAAACGTCCGCGACATTCCTTTCCCGCAGATCTGGAGCAAATCTCAGCAGTTTTTAAATCTCAGAAATCCGGCAACCTATGACGGTAAATGCGGATACTGCGAATTTGAAAAAGTCTGCGGAGGCTGCCGCGCCCGCGCTGCCACAATGGAAGGCAACTATCTCGGACCTGAACCGCTGTGTTCATACACTCCAAAGAAAAAACCGAAAAAGGACTCCTAAATGGACGCTTTAGATAAGCAAATACTTGCCATCATCCAATCAGGATTTCCTATCGCCTCCCGCCCCTATGCTGTCATAGGCGAACAGGTCGGGATTAGCGAAGATGAAGCCTTAAGCAGAGTGGCTAAGCTTAGAGAAGACGGTGTCATCCGCAGGATTGGAGCAAACTTCGGGTCAAGAGAGCTTGGCTGGGAATCAACCCTTTGCGCGGCTAAAGTACCCGAAGAAAAAATCGAAGAATTCGTTGCCGAAGTTAATAAACACAAAGGTGTTACTCATAATTATCTTCGTGAAAATAAATTCAACATATGGTTCACTTACATCGGCCCGGACTGGGATAATGTTGTAAACACACTCCAGTCCATCACTGATAAAACAGGAATTGATATCCTAAATCTGCCCGCAAGCTTTCTGTTTAAAATCAAAGTAGATTTTAACATGGACGACGACAGCAAGGAGAAGGACTAATGGCTGAAAAAGAAACCATAATTTCACCTTCGCTGCTTTCATGCGATTTCAGCAGATTGGCAAACGAACTTAAGGCTCTTGAAGAAGCAGGACTGAAATGGGCTCATCTTGATGTTATGGACGGTAATTTCGTGCCTAACATCACCTTCGGTCCGCCCGTCATCAAGTCCATGCGTAAAGAATGCAATCTGTTTTTCGACTGTCATCTTATGATTGAACAGCCTGAAAGATATATTACTGAGTTTGCAAATGCCGGTGCAGATCTTATCTGCGTTCACGCTGAATCTACAAATCACCTTGAAAGAACTGTTGCCGCCATCGTTGAAGCAGGTGCGAAACCAGCCATTGCCCTCAATCCGGCAACTCCTCTGGAATCAATCAAGTATCTGATTCCGCAGTTGTACATGGTTCTCATAATGAGTGTTAACCCCGGCTTCGGTGGGCAGAAATATATTCCTTTCTGCACAGACAAAGTCAGGGATTTAAAAGCAATGATTACTGAACAGGGAGCAGATACTCTTATTCAGCTCGACGGTGGAGTCACCATTGATAATTGCAGAGAGTTGGTTGAAGCGGGCGCAGATGTGCTTGTTTCAGGATCAGCTTTCTTTAACTTCCCTCCTTATGCAGAACGTCACAAATTATTCTTGGAACGTTGCGCCGGAAAATAACTCTGGTTTCCATAAAAACACAAAAAGCGTCCCCGGATTTTAATCTAGGGACGCTTTTTTATTTCTAACCGACTTATACAGAACTTAATATATATCTGTTCTACTCGCCCTGCTCTAATATCTTTATTTATCTTTCCTACTTTGGCTTTTCTACTTTTAGCTTCCCTACTCCTGTTTTAAGAAACGGCATCGCCAGCATCAGGTGTAGGGAACGATATTTTTTATCTCTAAAAATATTAAGCCCGATAACCATCTTTTCATGCCCCAAATCCGGCTGAGCTTTGTAAGTTGCAAAAATCCGATCCCACCATGGAAGATTAAAACCGAAATTTTGATTCATCTCGCGCATATCTGTAGAATGATGCACCCGGTGCATATCCGGCGTAACAACAAATAAACGGACAAACTCGTCCACCCTCTGTGGAAGCCGGATATTGCCATGATTAAACATAGCCAGACAGTTCAAAACCACTTCAAAACAAAGCACAGCTAACGGCTGGATACCGAACACAACGACCAAAATCAGTTTAAAGATCATGGACAAAATGAATTCTAAAGGATGGAAGCGGACTCCCGTTGTAAAATCATAAAAAGTATCGGCATGATGCATACGATGCAACAACCACAGAGGGCGCCAAAAATGGAAGGCCCGATGCTGAAAGTAGATTGCCAAGTCCAGAAGGACAAAACCAAGCACAACCTCCCACCAGAAAGGCAATCCCAATAAAGGAATCAAGCCCCAGCCATTTTTAATGACAATAAAAGCCAAGGCAACAGGCAGGACAGGAAATATAAACCGGACAAGGATAGCTGAAATTACCACCATCCCCAGATTACTACTCCACCTCCAGCCCCGATCAGGCAAACCTTTACGGCGAGGAACGGCTTTCTCCCATAAGGCAAGACCCAGCCCCGTCCCGAGAAAAAGGGTTACCCTGATTACTTCACCCCATTCCATTAAGCATCTCCATCACCTCTTACGGTATGTTTCACAACTGAAAAAGCGTCTCTGAAGATTACTCCAGAGACGCTTTTTTTACTATCTTATTAACAAACAGAAAAACAGTGGTCAGTTACTTTTTACCGCCACCTTTACCACCGCTATTTCCGCCGCCCTTACCATTGTTTCCTTTACCACTGCTCTTACCGCTGTTTCCACCACCGGCATTTCCAGTGTTTCCAGCACTTGACCCTTGTGAACCGGAATTACCGCGGCCACCTGAGACTGAACTGTCTTTGGAAGACTTAGCCCCTTTACCGCCACTCTTCGCAGTACTCGAAGCTCGGCTCAAGCCGATGGACTTGTCACCCTTACCGCCAGAAACTCCAGGGGTCTTTGATACACCTTCTTTAGTATTACGTCCGGTGGCCCGATTACTTTTAGTGGATTTTGCTGTGGCACGGGCTTCACGCGCACGAGCCTGTTTTTGATGCCCTAAACCCAAAGTACTTGGATGAACTCCCAGCTCCTGAGCAATTACGCCCCATCCCATACCGGAAGCACGCATGGAAGCAATAGTATCAACATCAACGGAGGCGGCTCCGGCAAGAGCATTATCAGCGGTGCCCTGTGCGGCTTCAAGAGCTTCCTGTGCAGTCGCAAGATCAGCCTCAGCGGCAGTCAAGGCTTCTTCATCCTCTGCTGCAACTGCTTCATCAACAGCAGCCTGAGCTTCATCAACAGCGGACTTGGCTGTATCCACGGCAGCTTCTGCTTCTGCAATTTCTTCGGCACTTGTTTCCGCAGCAGCGGCAGATGCGGCTTCGGCTAAAGCTTCAGCTTTTGCTGCCTGAGCCGGACTTGAAAACGAAGGAGCCGAAACTTCTTCAGTTCCTTCATCCGTCGTCGTATCGTCCGTCGTTGTCGTGTCGTCAGTCGTTGTCGTGTCGTCAGTCGTTGTCGTGTCGTCAGTCGTCGTCGTGTCGTCAGTCGTCGTCGTGTCGTCAGTCGTTGTCGTGTCGTCAGTCGTCGTTTCAGTTGTGCCCGCTTCATCCGTTGCAGTAACCTCTTGAGCTAAAGCGGAAGGAGCTACCAAAAAGACACAAAGAGTCAGCACGGCAAAACCGGCAAAGACTACTTTAAATAATTTTTTCATAATAATTTCCTATTGGTTCTATTGAACAGCGGTAATAAATTGAACGGAGTCATCAATGGAGAAGGTTTTGCCTCCCCGTTTAATGCGCTCATCAGAACCGAACCAACTCAGCTCCATTCTTTTAGAGTCTAACCGCGGGTGGCCTCCCATAATATAATCACGGACACTTTTGGCGCGCTTGTTAGCCAAAGCAGCGTCTCCTTTCTTATAAGCCACTATATGAAAACTAAGTTTTTTATTTGATTCAAGCATCGCAGCCAACACATGCAGCGATTTTTTACTGGCAACATCAAGACGAGCTGATCCAGTCTTAAATTTCATTGTTTTTAATGTAACATTACGCTTACCTAAAATAAAATTACGGTAGGTAAAATCTCCGTGTAAATTAAGATTTTCGGTAGCACGCATAGCCAAAATTCCATCAGGATAATATTTTAGAAACTTTTTCCAAGCCGTAATTTCTTCAGAGGATTGTCCTAAGTGTTTCAAAGCATCTGCCCGGTTATATAAAGCTTCGGGATTATATTTATCCAACTTAATAACTTTATCATACTGAACCAGAGCTTCAGCCCATTTCCCCTTATCAAGGTAACTGTGCCCGAGATAAAGATTTGCTGAAATATGCTTCGGGTCTAAAGTGAGCGCACGCCCGTAAGCAACGCGTTCTTTTTTAAAATCTTTTAACGCCCAGTAATCTACCCCAAGCCAGAAATGATAGTCGGCATTTTCCGGATCAAGTTTGACTGCGCGTTGCAGATAAGGCTGAGCTTGTTTCTGTTTTTCCAAAGCAAGATAATACCGCCCGACATAATATGCTGAAGAAGCATCCTCAGGATTCTCTTTCAGTTGTTCGCCGAGAACAGCAATTCCTTGATCGTATTTTTCCTGTTCAAGGTAGTAAGGACCTGTAAGCTGAGCACATGATGCCATCGTAAGCAGCACCATGACTTGCACTACAGAAATAATTTTTTTCACCAGAACCTCCTGCGGACATTTCGCAATTAACCCCGGCCCCCAATAAAAAAACCCATCATTAATGATAATTCATAATGATGGGCATAGCAAATTTCTATAAAAATTATTTACAAAATAAAGATAACAACCTGAATAAGTCCTATAATAAATCCAAGTACTCCGCCGATAACCTCTATAAACCTGAATTCTTTCTTCATTATGCCGAAAAGAATTGCTTCCAGCTGTTCCATGGAAAAACATTCAACCTTATCCTGAACCAGACATTTAAAATCTAGCGAGCACTCAAGTTCCGAAGCCGTTGTTTCAATCAATTTAGGCAACATCTCATCAAGTTCTTTGGAAAGCATCACTTTGACAGTCTTAAGATTCTCATCATTCAGAAACATTCCGACCATAGGGTGAAGAGTTGTCAGTTTTTCTCTAAAAAAGACATCAAGATATTCAAGAATAACCCCTTTATGTTTTTCAACAAAAGCAGGATCATGAATAACGTTTTTGATATCAGTATGAGATATCAGTTCCCGCTCGATCATTTTACCGAGACTTTCCGCCAGCTCCTTCTGTCTTTTAGGAAAAATCCCCTGAAGAACAAATGGACCGATTTTAATCGGTTTGTACGGATGAAAAAGCATTTTAACAGCAAGAAAATTTGTGACCCAACCGATCAACGCACATATAATCGGCGAAAGAAGAAGCTTCATTGTAATCATTGTATTGTATTCCCTTAACTATTTTACTGCCTTGCTTTATCTGCAAAGTGCGTCGACATAGTTGTCTAAAAATTACAAAAGTGCAAGGTTATACCAACCACTTTAATTATATTACTTTTTCCCTAAACCCCTAATTAATTATATTATAAGCAACAGAAAAAGCTTGATTAGTGAAAAAATAAGCGTAAGTTTCTTCTCAATAATACGAAGGGTGGTATTAGGAGGGGTGATATGAACAATGAATTAGACTTAAAATCGATTTCGTCTGAGTTGGTACTCCTGCGTGAAAAGCATGAAACACTCAAACATAAAATTTCAAAAAAATGTCCAGAATGCGAACAGGCCCAATTTAAAGAACTTTTTGCACACGCCGCGTGTGCTATTGTTGTTCTCGATAAGAACGGCAATATAATTTTCACTAATAAAAGTTTCAATGATATTACCGGATTTTCACAAGAAGAATCCTTAAAAAATCCAATTCATCAGATTATGCTATCCTCTGATCTGGATACAACTAATTTCATAAAAACCATTTCTTCAAATTCTGAATATAGTACCAACTTAATTTTCCCCATGGTGCATAAAAACCATGACGAAATTTGGGTAGATATGTCTGTCAAAAACATCACTGACGACAATAATTCATGCAAAAGTTCAATATGCATATTTAAAGATATCACCAAAGAAAAAGAAAGCGAACTTCGTAAAGAAGAACTTATCGAAGAACTCATGGAAGTTAAAGAACTGCAGGAAGACAACTCTGCACAACTTAACCTCTTGCTTCATGAACTTGATGATAAAAATTTAAAACTCAAAAAAGAAATATCTGAAAGGAAAAAAGCGGAAAACAAGTTACGGGAAAGTGAAGAAAGATTCAAAAGTCTAAGCATCACAGACCAATTGACCGGACTTTACAACCGCAGACACCTACAAGACGTTGCACACGCAGAATTTGACCGTTGCAAGCGCGATAACAAACCATTATGCGCCCTGCTAATGGATGTAGACGACTTTAAAAATTTCAATGACACCTACGGACATTCCGCAGGAGATGAAGTTCTGGAGCGTGTAGGCAAGCTCCTCCGACAATCCATCCGCGACTCAGACAGAGCCTTTAGATACGGAGGAGAAGAGTTTATTATTCTTTTACCTGAAACGGAATGCAAAAAGGCTATACTTACAGCCGAAAAAATCCGCTTAGCAATGGAAAAAGAACAGTACACCCCTAATGAAGGAGCACCTGTTCATAAAACCATTAGTATAGGTGTTGCTGAATATGAGCCGGGCGAATGTCTTGATAAAATGCTTAAACGAGCGGATGACAACATGTATCAGGCTAAAATAAAAGGTAAAAACAGAGTCTACTTTTCATGTGAGACTGGTAGCGCCCCTGCTTCCTAATTCTTAACGTTTACGACTTTAGCTATATCTTTCTCAAGTTCACTAAAAATATCGGTGATACCTTCATTCATTGCCACGACAAGCGCTGATGCGGTAGCTGATTTTGCAACAACGTCCCTATTGAAACTACGCGAATAAATTATCGGCATCTCCGGGCTGGAATTATCAAGCATAAAGAATTGCATATTGATTACAGCCTTCGGCGAAGGTCCGCTGATGTCCCCATAAATAGAATTAACTACACCCTCCAGCAAGAACTCGCCGGTTCCCATACTTTCCGGCCCCAGTACATTGGCAAAAATACCGGAATCAGCCATCCATACTTTCAGCTCCTGTGTCAGCATCGATGCAGGAGGTACGAAGAACGCATTATAATAATCCGCTTCATATACATTTTCAGAAACGTGATACACTAAATCTCTATCTTCATACCGGGATGAAACTTTAATACGACGGACAATCAAATTTTTTGTTGTACCATTCGTAAATACGTTCTGCCCACTTCGGGCTGCCGACAACGTATAATATTTACGATCCAGCGAAGGCCGTTCAAGTTTTACACATCCGGCAACAGCAACAATTAAAAGACTTGCTGCAAAACACAGTATTAACGCTTTTTTTGAAATATAATCTTTCACAGTCCACTCCATTATTTAACCAGCCCTTTCTTAGGAGGATCTCCGAAAAGAACTCCGGAAGGATATTGTTTGGCTTCACTGCTAAGTTCTCGTAAATTTTCTACCAGTCTTCGTACATTGTCTAAAATAGCTTCAATGTTTCCCTGTTGTCCTGCAACCATAACATTAACCCGTGATAGAGTTCCTTCAAATCTGGTTGCAGCGTCCTTAATTTTATCCGACGCCTGTCCTATATTGTTCAGGGTCTTTGACAAATCGCTTAAGGTCTTCTTTCCCTCGGGACTTTCCAGATAACCTTCCATGTCACCGGTTACATTTTTAGCACTTGCTGAGGCTTTGCGAATATCTTTCAATGCTCCGATTATATCTCCGGAAGTAGAATCCATGATAATTTTTAATTTATGTGCAGCAGAAGCAACATCCGGCACCAAATGATCAACTTTAGGATCTGCCAGCAGAACATTTATACGAGCAATAAATTTTTCTGCCTGAGCCAATGTTCCAGTAAGATTTTTGCTGATTTCTGCGGCATCGGATTTCTTTAAAAATCCATTTACAGTTTGTGCTACTGCGCGGACATCATCAATAGCTTCAGCAATCTGAGCTTGATTAATATCCTCCAGAGTTTCACTGATCGAAGCAACAGCACCTTCAACCCTGCTGAGCATAGAAGGAGCTGAAGGAACATAAAGGTATTCAGGATTCCAAGTTATCTGGAGTGGCGGATTTCTTTGGGGATTAACATAGTCAATTTCAAGAAATAGCTGACCGGTCAGGCCAAGTGAAACCGGACGGGCACGAAGGCCGCGCTGAACCTCTATTTTCAGAGATTCTATCATATCCTCCCCTTCGAGAGAATTAAACATCTTACTGTCAAGTTCCCCAAGGATATAAACATATCTTAATTCACTTTCATTTATTGTTACATATTCATCAGTAACAAAACCGATAGTACTGACAGACCCGATCTTTACACCGCGAAATTTTATGGGAGAGCCGACTTCAAGTCCATTGACTGACTCATTAATATAGGTTTCCATTTTAATTGTTTTTTCAAATATTTGTCCTGCGCCTAAAATTGCAAGTGCAATTACAAACAAAAGAGTTCCAATTATTACAAAAAGTCCCAATCTGAAGGGATTTGTCTTACGGCTCATATTGTCTCCATGACCGGTGTTGCATTACTTGTCTTATCAGCCAGTTCTCTGTGAAAAAAACTACGGACTAGCGGAATATCAGATTCATCCCGCAACTTACGGGGATCACCTTCGGCAATGATGCCTTTTGTACCTTTATCAAGCATTATAATTCTATCCGCTATGGAAAATATTGATTGAAGTTCATGAGTTACAATTACAAAAGTAACCCCCAGCGAGCGCGAAAGACTGCGTATCAATTCATCAAGTTCTGCAGATGTAATCGGGTCAAGACCCGCTGACGGTTCATCAAGAAATAAAATTTTAGGATCAAGCGCCATTGCGCGGGCAATTGCCCCTCGCTTAATCATTCCCCCGGATAGTTCCGATGGCATCTTTTCCGCAGAACCTTCAAGCCCCACAAGTGACAGCTTCATTCTGGCAACATAATTCATGGCATCAAGCGGCATGGAGGTAAATTCTTCCAGCGGAAGCCGCACATTTTCAAGCAATGTCATGGAGCCGAACAAAGCCCCTGTTTGATACATCACCCCGATACGGCGTAAAATATCAAGCTTGTCGCTACCATGAGCGGAACCGATATCGTCACCGTCAATAAAGATCTTTCCCTGTGCCGGTGGAAAAAGGCCTATCAGATGCTTCAGCACTGTACTTTTACCACATCCAGACCCGCCGAGGATAACAAATATTTCCCCGCTCTGAACTCCGAATGAAATATCATTTACTATAACTAACTCACCGTATGCACAGGTAAGATTTTCTACCTCTATTATATTTTTGAATGGCTGGCTCAATTTAAATACCCGCCATAAAGAATATTACGGCAAAAAGTCCATCAAAAACAGCGATCAAAACAATTCCGCTGACCACCGCACTCGTAGCGGAATCACCGACAGCACTGGCTCCGGACTTAGTAACAAGGCCGCGTTGACACCCTATTCCCGCAACAAGAAAGCTGAATACAAAAGCTTTCATCATTCCACCGGAAAAATCCATCCACTGCACATTTTGAAAAACTCTGCCGCAAAAGGTAGCAAGAGGATAGCCCATGGACAGCATGACCAAAGCTCCTCCCACAAGACTCATAAAATTAAAAAATAAAGTGAGAAGCGGTGTAACTAAAATTGTAGCAAGGACTCTCGGGACAACTAAAAAGCTTACAGGATTAAGCCCCATTGTGCTTAGAGCATCAAGCTCTTCATTTACCTTCATTGTCCCGATTTCAGCAGCAAATGCAGAGCCGGTTCTACCGGCTAGTAAAATAGCGGTAACCATAGGTCCCAACTCTCTGAACATGACCAGACCGAGCATGTTAGGGACAAAAATTTCACCGCCGAAACGACGAAGAGAGACAGCTGATTGAAATGACATTATCAGTCCCATCAAGAAACCGATCAGCAAAATAATCGGCAGTCCGTCAGATCCTACTTTTTCAGCTGTCAGCCAAAAATCCGGCCAGCGTAAACGGCGACGCCCGGTAGCTATATCGAAAAAAGCGAGTACGCAATTACCGGCAAACTCGACCTGTTGCCTCATATCCTTCGCAACTATTTGACCTGATTCTCCTATAGAATAAATCCAGCCGTATATGCCGCCTCTTTTAGCCTCGGAAGTCTTAGGCGGTGAAGCTTTTTCAACATCAAAAAGTTCAAGAAACTTTGTAAATTCAGAGTGCAGGCCATTGATGTTTAAAGAAACACCTCTATCACGGCAAGCAGCCTCCATCATCATAAAAAGGGAAGCTCCGCCTCCATCCATATATTCAACATCAGAACAGTCAACAGAGCTTGCGCCGGAAGAAACAGCGGAACGAGCCTGTTCCCAGACTTTACCTGCACCCTCAGCATCAAGCCTCCCTGAAAGCTTAATATTGCCACCTGATTTTTCAAGTTTAATGAAACCTGACCCCATATACCCTTCGTGGTTTAATTTTTTCTAATCATCAACCTAATTATTTAACAGGAGCTCGAAGGAAAGGAAAGCGTGAAATACTATATCCTACAGAACTGAATAACATTTTTTTGTGTTATAAATTAAACATAATCACGCCACAGTTATTGCAATTTTAACTCACATCTACTACTAAGCGTCTCTTATTTCATCTATAAAATTTTTTAAAGAGGACAAGGCATGACCATCAAACAAAAACTCTGGTTAATGGGGTTAATGGCGATCTTAGGATTACTCACTATTTTTGTTGTAGACATAGTTGGGTCAAATCTCATGAAAGAGGCTATGAATATTGAAGAAAAGGCATTCCACGCTGAAATAAGCATGCTGCAAAGCCGCAGATCAGAAAAAGATTTCCTGATGCGAAAAGATCTAAAATATATTTCTATATTTAAAGAAAGCTCAAAGACAATGCAGACTGATCTTGAAGCTCTTAAAGGGTCCAGCCTTAATGAACTTGCTATTGAGGGATTGAATTATTCTTCAATGTATGTGGACAGTTTTTTAAAAGTAACAGAGGATCACATAAGATTAGGTCTTTCAGAAAATGACGGATTACAAAAGCAACTACGCGACACAATACATCTTGTTGAAAAGGTAATCCTCGAAGAGGATAGTTCTCTTGAAGTCATGGTCCACAAACTACGCCGAAACGAAAAAGATTTCATAATGCGGCAAGATGGCAAATATCTTGATAAATTCAAATCAAACATATTACTTCTGACCACTCGCATTAATGAATCTGACTATTCACCAAAGATCACAGAACTGTTGCTGAAACACCTGAACTTATATCAGGATGACATGAATAATTATGCTCAGTTGTCTCTAAAAATTAAGAGTAACGAAAATAAATTCAGAAAAACGGTTCATAAGATGGAGCCCATCCTTGAAAAATTAGCACTCGAGGCTGAATCTTTCCTCAACGCTCGCCAAAGCCAGATCACATACACGATTTTCGGAGTTGAGATTGTAACCGCGATTATACTACTTCTTACGATAGCTCTCATTATAAGATCAATTCTCACCCAGCTTGACTTGCTGCAAAAATGTGCCCGGGATGTCAGCGAAGGAAAATATGAAGCCTGCGAAAAGATAAAGCTTACGGGTGAACTTGAAACGCTTCGCAATATCATCGCTCAGATGGTTGTCGTATTAAAGCAAAGTATGGACACAGCTGACCAAAAAAGCATTGAAGCTGATCATCAGGCTGAAAATGCTAAAAAAGCAATGAAAGAAGCACATTCGGAAAAAGAATATGCCACATCTCTGCTTGATACAATGTCTACAATTTCAGATCAGGCCGCGACTATCGCAGTCAGCCTGAACTCGGCAGCCGAAGAACTTTCAATGCAGGCTAAAGGGATTAAAGACGGAGCTGATAACCAAAGAGACAGAACTCAAGAAACAGCAACAGCAGTGGACGAAATGAGCGCCACCATTCTGGAAGTGGCCCGCAACTCATCCGATGCTTCCACCGGAACAATAGAAGCTTCAAATAAAGCACAGGAAGGTTCCGCAATAGTAGAAGAAGTTGTATCCTCCACCGAAGAAGTACAAGCGCGCACGAAAGATTTGAAAAATGCACTGGCAGAGCAAAGCACACGAGCTAACGCTATAGGTCAAATCATGAGTGTTATTTCCGACATTGCAGACCAGACCAACCTGCTTGCCTTAAACGCCGCAATTGAAGCTGCTCGCGCGGGTGATGCAGGACGTGGCTTTGCGGTTGTTGCAGACGAAGTCCGCAAGCTTGCAGAAAAAACCATGGTTGCGACTCAAGAAGTCGGCACAGCAATTACCGGTATTCAAACCGGTACAACCTCAAGCCTTAACATAATGACAAAGACTGAAACTGCTGTAACCGTCTGTGCTGAACAGGCCACTAAAGCAGGAGATGCCCTTAAGTCAATCGTTGATCTTGTAACCGAATCAGCTGACCGGGTTCAATCTATTGCAACCGCTGCCGAGGAACAATCTGCGGCATGTGAACAAATTAATGTTTCTACTATGGAAATCAACACCATCTCCACTGAAACATCAGCAAGTGTTGATCAATCTATTGAAGCAGTTGAAGACATCACAAAGCTGGCCTCTGACCTTCATTCATTAATTGAAAAATTAAACAATTGTCAAAAATAGACACATTCATTACCCATCTAACTCAAAAGGGGACTGCAAAAGCAGTCCCCTTTTTTTATGAATCTACCCCACTTATTTAACAAGTAAATTAAAACCCAACCATCAACTATACTTTTTCTAACTCTAAGTGACATTATTATATTATTAGTATTGAAGTTTAACAGCTTGTATTTTATTCTCCTGACATCTGAATCGCCAATTGCATAGCAAGAGGGAATAATTGATGACAATTAGAATAAAATTATGGCTCATAGGTTTATTAGCAATCTTAGGATTAATAACAATCTTCACAATTAATTATGTTGGAGAAAAATTAATTAATGAGGCTATGATTCTTGAAGAAAATGCAGTTAACGCAGATATTTATTTGCTGCAAACCCGCAGACAGGAAAAGAATTTTCTAATGCGCAAAAAGACTCTGTACCTTGATAGAATGAATTCAAATTCCGAAGTCATGGTAGGGTATCTAAAAAAAATTGACGATCCCAATTTGCAAAAAATTGCAACCGAAGGAATAAAACACTCTTCAGTCTACATGTCTGCCTTCGCTCAAATATCAAAAGATTATATAAGCCTTGGATTGACACATAAAGAGGGAGTACAAGGTAAACTGCGTGATGCAATCCGCAATGTTGAAAAAGACTTACTTGAAGAAGGCAATTCATTTAAAGCCTCCATTAACATGCTGCGCCGCTATGAAAAGAATTTCATGATGTGGGGAGAAGTCGAACAACTTGAAAACTTTAAATCAATTATGTCTGATCTGGTTTCTAAGATAAACGGATCATATTTTACAGCAGAAAGAAAACAAGAATTATTACAGCATCTCGATGAATATCAAAGCAACATGGATGAATATGCCCGTCTTACAATAAAAATTAAAAAAGATGACGTTAAATTTATTCAAATAGCACGCCAAATGGAGCCGATTCTAAAAAGACTGGCAACTGAGGCTAGCGCATTTCTTGAAAGTCAACAAAGTCTAATCTCAACAATTATAATAAGTGTTGAAATTGCGACAACTCTTTTACTACTCCTTGTGATAACACTTATTATAAAATCAATCCTTAAACCTCTTAATGCACTTGAAAGATGCGCCCTAGAAGTAAGTGAAGGCAACTATAAAGCCTGTAGCGAAATGGAGCTTACAGGAGAACTTGAATCGCTTCGTTTCACCATGGCCCAAATGATTGTGAAGCTCGAACTGAGCATGAAGGAAGCTCAGCAAAAAAGTGTCGAAGCTAATGCACAAGCCGAAAAAGCTGAGCAGTCCATGCTGGAAGCACATAAAGAAAAAGAATACGCAACATCTCTGATTGATAAAATGTCAATAATTTCAGGAGAAATTGAGACTATTACTGTTGATCTGAATACAGCGACCGAAGAACTATCCGAACAGAGCCGTGAAATAAAAACAGGTGCCGACAATCAAAAAGACCGCACCCATGAAACAGCTACAGCTATCGAGCAAATGAATGCCACAATCTTAGAAGTTGCAAGCAATTCAGCAAGCGCATCGAACGGAACAGAGGAAGCCAGCCAAAAAGCGGACGAAGGCTTTACAATTGTAGAACAGGTTGTAACCTCCACAGATGAAGTTCAGGATCACACAGCTTCTTTAAAAAATGCCCTTGCTGAACACAGCCACCAAGCGGAAGCAATAGGTCAAATTATGGGAGTTATTTCTGATATTGCCGACCAGACCAACCTGCTGGCATTAAATGCCGCAATTGAAGCAGCCCGTGCAGGTGATGCGGGACGAGGTTTTGCTGTCGTTGCAGATGAAGTGCGCAAACTTGCTGAAAAGACGATGACTGCCACGCAGGAAGTCGGTAGTGCAATTTCCCGCATCCAAACCGGCACAGCTTCGAGTATTTCTATAATGGAAGCAACTGAAGAATCTGTAAGACAATGCTCTGTACTTGCCACAGATGCAGGGCAATCTCTCAAAGCGATTGTGGATATCGTTAATGAATCCGCTGACCAGGTTCGTTCTATTGCAACCGCAACAGAAGAACAGTCCGCAGCCTGCGAACAGATAAACGTAGCAACCATGGAGATCAACACCATCTCTTCTGAAACATCAGAAAGCGTTGATAAATCAATTCATACTGTTAACAGCATTAAATCTCTTGCAGGATCTCTCCACTCGTTGATAGGAAAACTTAATAATTGCAACAGCTAAAGAATCTTATTCTGTAAGATTTACCCACACATCACTCACAAAAAAAGGGGACTGCAAAAGCAGTCCCCTTTTCAATATTCTCTAATCAACCAGTACTCTTTATGCTACCCAATCATCGTCTTCAGAAATTGGAGCAAATCCGCGGCGCATGGTATTTTCACAAACTAACCGTGGGTCCATGAACTGTAACAAGTAGTCAGGGCCACCGGATTTTGATCCGACACCTGACATTTTAAATCCACCGAAGGCGTGTCTTTCAACAAGAGCGCCAACGCTTGGTTTGTTCAGGTATAAGTTACCGACTCTGAATTCTTTGGAGGCATATTCAAGATTTTTAGGGCTTCTGGAGTAAACTGCTCCGGTCAACGCGAATCGTGTTGAGTTAGCAATGTCTACGGCCTCGGAGAAGTCCGCTGCCCGCATAACAACAAGTACTGGTCCGAAGACTTCTTCCTGCGCGATGCGATGATTTTTCGTTATTCCTTCTACTATCAGAAGAGGAGTATAGCATCCGCCCTTTGATGTGTATTCAGCGGGAGCTTCAAGCTTAACAAGAACCTTTCCTTCCTCTTCAGCAATTTTACCGTAATTAAGTACATTCTTCTGTGCAGCCTTATCGACAACTGGTCCCATATAATTTGAAGGATCTTCGGCCGGTCCAAGCTTAACGGATTCAGCGGCTTCCTTCAAACGATGAACAAATCTGTCGTAGATGGAATCAAGCACAATTACGCGGGAACATGCTGAACATTTCTGCCCCTGGAATCCGAAAGAAGCATAAAGCACTCCGAGCACGGCTTCATCAAGATCAGCATCATCATCAATAATGATTGCATTCTTGCCGCCCATCTCAGCGATAACTTTTTTACAGTGTTCCTGTCCGGGATGAACTTTTGCAGCTCGTTCCTGAATCCTCAGACCTACTTCCATTGATCCTGTGAAGGCTATTACAGCTATATCAGGATGATCTACAAGATGATCTCCCATTACTGACCCGCGACCGGGAATGTAGTTGAATACACCATCCGGCAGGCCGGCAGCTTTAAACATATCAACAAGTCCGTGCCCTACTGCAGAAGCAATTCCCGCAGGCTTATAGACAACCGGACAACCGCAGACAATGGCGGCTGAAACCATTCCGACGCTGATTGCCAGAGGGAAATTCCAAGGAGCAATAACGGCGGCAACGCCTTTGCCCTGATAAAAATACTGACTGTATTCACCGGGTGAATTCCCCATACGTCTAGGCTCACCGAGGCGGATAGTTTCACGGGCATAGTATTCCATGAAATCGATAGCCTCACCTACATCCGCCTGAGCCTGCTCCCATTGCTTGCCAACTTCAAGAACCTGCATGGCGCACAGATCATTAATATTCTCTTTGCAATATGCAGCAGCCTTCAACAAGTATTGAGCACGCACTCTCGGTTCAACGTTGCGCCAGTCGATATAAGCCTCTTTAGCTACGCCGACAGCCTTATCAACCTCGGCAACTCCGGCCTGACAAACTGTTCCGATAATCTCGGAAGGGTCCGCAGGGTTATAAGAATCAAGAGTGTCTCCGGTAACAACATCCTGTCCGTTAATATAAAGAGGATACTGCTTACCGAATTCCTTGCGGATATTACTCATCGCAACAGGAAATGCGTCGCGCTGTTCTTTTTCGGTAAAATCTGAAGGAGGGAAATTAGAGAACGGTTCAAGTTCTCCGTCAACGCCTTTATAGCGAATTCTTTTGTCTGGTTTGGCAACAGGTTTATTCGCCAGTTCACTCTCAAGAGTCAGTTCAGGATTCTTGAGAAGAACACTTATGTCTGCTTCATCAGCAAAGGTCTGTTTCAAGAAAGATTCGTTGGCTGTGTTTTCAAGTAAACGGCGAACAAGATAAGCCATTCCGGGAATCAGATCACCATACGGGCAATATAAACGAACGCGCTTAGCAACATTTCTAAGTCCTTTACGAACAGGCTCAGCCATTCCGTAAAGCACCTGAAATTCATATCTTTCATCTGGAACATTCATCTTACTGGCCATTTCCATTATAGCTGAAATGGAACGGATATTATGAGAAGCACAGGCGAAATGACAGATATCATGATTTTCAAGAATCATTTTGGAAACGCGTTCAAAAGCCATGTCGGACTCCGGCTTATGAGTCCACACCGGGACTTCCCAATCATTCTGCTTGGCAATGACTGTTTCATAATCCCAGTAAGCGCCTTTAACCAGACGGATAGATATGGGTAGATTTTCTTCCCGAGCCCAATCGATCAAGTCTTTGACATCATGGTCAACGCACTTAAGGTAAGCCTGAAAAACTATTCCGAGATGCTGATATTCAGGATATTTCTTTCTAAGCCTTTTATACATTTCAATGGTAGGTTCTTTATACTTAAGAGCTTCCATATCAATGCACATGAACCCGTTCATACCCATTACTTTCTGATAGACAGGCTCGATGCTTTTTATCATTCCCTGCACTGTCCCTTCAAGGTCAACAGGCTTGGACTGTGAATAAAAGGCAGAAGGTTTTACTGCTACGTTAATTTTAGGAGCACTTCCCCAGTCCAGATCGCCGGAAGCATCAAGAGCGTCCCATTTTTTATATTCACCCTCAAGGGCATCAAGAACTTCAAGATATCCATCAAGATAAGCCTGAGCCTCTTCCTGACTGACGGTAGCCTCGCCGAGAAGATCCAGAACAAAAGCAAAACCGTCTTTACGCAGCTTGCGAATTCCTTTTACAGCCTCTTTAGCCTTCTGTCCGATAATGAACTGACGAGCCATACCTTCAATATTTGAACGGATGGTTTTGTTCAAAACCTTTGCAACAAGTCCGCCGCCGAATCCGGTTTTAGTAGCGCCCCATTTCAAAACATCCGGGATGTTACTATCGTCTGCGGCAAAATACTCTTCAATATGTCTTGAAAGAGATTCTGAGGTGTTCAGGTAGGGCAGAACATCGACAAAGCGAAACATCTGAACTTTGAAGTCTTCATTCTTCATAGCCCAGTCCATAACCTTGCCAGTCCACCACCCTTTATTAAAAACGGATGGAGCTTCGCCTGAAATGGATTTAAAAAAGACTTTACCGCGCTCAATAACCTGAGGGTCAAGGGTAGAGATTTCTACACTCATAAATCTTCTCCATGATTTTTAATGTTAGTCTTTGAAAAACTTTTCGCAGACTGATTAAAAATCATACCGAAGTTTCGCGGCTTTCAAGAACTGGAGCGTTCACATCTCCAATTCAAACTATGCTACGAAATTTCGGCAGAAGATTTCTCCGGCCTGCTAAAAACCATCACCAATATCCTCGCCCAGAGGAATAGCACGGGATTCCTTAATCGTATTTAAAACGATGGTGGAATTAGTATCTCTTACGGTTTCAATGCGCCCGATAATGCCAAGCATGATAGCCAAGCCGTCAGTATCTTCGCACCGGACCTTAATCAGATAACTGTCCCGCCCTGCGCAATAATGAACTTCCAATACTCCAGGAACATTGGCTAATTCTGCGCCGGTCTTTGTAGCCCCTACCCCTTCACTTGCGTTAACATAAATGAAAGCTGTAAGCGATCTGCCTACAGATTTAGGGTCCACAATGGCTTCATATCCGACAAGTATGCCCTTGCTTTCCAGCTTGCGCACTCGTTCAAGTACAGCAGAAGGTGCCATTCCGACTTTTCTTGCGATATCGGCATTAGAAATCCTTCCACTATTCTGAAGTATTGTCAGAATTCTTCTGTCAGTTTCGTCAATCTTTCTCTTACTCATGTGTTTATACGAATAAAATTCAATTTTAAAGATTTTGTCAAGATAAAAGACGCCACACACCACTCTAAACAGACTAAAGTTTAGCTAAACCCTGTTTTTTAAGAACATAAATCAGACCAAGATATTTCAACGTCAATAAAGTAAAGAACACAAATCAGCAACTAAACATTCATCTTAAGAGTGAAAAATCATGAATGCACAATAACCACTATACACAATAATCCACTAAAAAAACCCTAATCTTGATAATCATTAGAACTTTTGGAAGTCAATTGGAAGTATTTACAGCATAATATTCGTAAAACAGTATTACCAAGAACTCCAGCATTTTCGTACAAATCACA
This sequence comes from Maridesulfovibrio ferrireducens, assembly GCF_900101105.1. Lineage (NCBI taxonomy): Bacteria > Pseudomonadati > Thermodesulfobacteriota > Desulfovibrionia > Desulfovibrionales > Desulfovibrionaceae > Maridesulfovibrio > Maridesulfovibrio ferrireducens. The sequence continues at coordinate 454,877 of NZ_FNGA01000002.1, forward strand.
TATACATTTCCTTGACACATTTCATTCAACAAAATAATTCTTCTTTAAATCTAAAAAGCTACAGACCTTGTCTCCCTCAAACTACTTAAAGAGAGCACTAAAAATAAATGTCATCATCCAGCATTCTTTATCTCAAACTGATCGCATCTGTTATATTCTGGGGCGGAACATGGATTGCCGGAAGAATTCTCGCCGGAGATATGACTCCTTATTCGGCGGCTTTTCTCCGCTTCCTATTCGCAACATTTTTTATGTTCATACTCGTATGCAGAGCAACCGGAAAAACTCCAAAGTGCAACAAAGAAGACGTACTTCCATTAATATTTCTGGGTATAACCGGAGTCGCTCTATACAACATAATGTTCTTTACCGGACTTCAAACTGTTACAGCCGGGCGAGCCGCCCTGATTATTGCGGCTGTCCCGACAGTAATAGCCATCGGCTCCGCCATCATATTTAAAGAAAAATTCACTCTGTCAAAAGCGGCCGGATTTCTAATTGCTCTTATCGGGGTAAGTACCGTTGTCGGAGATGGAAACCCTCTTGCTATTCTGACTAAAGGAATCAGCTTCGGAGATCTCTGTATTATCGGCTGTGTTTTCAGCTGGACGGCTTATTCTTTGGCTGGAAAGCCCGTAATGAAAAGAGTTTCCCCGCTCAACGCAGTATTCTGGTCATGTTTATTCGGAGCCATGATGCTCTCGATTCCGGCTTTTTCACACGGCCTGATTGCTGAAGTTAAGGTCATGTCATTACTGGACCTGGGCTGCCTCCTGTTTCTTGCTTTTCTCGGTACAAGTCTGGCTTTCAGTTGGTATTGTGAAGCTATCGGTAAAATAGGTCCGTCAAAAACAGGTATTTTTATCAATCTGGTACCGATCACCGCCATCCTTCTCGGAGCTATTATTCTTGATGAGCAAATTGGGATGTCACTGATTATTGGCGGTACTCTTACTATTTCCGGGGTTTGGCTCACTAATCGAAGCTAAATTTCTTAGCTTGTGGTTCTTCGTAAAAAAGTAGATGATGCCTTTTTTCTAAAACATCATTTTATTATGATTATCCATAACTACAAAACAACAAAATTATGCATAACACCGAAGATTTATACGATGACGAAGAGGAATATTCAGGACCCAGTCGCTCCCAGAAAAAAAGGGATATGACTAAGTTACAAAAACTGGCCGAACAGTTGATGAAAGTAGGTACTGAAGCAATAAAAAAATCGGAACTCCCTAAATACTTCATTGATGAAGTCCTGACTGCCAAAGCCATCACAGCGCACGAAGCAAAAAGACGTCAGACTCAGTATCTCGGCAAACTGATGCGCGAAATTGAAACGCAACCCGTAATCGATTTTCTGAACGACCTCGAATTCGGTAACAGTGAAAAGAACATGAGGTTTCATCAACTTGAAAAGTGGAGAGAAAAACTGCTCGAAGGCGATCAGACAACGCTTGATGAGATTATGGAACTTCATCCACATGCCGAAAGACAAAGAATCGCGCAACTTGCCAGAAATGCTAAAAAAGAAATAGAGGCAGGAAAACCTCCCAAATCTTCCAAAGCTCTTTTCAAGGCTTTACGCGAAGTAATTGAATCAGCCTCTTGACGTTCTCGTAACGATCACTATCTTATGCTTGTTGTGAATTAATTCACATCATCAATCTGTTTTTGTATATACCAAGGAGACAGGCCATGACTTATATTTATAGCGGTGTAGAATTAGAAGAAAGAAATTGCCCTCATTGCAACGAACCTCTTTCCCCGTGGATTGCTCCTCCTGAATCAGGATGGGGAGTTATTGTTGTCTGTAATAATAACAAATGTTCATTTTTTGTGGGTTCTGATTCAGACATCATTAACAAACGCGAGGACTCAAACCTCGGCTGCCGTTACGCAGAAAATCCCGATAACAAATATACCCCGTTCAACCTGCTTGCATGGTGCAAATAGTCTGAATCTTCTTTAAAATTACTAAAACCCCGGAAGAAGAAATTCTTCCGGGGTTTTCTTGTTTTTTAAACCGAATATTTGCCGACGCTTAAAATCAGGCTTAAACCGCTCAAATTTTGTTGCAGATAATTAAATATCACACTGACTCTCTATAAAAAAACAGCCCTGCTCACCAGGATGAAAAAAAGTAATTGCATTATTCCACAGGAAATATCATGAACCGAGTATTTTCCGACACTTAATGGCAAGTACCAACTCCCCATTTTTGAATATTTTTTTTACCCTCTACTTTTTATGCAAGGATTTGCCTGATGACTTTCAATGTCATGACTGCCGAAATTTCTCATGAAACCAATTCGTTTAGCCTCCACAAAACCGGGAAACGAGCCTTCATGGCCCGCTATGCGCTAATGGGTGACGCTGCTGTTGCTGAGAGAGGGGCAGAAAACACAACGCTTGCTGGCTTTCTTGATATAGGCCGTGCGCATGATTGGCAGGTCACTCATGTTATCAGTGCCGCTGCCGGACCTAGCGGTAAAATCAGGCGCAAAGCTTTTGACTGGCTGTGTGAGCCGATTCTTTCCAATATCGAAAACCATCAATATGACGGATTGCTTCTCGGTCTACATGGAGCAATGGGGCTTGATTTCTGCGAAGATGGCGAAGGTGAACTGCTTCGGCGTATCCGCAGTCTGGTGGGGAATAAGATGCCGATAGCCATCACTCTGGATCCACATGCAAATGTCGGTAAACAGATATGTGAATTGGCTGACATCATTGTGTCATACAAAACATACCCGCACATCGATATGCGTGATATCGGTCAGCAAGCTGGCGAAATTCTCCAGCGGACTATGGCGGGCGAAATCAAACCACGTACAATCCGCGTCAGTCGACTTATGCTCGAAGAAATCAATGGAGGACGAACAGATATCGGTCCGATGATCGAGCGCATTGCCGCAGCACAAAATTATGAAGAACAGGCGGATGTTTTCGCCGTAAGCATCAATGCCGGATTTGCCAGTGCTGATGTCAGAGAAGTTGGCCCAACAGTGTTGGTGACCGGACAAGGAGATTTTGCCACGCACACGGCATTCGCCGAAACCATCGCAGATGACATCTGGAACCGGCGCTTTGAAGTTCTCAACGACTATCTCGACGTGACAGAAGCAGCCGCAATTGCCGCGGCCTATGATTCCGACAAAGGGCCGTTGGTCATTGCCGACTATGCGGATAATCCCGGAGCCGGAGGCTATGGCGATTCAACGGATTTATTACGTGAATTGCTCAATGCGGGTGTGACCAATGGATGTTTTGCTCCCATAGTAGATGGAGACGTCGTGCAGACGTTGCAGGCAGCAGTTGTTGGAGAATATGTTCAGATTGAACTTGGTGGCAAGACCGATCCTGATTTCGGTGGCGGTCCGCTTGCAGTTGAGGCCGAACTCCTTTTTCTGAGCGACGGACACTTTATTGGCGACGGTCCCATGATCCATGGACTCCGCGGCAGTTTCGGCCCCAGTGCAGTTATCCGTGTCGGCGGTATTGAAATATTGGTGGTTACCATCCCCGGACAAATACTTGATTTGCAACAGTTTAAAGCCTTTGATATTGATCCGCAACACAAGAAGGTTATAGCTCTAAAGTCGATGCAACACTTCCGCGCTGCGTTCGAACCGATTGCTGGACAAATAATAATCTGTGACAGTGGAGCACTTTGCACCCCACGATATGACCGATTGCCCTATCGCAATGTACCAAGACCTATTTTCCCACTCGATCAGTTTGAAATATGATTTCACGCGAAATTAAACAATCAATTAATGACCATTTTTCATGTAGCAATTCATACTTAGCAATCCATTGACAAACAAAATAACAATCTCTATTCCATTTATCCGAGCAACACAATTCTATCAGCCACGCAATACGGATCTGCGAAATACTCCCTTTTTCCTGAAATCAACCCAATGTTCATTTTTCACTTACACCGTGTAAAATAATCGCCATTACGAGAAATAAAATGTCTGTCTCTGATTCAAAATATCTACCTGTAGTAGCCCTTGTCATTGCTGTTTTTTTATGGGCAAGTTCCTTTGTAGTCCTAAAAATAGCTTTGGCCGTTTACGATCCAATGATTGTAATTTTTGGAAGAATGATTCTGGCTTCACTATGTTTTGTCTTTTTTATCCCAACCTTTAGAAAACAAAAATTTCAAAAGGGCGATCTAAAATGGCTGCTCGTCATGGCATTTTGTGAGCCATGTATGTACTTCGTCTTCGAAAGCCACGCCATGATATACACTTCCGCTTCACAAGCCGGAATGATCGTGGCTACTCTTCCGCTGCTTATGGCTGTGTCGGCAAGGTTTATTCTAGGCGAAAAGCTAAGCAGAAAAACTCTCATAGGTTTCGTGATGGCTGTAATCGGAGGAATCTGGCTTTCTATTTACGGCAGTTCCACCGAAGCATCCCCCGACCCTATGCTGGGTAATTTCCTAGAATTTTTAGCGATGTGCTGCGCAGTCGGCTACATGACCATTTTAAAAAAAATGACAGCCCACTATTCAGCTCTTTTTATCACCGCGTTCCAAGCTTTTATGGGGGCGATCTTTTATCTTCCCCTTTTAGCACTGCCGACAACTGTTATGCCGACAACGTTTCATCCCGCTGCAACCTTTTCCATTATATACCTAGGAATTGGTATCACCCTCGGCGCGTACGGCTTGTATAACTACGGAATGAGCCGGTTACCTGCGAATCAGACTACAGCATACGTTAATCTGATTCCGGTTTTTACCCTGATTATGGGCTGGACAATACTGGACGAAAAATTAAACACCATGCAGTTCATCGCAGCAGGACTGGTCATGTGCGGTGTAATACTCAGTCAGGATAATCGCAGCCGCAAAAAATCAGAACTAATATAATCAGATTTATTCTTCCTCAATAAAAAAAGGACCGGCAGGGAGTTCAATCGAATCCATTTGAGCAGCTTCAAGGAGAAGTCTGGAAACAGCCTTCTCCCCTTCTTCTCCGACATCCATGCTGTAATCGGTCACGAAAGTATCAATATGCTCACTGACCACATCATCATCCATTTCCTGAGCATGTTCTTTGATGTAGGGCCACGACTGATCCGGGTCTACGTATGATAACGTCAAACTTCTACGTATTGCGGAATTTATTAAGGAGGCGACCTCGCTTCCGAGAGATCTTTTTATCGCGATACAACCGAGTGGAATCGGAAGACCTGAATAATCCTCCCACCACTTGCCGAGGTCGGCGACCTTTGACAAACCAAGCCCCTTAAACGTGAATCGCCCTTCGTGAATAACCACTCCGCCGTCAACTTCACCCGAAACAATCGCGGGCATAATTTCATCAAAAACCTTTTCAACCGTTTCAACCTGTATTCCGGCTTCGCGGCACATCAGATTAAACAATAAATTTGCAGTCGTATGTCGTCCGGGTATTGCGATACGCTTGCCATTAAGGGCCTCTATAGTGCAAGGTTCCTGAGTCAGTAAAAGCGGACCGACTCCTCTGCCCATGGCACCGCCAGCTCGCAGGAGAATATAGTCATTCAAAATATGCGCGGCCGCATGAACTGAAACTTTACAAATATCCATCCGCCCTGCGCGGGCCAGAGAATTCAACTCCTCTACATCCGCGAGAGTAATGTTTAATGTGTAAGGTTCAATATTGATCGCTCCGCTTGCGAGGGCGTGAAATATAAACGTATCGTTAGGGCATGGTGAATAGCCCATTTTTAGTATTTTACTCATGGAAATGAGTTTTATATTTTTATTGATTGGAAATCCAGTATTGACATGGTTCGAACCGACTTTTATTTACGGTTCAACAAAGGTGAACTTATGATTTCAAAAAAATATTTTGATAATGTAGGACTCGGCTCCATTCTGGAGAAAGTTCTGGCTGGTGACAGACTCTCTATAGAAGATGGTCACACCCTTTATGATTGCGCGGATTTGACAGCACTGGGTGCTCTTGCATCAATAGTCAGACGCAGAATGCATGGAAACAAAACTTTCTATGTTCTCAATCGCCATATCAACTATACAAACATTTGTATTAACGGCTGTAAGTTCTGTGCTTACGCCCGTGAACGCGGCGAGGAAGGATCATTCCAGCTCTCTAAAGAAGATATCCTTGAAAAGTTACGTAGCGCGCCAGTTGCTCCGCGTGAAATTCATGTGGTCGGAGGCTGCCACCCCGACATCCCTCTTTCATTTTTTGAAGATACTTTCACTGCGATTAAAAAAGAATTTCCACAGGCAACATTAAAATGTTTCACAGCAGTGGAAATTGCCCATCTTGCAAAAATAGACGGAATTTCTACAATCGAAACACTTGAAAGACTGCGTGCTGTCGGAGTTGAAATGCTTCCCGGTGGAGGCGCTGAAATTTTCGAACCTGAAACACGCAATAAAATATGTCCCAAAAAGATAGACGGTGACAGTTGGCTTAAAATTCATGGGGAAGCTCATTCTCTGGGATACACTACTAACTGCACAATGCTTTTCGGGCATGTCGAATCAATAGAAAACCGCCTCGATCACCTCGACCAACTCCGCAAGCAACAGGATGCCACTGGCGGTTTCAATTGTTTCATCCCGCTTCCGTTTCTTACTGAAAACAGCAAACTGAAAATTGACAACCCGCTGACCGGAATCGACGAACTGAAAACAATCGCCATAAGCAGATTGATGCTGGACAACATCCCGCACATAAAAGCCTACTGGGTGATGCTCACTGTTAAACAGGCTCAGGTTGCTCTTCATTATGGAGCTGATGATTTTGACGGAACAGTTGTCGAAGAAAAAATCGGGCATATGGCCGGAGCAACATCAGAGCAAGTTCTGGGCAGAAAAGAATTAGAAGAAATGATTATCGGCTGCGGTTTTACCCCGGTTGAACGCGATGCTGCTTTTAATGAAATTTCCTGAGTTAAAAGGATATTTAATATGACAAATCTTACTCAAAGTCCGGCTGAAGTACTCGAAATCGGAGCTAAAGTTTCAGCGGGTGAACGCATAAATTTTGATGAAGCAATGACGCTGCTTGAAAAAGCGGACTTATTCGATTTAGCCAGCTTAGCGAATCAAATCAGAATGGCTAAACATCCTGATCTGAATGTCACCTACGTTGTTGATAGAAATATAAACTACTCAAATATTTGCTCATGCGGTTGCAAATTTTGCGCATTTTACGTGGCCCCCGGTCAAGATGGCGGTTTTGTCATCAGTAGAGAAGAGCTCGCACAAAAACTTCAGGAAACTGTTGATCTTGGCGGCACACAAATTCTCATGCAGGGTGGACATAATCCGGACTTGCCTCTTACTTATTACGAAGACATGCTCCGGTTTATAAAAGATAATTATCCGATTCATATACATGCATTCTCACCTCCTGAAATAGTTTATTTCAGTGAACTTGAAGGTATTTCTGTAAAAGAAGTACTTAGGAGACTCATTGACGCTGGACTTGCTTCCATTCCCGGCGGCGGAGCGGAAATACTTGTAGACGAAGTGAGAAGCAGAATTGCACCCAACAAGTGCACAACCGAACAATGGCTTGGCGTGATGGAAACAGCCCATAACATGGGAATCAGAACCACTGCGACCATGATGTTCGGACACGAGGAACAACCTGCTGACAGGATAAAGCATCTTTTAGCCCTTCGTGAAGTACAGGATCGCACCAGCGGATTTACAGCTTTTATTCCTTGGACTTTCCAGCCCGACAATACAAATATTCCAAATGCCCGCAGAATGACCAGCGTTGAATATCTACGCTTGTTAGCTGTCTCTAGAATTGTGCTCGATAACTTTGACAACGTGCAGGTATCGTGGGTCACAATGGGACCTAAAATTTCTCAGCTTGCATTGAGTTATGGTGGCAACGATTTCGGATCAACGATGATTGAAGAAAATGTTGTCAAAGCAGCAGGAGTAAGTTTCAGACTGTCCGAAAATGAAATAGCTGATCTTATAACAAAAGCCGGGTTCATTCCAAAGCAGCGAAGCATGGATTACACATTGATGGAGAGCCGTAATGTTTGAAGAAATTAAGGTCGGCAGGATTTCATATTTAAATGTACTGCCAATCTATTACCCACTTGAATCCAAGTTGATTGAAAATAATTTTAATTTTTTCTATGGACCTCCTGCGCAACTTAATAAGCTGATGGCGGAAGGATTGCTTCATATTTCATCAACATCTTCAATTGAGTATTTACGCCACGCTGAACAGTATGAACTTGTTCCCGACATCGCAATAGGAAGTTGCGGGCCAGTACAATCCGTTTTGCTAATCAGCCGCAAGCCCATTGCAGAGATGAAAGGATGTAAAATTCTAGTTAGTTCGCAGACTCATACCTCGGCAGCCCTGCTTGAAATTTTATTGACTGAGTATATTCCTGTAAATCCCCAATATGAAACAGGCAATGCAACAGAACTTCTTGAGGCAGGAGAAAGACCCGAGGCTATCCTTGCAATCGGCGATGAAGCTCTAAACCTTCGCCATCACGAAGACTATCCTTACAAATTGGATCTGGGTGAAGCTTGGCGGGAATGGACCGGACTGCCCTTTATTTTCGGAGTCTGGCTTGTTCGTAAAGATGTGGCTGATAAACCAGAGATAAAAGAGGCCGTCCGCACTTTAATAAAGGGTAAAGAATGGGGACAGTCTAATATTGACCGCATGTCAGAAATTACAGCAGAAAAAAGTATTCTTTCGCCTGATGAAATGAAGTCTTACTTTGAAGGACTTGTCTATAATTTGAAGGAAAAAGAAATTGAAGGTCTTAAAGTTTTCGCAAAATATTTGCAAAAAAAAGGACAAATCTCACAAGTTCCTGAACTTAATTTTATTAAAATATAATAAAAACTAAAAGAGCCGGAGATGTTAAACAACACTCCGGCTCTTTTTTATTGACCAAGTTCTATTTGAAGTCGAAAGAATTGCTCTTAACATGCTCAATGAAATAACGAACGGCAGGGAAAAACTCTCTCCCTTTAAGATGAGCGAGATAAAAACTGCGCTCAAGATTAAGTGGAAGATCGCTAATATGTACCAATTCACCTGAGTCTATCAAAGACTGAGCGGCTAGACGTGATGTAACACTAATACCAAGTCCCGCTTTAACACATTGTACCACAGCCTGAGTGGACTCAACCCATACAGTTACATTCAGGTCGCGAACATTCGTACCTAGCTCAGCAAGACCCTGTTCAAGAGCTTTACGAGTTCCAGATCCACCTTCGCGCATAACCCAAGGTAACTCGGCCAATTGCTGGATATCTACGATACCTTCATAATTCTTAACGAGAACCGGCGGCGCAACAATTACCAGCTCATCTCTCATGATAGGAATAAACTCTACGTTCGGAGAATCGCTGGTAGCTCCGACAATGCCGAGAATCAAATCCCCGGAGCGGATCTTCTGTAAAATTTCGGAAGTATCGCCAACCGACATATGAACTCGTACATCTGGAAATCTTTTACAATAATCATACAAAATTCCAGGCAGAAGATAATGCGAAGGAATCGTACTCCCGCCGATATCTAAATCACCTACAACTTTATCACGAAGTAAATTTATCTCAGAATGAGCTTTCCCGATTAATTCATAAATATCTTTGGCGTTTCGATAAAGCACCTCTCCGGCCTGAGTTGACATAATAGATCTGCCGAGTCTGTCAAAGAGCTGCACTCCTAACTCTTCTTCAAGAGTAGAAATATGCGCACTGATAGTAGGCTGCGAAAGATAAAGCTCTCGTCCCGCTTTAGAAAAACTTTTCAATTCGTAAACTTTACAAAAAGCTTCCAGTCTTCGTAAGTCCATCCCAATACCTCGCATCAGAAATATCTATACATTCGATTAAAAAAAAGGGGCGGAATTAATTCCGCCCCTTTTAAAGTAGCATAATTTATGCTTCCTGAGTTTCCTCAGCAGGAGTCTCAGTCGCCGCAGCTACAGGAGCTTCAGCACGTTTTGTAAGTTCGATGATCACCATAGGAGCGCAATCGCCCTTACGTGGTTCAGCGAGCTTGATAATACGGGTGTAACCACCGCCTCCGCCGATAAAGCGGGGGCCGATTTCATCAAAAAGCCTCTGTACGAGACCATGGTTCTCGAGAGTCTTGTAAGCAAGACGTCTTGAGTGAAGGTCATCACGAAGAGCTAGAGTTATCAGCTTGTCAGCAAAACTTCTCAGTTCTTTCGCCTTTGGCTCGGTGGTACGGATATGTTCGTAAGTCAACAGAGAGCGGACCATGTTACGGAACATGGCTTTTCTATGAGAAGCTGTTCTGTTGAGCTTTCTTCCGGATTTATTATGCCTCATTTTTCTCTTTCCTCTTCAGCCATTCCTGATGCTTTTTGTCGAAATCCTCTAAGGGCATCCCGAACTTAAGTTCCATACTGTCAAGAACTCTACGGATTTCATCAAGAGACTTACGTCCAAAGTTCTTGGTCTTAAGCATGGCCTGTTCTGTACGCTGTACAAGTTCACCAACAATACGAATGTTAGCAGCCTTGAGACAGTTAGTCGCACGAACGGACAATTCAAGTTCATCGATACTTTTGAACAGATTCGGGTTCAGGTCGAGGTCGCTTTCCTTAGACTCTTCTTGTTCAGAGCCCATTTCATCAAAATTGATGAAGACGGAGAGCTGCTCCTTAAGAATTTTGGCGCTATAAGCGACAGCATCTTCAGGAGTGACGGAACCATCGGTAAAGACTTCAAGTACGAGCTTGTCGTAGTTGGTCATTTGTCCGACACGAGCCTGCTCTACACTGTAAGCAACCTTACGGATAGGAGAGAAGCTTGAATCAGTCTGAATGTGACCAATTTCGTTTACAAAACCCTCATGCATATCGGCAGGAACGTATCCCTTACCCATACGGATCTCGAAAGTCATATCGAGTACCATTTTCTCAGAGAGAGTCGCAATAGTCTGCTCAGGATTGAGGACTTTGACGTTCTGGTTTTCCTGAATATCAGCTGCGGTGACGACACCCTGCTTATTAACCGCAAGGGTTAAGAACTGGGGTTCATCAGTAGTCATTGCGAATCTAATCTGTTTGATGTTCAGCACGACTTCAGTGACATCTTCCATCACACCTTCAATGGTGGTGAATTCGTGCTGGACGCCTTCGATCTTAACAGCAACCACAGCTGCTCCCTGCATAGAAGACAGGAGTACCCGTCGAAGGGAGTTACCTATGGTTGTGCCAAATCCACGCTCCAAGGGTTCACAAATGAACTTGCCATATAGCTCGTTGGACTTGGAATCGCGCACGAGCTGTTCCGGCTTGACAAGCTCGGCCCAGTTGCGTGTGTTGATGAGTTTGTCACCGTCTTGAATAAGCATGCACTAATCCTTCTTATTTGGAGTACAGCTCGACAATCAGCTGTTCGTTGATAGGGAACTGTATGTCTTCCCTAGTCGGCATCGCTTTTACTTCACCCTTAAAGGCTGCACCGTCGGACTGGAGCCATTCAGGACATCCACGACGAGCAATAACTTCTTGAGCTTCGAGAATTACCGGAATTTTACGGGATTCTTCGCGAACTTCAATAACATCACCGGGCTTTACCTGCATGGAAGGAATGTCTACACGCCTTCCATTTTTATTGAAGATGCCGTGTCTAACAAGCTGGCGAGCCTGATTGCGAGAGTTGGCAAATCCCAAACGGTAAATAGTGTTGTCAAGGCGACTTTCAAGAATAATGAGAAGATTCGCACCGGTTACACCCTTCATGGAATCAGCGCGCTTAAAATAACCGCGGAACTGACCTTCAAGGATACCGTACATGCGACGCACTTTCTGCTTCTCACGAAGCTGAATTGCGTAGTCACTCATTTTCTTTCTCATGCGTCCAGCAATACCAGGCGCATAGGGACGACGTTCATATGAACACTTATCAGTAAAGCAGCGGTCGCCTTTGATGAAGAGCTTTTCGCCTTCTCTGCGGCAGAGTCTGCATTTTGCTTTTGTATATCTAGCCAAGGTTTTTCTCCTGCGAACGTTAGACCCTGCGGCGCTTCGGCGGACGACAGCCGTTGTGCGGTATGGGCGTGATATCGCGAATGAAGTTAACCTTCATACCGATGTTACCGATGGCGCGCATAGCAGCCTCACGACCGGAACCGGGGCCTTTTACAAAGATTCCCACGGTACGCATACCCTGGTCTTGAGCTTTTCTAGCGGCGGTTTCTGCAGCAATCTGTGCAGCAAAAGGAGTAGATTTTCTAGATCCTTTAAAACCGGATGCGCCGGAAGTAGCCCAACTGATTACGTTACCTTTTAAATCAGTGAAGGTAATTATAGTATTATTGAATGTTGCTTTAACGTGAGCGAGGCCCACAGGAACATTCTTTTTTTCTTTTTTCTTGCCGGAACGGCGAGGTCTAGCCATACCATTCTCTCCAGATGAGTTGAATTTATACCAGCAGAACGAAGACCTGATAAAGCCGGGTCCCAAAACTGCGGATTGGTCTTATTTACTTCTTCTTCCTACTCATTACTGAGCGACGTGGACCCTTACGAGTCCTTGCGTTGGTTTTGGAGCTCTGACCGCGTACGGGCAGTCCGCGACGATGGCGGAGTCCACGGTAACTACCGATGTCCATCAAGCGCTTAATATCAGCAACTTGATTGCGACGGAGGTCACCTTCAACTTTATAGTTATCTTCAAGTTCTTTACGAATGGTGTTGACTTGATCACCACTAAGGTCATCAGTTTTCAACATCCAGTCGATACCAGCGGTATCAAGAATCTTGAGTGCGGTAGTGCGACCTACACCAAAGATGTAAGTCAACGCAATATCCAAACGCTTATTTTTCGGAAGGTCTACTCCAGCGATACGAGCCACAGTTATACCTCTCTATCCTTGACGCTGTTTGTGTCTTGGGTTTTCACATATCACCCGAAGAACACCTTTGCGTCTGATTACTTTGCATTTGGGACAAATCTTCTTAACAGATGGTCTTACTTTCATGACCGTCTCCAAATAATGCAGTTTAACAGTTTAACCAATCGGGAGCTAGCCGACTGTGGGCCAATGATGTCTCAAAACCACCCGGCTAAAAGGCAGTTGAGTCCATGCTTAAGTCTTCCGTTGCCACGAAAATTCAAAAAAAAGATTTATACAGAACTATTCTACAAAAATCAAGCCCTGACAGGAAATTATCTAAAATTAAGACAGGCTCAATATAATCGGGCCATCTGATGTAATGGCAATTGTGTGCTCAAAATGGGCGGACAGCTTCCTGTCCTTAGTAACAGCTGTCCACTTATCAGATAGAACTTCTACCTCATATGTACCAGCTGTAACCATCGGTTCGATGGCTATAACCATTCCAGTTCTGAGATTCACACCAGGTAATCCGGCAGGAACAAAATTCGGAACCTCGGGCTTCTCATGCAAATTACGGCCAATGCCGTGCCCAACGAACCTTCGAACAATTCCATATCCAAATGACTCTGCATATTCTTGAATCGCACGGGAAACATCATAAAGATTATTCCCGGGATGCGCTTGTTCAATCCCTTTCATAAGCGACTCACGAGTCACGTCAAGTAACATCTGAGTGGTAGCAGGAACTGAACCTACGGGATAAGTGCGTGCAGAGTCTCCGTAAAAACCTTTGTACACAACACCCATATCAATGCTGACGATATCGCCTTCATTAAGGATTCGCTCGTTGGATGGAAACCCATGAACAATTTCCTCATTGACGGAACAACACAAAGCAAAAGGAAAACCGTGATACCCCTTAAAGGCGGGTACTACCCCAAAATTTTCACAAGCTTTATCAGCAATTTCCTCGAGTGCCATAGTACTGATACCTGGCCTAACTGCTTCGCTTAACATATCGAGAATTGTAGAAACAAGACGATTGGCCTCACGCATGAGGCCAATCTCTTTTTCATTTTTGAGGTATATCCCTCTATACTTCTTCAAAACTACTACCTGCCCTTAACCTTGCTTCCTTTGCCCATGAGTCCGTCATATTGACGTGAAATCAAGTAAGATTCTATCTTGCCCATGAAATCCATGGACACACCTACTACGATCAACAGTGCGGTTCCTCCGAAATAGAAAGGAACATTGAACTGAGATATTAACAACATGGGAAGTACGCAGATCGCGGCAACATACAAGGAACCCCAAAGAGTAATCCTTGCAAGAACTCGGTCGATGTACTCGCGAGTTTTTGTGCCCGGGCGGATACCAGGAATAAAGCCACCCTGTTTCTGAATATTTTCTGCAATTCCTTTAGGATCAAAGATGATCGCTGTATAGAAGTAGCAGAAAAAGATGATCAGGGAGATGAATATAAGGTTATAAATTATGGAGTCCGGCGTAAAATGCGCGGACATCTTTGACAGCCACTCGTTATTAGAGAAACTAGCCAAAGTGGTAGGAAAGAGCAGAATACTTGAAGCAAAGATAGGAGGAATAACACCGGCAGTGTTAATTCTAAGAGGCAAATGTGTAGTCTGCCCTCCCATCATTTTTCGTCCCATCATACGCTTAGCGTAATGAATCGGTATTCTACGCTGCCCTCGTTCCATAAACACGATAAAAGCTAAAATCGCGATCATGAATGCTAAGATAAAAATAAGCAGAAAGAGAGTAATCTCTCCAGCCTGCATCAATCTAACGGTATTAAAAATAGCAGATGGAAGACCTGCTACGATACCAGCAAAAATGATCATTGAAATACCGTTCCCAATACCGCGGTCGGTCATTTGTTCACCGAGCCACATCAAGAAAACGGTTCCAGCTGTTAAAGTGAGAATGGTTATTAAGCGGAAGGTCCATCCAGCATAAAGGACAACAGGCGCACCAGTAGGACTGACCATACTTTCCAGTCCCATGGCTATTCCAAACCCCTGCACTATCGTAATGAGTACAGTGGCGTACCTGGTATACTGGGTAATCTTCTTGCGTCCCTGAGCCCCTTCCTGACTAAGTCTTTTAAGGTCCGGACTTACTACATTAAGAAGTTGGATGATAATAGACGCGGAGATATAGGGCATGATGCCTAACGCGAATATAGACAGATTACGCAACCCGCCACCGGAGAACATGTCAAAAAGGCCGAAGAGAGTGTTAGAAACACTCTCAAAAAAGTCGGCCAATGCAGCGCTGTCTACACCGGGAACCGGGATATGAATCCCGGCCCGGTAGACAGCCAGAAGAAGAAAAGTCCAAAGGATTTTTTTCTTCAGTTCCGGCAGTCGGGAAAGATTGTCAACTCCAGCAGTTGCCACAATTATCCTTCCAGAGCTGTGGCCGTTCCGCCGGCCTTGGTGATTTTTTCAGTTGCAGACGCGCTGAAACGGTGTGCTTCGATAGTTATCGCTGCACTGACTTCACCCATTCCAAGAACTTTTACGAGAGCTGTCTTTTTGCAAAGACCACGATCATAAATATCCTGAAGAGTGATTTCAGTTTTACCTTCAAAGGCTCCAAGAATTGCTCCAATATTCAAAGCAACATATTCCTCACGGAAAGGATTCTTGAAACCGCGTTTAGGCAAGCGGCGAGCTAGAGGCATCTGTCCACCTTCGAACCAGGCAGGGACACCACCGCCAGAACGTGCGTTCTGACCTTTATGACCTTTTCCTGAGGTTCCCCCCATTCCAGATCCACCACCGCGACCTACGCGTTTGCGATTTTTGCGTTCCTCAGGGAACGGATATAATTCATGCAGCCTCATGATTCTGTTACCTCCACAAGGTGCGAAACTTTATTGATCATGCCTCGAATAACGAGGTTATCTTCAAAGCTTTTCTCTTGCCTGATCTTACGCAATCCCATAGCCACAAGAGTCTTGCGCTGTTTAGGATTGCAACCGATCTTGCTGCGAATAAGTTTAACTTTAAGCATTTCAGTACTCCTACTTTCTGGGAGTCACAACTTTCTTCCCGCGAAGCAGAGAAACTTCATCTGCGCTACGCAGAGAAGCAAGCCCGGCGATAGTCGCGCGAAGTACATTATGCGGATTATTGGTGCCGATAGCCTTAGTAAGGATATCATGAACGCCTACAACTTCAAGCACCGCACGGACAGGACCACCGGCAATAATTCCGGTACCCTTTGAAGCGGGTTTAAGCATAACACGTCCGGCACCATAACGGCCCAGAACTTCATAAGGAAGAGTTCCGTCGAGAAGAGGTACGGAAATCATGTCTTTCCGTGCTCTTTCTGAAGCTTTTCTAATAGCTTCAGGAACTTC
Organism: Maridesulfovibrio ferrireducens; assembly: GCF_900101105.1. Taxonomy (NCBI): domain Bacteria; kingdom Pseudomonadati; phylum Thermodesulfobacteriota; class Desulfovibrionia; order Desulfovibrionales; family Desulfovibrionaceae; genus Maridesulfovibrio; species Maridesulfovibrio ferrireducens. The sequence continues at coordinate 471,116 of NZ_FNGA01000002.1, forward strand.
GTTAGCCTTACCAAGTCCAAAACCGACTTGACCTTTACCGTCACCTACCACAACCAGGGCGCTGAAGGAGAACCTTCTACCGCCCTTTACCACTTTAGCGACTCGGTTGAGATAAACGATTTTTTCAATCAGACCCAGATCATTCTGTTCCATGGAGATTCCCATAAGTTTAGAATTTCAGGCCACCCTCACGAGCGCCGTCTGCAAGGGCCTTGACCCTGCCGTGATAGATATATCCGCCGCGGTCGAAAACGACCTTGTCGATATTCAATTCCTTAGCCTTGGCAGCAATATCCTTACCAACAGCTTCAGCGGTCTTGCAGGTGAGCTTCACAGCATTGTCACCCTTAACAAGAGCGCAAGAAGAGGAAGCGGTCACGGTTTTGCCAATCAGATCATCTACGAGCTGAGCGTAGATGTACTTGTTTGAACGGAAAACAACAAGACGAGGACGCGAAGCAGTACCACTAATCTTTTTACGGATACGTACTTTTTTACGACGTCTTGCCTGTTCTTTAGTCATTTTCATGGCTGTACCCTATTTTTTACCGGACTTACCGGCTTTACGTCTGATCTGTTCATCAATGTATTTAATACCTTTGCCTTTGTAAGGCTCAGGTGGACGTACACGACGAACTTGTGCGGCAACTTCACCAACGAGTTGTTTATCAATCCCGTTGACGGTAAGCTTGCTACCTTCTGCTTTGGCTTCTATGCCAGCAGGAAGCGGGAACTGTACAGGGTGAGAATATCCTACGTTAAGTATGATGTTCTTGCCCTGAACGGACACCTTATAACCGACACCTACGACTTCCAATGTTTTGGAGTAGCCTTTAGAGACTCCTTCAATACAATTGAAAAGAAGTGTGCGATGCAGGCCGTGTTGTGCACATTCCTGGCGAGTTTCGCCAGACCTCATTACCTCTACCACACCGTCAGCTACTTTATAGCTGACCATGGGGTGTATAGGAGTAGAAATCGATCCTTTAGGACCTTTGACGGAAACTGCTTCAGCTCCGACAGTAACTTCTACACCAGAAGGTATATCAATAGGTTTTTTTCCAATTCTGGACATCTTAAACCCTCTCTACCAGATTTCGCACAAGAGCTCGCCACCGACATTCAAGTCTTTCGCCTTGACTCCGTCAACTACGCCCTTTGAAGTGGAAAGTATGCAAATCCCGAGTCCATTAAGGACACTGGGAATATCTTCAACGCCTACAAATACGCGCCTTCCGGGTGTGCTGATTTTTTTCATACCGCTAATAAGCGATTTTCCATCAACATACTTAAGTGTCACGGTAATATCTTTGTCTTCAGTAGTGAAGTCAACGATATAACCTTCATCCTTAAGGATTCCGGCGATTGCGGTTTTAATTTTTGACCCGGGAATGAACACGGACTTATGGTAAGCACCGTGCGCATTACGAATGCGGGTCAGCATATCGGCGATTGGATCGACAACAGGCATTTCAAACTCCTTATATTACCAGCTGGCTTTACGCACGCCGGGAAGTTCACCCGCGAGGGCCTTTTCCCTGAAACAAATACGGCATACGCCATATTTCCGCAGGAATGCACGTGGACGTCCGCATATGGGACATCTATTATAACCGCGCACCTTGAACTTAGGCTTACGTCTAGCCTTAACTTTTAACGCTGTTCTGGCCACACCGACCTCCTATTTCTTGAAGGGCATACCAAGAAGCTCTAGGAGCATCTTGCCTTCTTTGTCAGTTTTAGCGGAGGTGACGATAGTCACATTCATCCCTTTGGTAAGCTCGATCTGATCAAGCCGAATTTCAGGAAATATGGTTAATTCCTTGATTCCCAGAGTGAAGTTACCGCGTCCGTCGAATCCTTTGTCAGGAATTCCGCGGAAGTCACGTACGCGCGGGAGCGCAAAACTAACGAGTTTATCAAGAAAATCCCACATGTAATCCCTGCGAAGGGTCACACGGGCGCCTACTGGCATACCCTCACGCAGCTTAAATGCTGCAATGGATTTCTTGGCTCTGGTGACAACTGCTTTCTGACCTGCAAGAGCAGTAAGTTCAGATACAGCACCGTCAATGAGCTTTGCGTTCTGGCTTGCTTCGCCGAGTCCAATGTTAAGAGATATAGCCTTTATGCAAGGAATCTCCATTGAACTCTTGTACCCGAATTCTTTGTTAAGAACCGAGGCGACCTTGTCCGTATATATTTTTTCGAGACGTGTCATCGCAAGACCCTAGTCGATGATTTCGTTACATTTTTTACAAAAACGGACATTAATTCCGTCATTGGTCTCACGAACTCCAACTCTGGTTGCTTTTGTGCACGATGGGCACACAACCTGAATGTTGGAGATGTGAAGAGGGGCTTCTTTCTCAACAATACCGCCGGGCTGATTAGCATACGGATTAGGCTTAGTATGCCTAGAAACCGTATTAACCTGCTCTACAAGGACTGTGTCCTTTTTGCGGTTGATCTTTATGACCTTGCCGATCTTCCCCTTATCCTTGCCGGCGATGACCATTACCTTGTCATCAACATGTATCTTGTTCATGCCGTATAACCTTCTCTCGTGATAAGGATTTTAAAGAACCTCAGGAGCAAGAGAAACTATTTTCATGAAGCCGCTTGACCTCAATTCTCTTGCTACGGGACCGAAAATACGAGTCCCTACTGGTTCCATTGAGCTGTTCAGAAGAACGGCAGAGTTATTGTCAAACTTGATGTAAGACCCGTCAGGACGACCAATTTCTTTCTTGGTGCGTACTACGACTGCTTTCATTACAGAGCCCTTCTTCACTTTGGAATGGGGCATAGCTTCCTTAATGGAAACCACAATAATGTCTCCGACACTTGCGTAACGTCTCTTTGAGCCCCCAAGGACTTTTATACAAAGAACCTTTTTGGCGCCGGAGTTATCTGCTACGTCTAGTCTGGATTCTGTCTGAATCATGGCGTATACCCCTAAACTGCTTTTTCCAGAATTTTATCCAAATGCCACCTTTTGCGCCGGCTAAGGGGACGGAATTCTACAATCTGTACTTTATCGCCAATAACGCATTCATTAGCAGGATCATGTGCCATGAATTTGGTGTGACGACGAATGAATTTTTTATACAAGGGGTGTTTAACGAGAGTCTCAACACGGACGACAATAGTCTTGTCACCCTTATCGCTGACGACTTTACCGCTAAGCACACGCCTGTTTCCTTTTAAATTAAGCTCTGCCATGGCTTATGCTCCCAGTTCCTTTTCACGCTGAAGTGTCTGAATCTTGGCGATGTCTTTTTTGACTTCGACTAGTCTCTGGGTATTTTCCAACTGAGCAGTTGCGTGCTTGAAGCGGAGATTAAAAAGCTCCAGTCTAGAAGCAGTAAGTTTCTCAGTTAGAGCAGCAGTATCGAGTTCACGTAGTTCTTTAGTCTTCATTTTACAAACCCTCCTTAACTACAATAGTAGTCTTGACAGAAAGCTTGTGAGATGCACGAACTAGGGCTTCTTTAGCGAGCGCAAGGTCTACACCTTTTACTTCGTAAAGAATGCGTCCTGGTTTGACTGGTGCGCACCAACCAACTACGGAACCTTTACCTTTACCCTGTCTGACTTCAGCAGGCTTGGCAGTAACTGGCACATCAGGAAAAATCCTGATCCAGACTTGTCCACCACGTTTAATGTGTCGCATAATAGCGATACGTGCGGCTTCAATCTGGTTGTTACTCAGTTTTCCGTGCTCCAAAGTCTTAATGGCGATATCACCAAATGCGATTGTGGAACCACGCTGAGCTTTACCCTTGTTACGACCTTTCTGGCGTTTACGGAATTTCATTTTTTTAGGTGAAAGCATTACTGTTTCACCTCGTGGTCAAGAATTTCTCCTTTAAAGATCCAGACCTTAACGCCGATGACACCGTAAGTGGTACTTGCTCTCGCAACACCATAATCAATGTCAGCTCTAAGGGTCTGAAGAGGAACGCGGCCATCGCGGTACCATTCAGTACGAGCGATTTCAGCACCGGCCAAACGACCAGCACATGCAACCTTGATTCCCTCTGCTCCAAATTTGCGAGCAAGACCTACAGTACGTTTCATCGCACGACGGAAAGCTACACGGCGTTCGAGTTGCTGAGCAATATTCTCTGCAACGAGCTGCGCGTCTGTTTCTGGACGGCGAATTTCACTTACTTCAAGGGCGAATTCTTTATTATATTTTTGACGAAGATCATTGCGGAGTTTTTCGATTTCAACACCTTTACGACCGATAACAATACCGGGACGAGCAGTGTGAATGATGAGACGAATTTTGCCACCGGCACGTTCGATCTCGATCTTCGCTACGCCTGCATGAAAGATCTTCTCTTTAACATATTTACGAATGCTGTCGTCTTCACAGACGAAAGCGGGGTAGTCCTTTTTGCTGAACCACCTGGAAAGCCAGTTCTTGGTATAACCAAGCCTGAACCCGTATGGATGTACTTTCTGACCCATGACACTACCCTACGATTCTTTTACTACGACGGTTATATGGCTCGTACGCTTCAGAATTCTGAACGCACGTCCCATAGCCCTGGGCTGAATCCTCTTCCAAGTAGGACCTTCGTCAATTTTGACGACGGATACTCGGAGAGTGTCAACATCCACTCCGGGAATCTGCTCTGCATTAGCAACAGCAGAATATAGCACTTTACTGAGCATTTCGGCACCCTTTTTGGGTGTGAACTTCAGTATGTTGAGAGCTTCCTCAACAGGCTTCCCTTTGATGTTTTCCGCTACCAAGCGCACTTTCTGTGCAGAAATGCGCATATATTTTGCAATAGCTCTAGCTTCCATTGCTTAACCCTTCTAGCGTTTGGCTTTGCTTTTCTTGTCTGCCGCATGTCCATAATAAGTACGAGTAGGTGAAAACTCACCCAACTTGTGTCCTACCATGTTTTCTGTGACGAAGACAGGAATAAACTTACGGCCATTGTGAACTGCGAAGGTCAGTCCCACCATTTCTGGAATGATGGTTGAACGTCTGGACCAGGTCTGAATTACCTTGCGGTCTCCAGAGTCCTGAGCCTTTACGACCTTTTTAAGCAGATGATCGTCTATAAACGGGCCTTTTTTCAGTGATCTTGGCATTACAGTCTCCTACTTCTGCCCGCGGCGTTTAACGATGAGCTTGGAAGAAGGTTTCTTCTTACTACGTGTTTTGTATCCCTTAGCAGGCATACCCCACGGAGAGCAAGGGTGTCTACCACCGGAGCTACGACCTTCACCACCACCGAGTGGATGGTCAACAGGGTTCATAGCAACACCCCTGACTTTAGGTCTACGACCGAGCCAGCGATTACGTCCTGCTTTACCTATAGTGATCTTTTCGTGCTGGATATTTCCAACCTGACCAATGGTAGCACAACATGTTGCGAGAACCTTGCGGACTTCACCGGAAGGCATACGCATAAGAGCATATTTGCCTTCTTTAGCCACAAGCTGAGCGTAAGTACCGGCAGCGCGACAAAACTGTCCGCCCTTACCGGGATGCAATTCTATATTATGAACGATAGTACCAACAGGGATATTCTTAAGAAGGAGAGCATTACCGGGTTTGATATCGGCTTTTTCTCCTGCAATAATTTTATCACCCTGGTTGAGACCAACCGGAGCGAGAATATAGCGTTTGTCACCGTCTGCGTAATTAAGCAGAGCGATGCGAGCACTTCTGTTGGGATCGTATTCTATTGAAGCAACAGTTGCTGGGACTTCAACTTTATTACGCTTGAAGTCGATGATACGGTAAAGACGCTTAGTACCACCGCCACGATGACGTGAGGTAACTCTACCGTTATTGTTTCTACCAGCCTTTTTGGTCAACCCTTTAGTAAGAGCCTTTTCCGGTGTAGACTTAGTGATCTCATCAAATGTTGAGATCGTCTGGAACCGGCGACCAGGTGAGGTTGGTTTCAGTTTACGAGTAGCCATCTCTTAAACTCCCTCGAAGAATTCGATTTTTTCGCCCGCAAAAAGCTTAACATAAGCTTTTTTATAGCCGGACTGCTTACCGACAACGCGACCGAACTTTCTGCGAAGACCGGGTCTTTTCCTAATAACACGAACGGAATCGACTTTAACATCAAAAGCGCTTTCAACAGCTTTTTTGATTTCAACCTTATTGGCAGAAGGTAGCACATAAAAAGTGACTTGATTAGAAGTCTCTTTAATGTCGGTAGCCTTTTCCGAAATGACCGGTTTGATAAGAATCTGAGTATAGTCCATGACTATTTTAACCTCTCCTGCAGATCCTGTGCTGCATTCTCAAGCATAACAACCTGACGATGACGCAAAATGTCATAAACATTTATCTGGTCAGCGGAGATCATCTTGATGCCTGGGATATTCCTCGCAGAAAGGAGGAGTTTATTATCAGCATCCTTGACAATAATCAAGGCCTTGTAAAGTCCGAGAGTTTCTGCAACTTGAGCGAAAAGCTTAGTTTTAATCTCGGGAAGGTCGATATCCTTAATAATCATCAGCTGTTCTTCGCTGAATCTTGAAGTAAGAGCCATCTTGAGAGCAAGACGACGGACCTTTTTATTAACCTTGAAGGAGTAGTCTCTAGGCTGTGGACCGAAAGTCACACCACCACCCCGCCAAAGCGGAGAACGGGTGGAACCGGCACGTGCACGTCCTGTTCCTTTCTGACGCCAAGGTTTGGCGCCGCCGCCGCGTTTCATAGCACGAGTTTTCGTGGCATGAGTTCCGCTACGCTTTGCAGCGAGCTGAGCGCGGACAACAAGGTTCAGGATTTCGGGCTTGACCGGAACTTCAAATACTTCCGGAGCAAGATCCATGCTCCCTACTTCCTTTTTCGTTTGATCGTATATAGTAATGGTAGCCATGTTTTTTCCCTCTAGCTGGTCTTGCGGATCATCACCAATCCGTTCTTGGCTCCAGGAACTTGTCCCTTAACCACGAGAACGTTTTCCTCGGTGCGAACGTCAACGATCTCAATGTTGGAAACAGTGACGCGCTCGTTACCCATCTGACCGGGCATTTTTTTACCCTTAAAGACTTTACCAGGGAAAGTAGCGTGGCCGATTGAACCAGGTGAACGATGAACTTTTTCAACACCGTGAGATGCTTTCATACCTTTAAAGTTCCAACGTTTCATTACGCCCTGGAAACCTTTACCTTTAGATGTGCCGGTTACTTTAACCTTTTCACCTGGAGTAAAGATGTCAACAGAGATTTCCTGGCCAAGTTCATAATCAGCTACAGACTCAAGCGGGAATTCGCGCAGATGGCGGAAATAGCCTTTGCCGGCTTTATCCTGATGTCCCTTAGAGGGTTTGTTCACCTTGCGCTCGGGCAGTGAGTCGTATCCGATCTGGATGGCGTTATAGCCTTCCTTCTCTTTAGTCTTAACCTGAATGACAGGGCATGGTCCAATTTCGAGAACTGTGACTGGTACAATGCTACCATCGTCAGAGAACACGCGGGTCATGCCCAATTTTTTACCGAGTAGTCCGATAGTTTTTGCCATGTTGCCCCCCCCTATAGCTTAATTTCGACGTCGACGCCTGCGGGCAGGCTAAGCTTGCCTAGCGCATCAACTGTCTGCTGGGTGGGTTCAAGGATATCAAGCAGACGCTTGTGAATCCGCATCTCAAACTGCTCACGAGACTTTTTGTCTACGTGCACAGATTTCTGCACTGTTGTGCGGTGAATCTGTGTAGGCAATGGGATGGGACCTGCGATAGCTGCGCCGGTATTGCGGGCAGTATCCACAATCTCAGTTACAGCCTTATCAAGGATACGGTAATCGTAAGCCTTGAGCTTGATACGAATTCGATCATTAGTCATAGAAACCATAATAATACTCCTGAATAGATTCAGAGACGGCTAGCTTGCAACGGCTGAAAGGCTTGTGAGGTTCCTCTCATTGCCTGGTATGGTCGTCCAGCCAGCATGCCGGACCTTATACCTTATCTCCGTGGTTTCACGGGCGACTCCCGTAAAAAATAAAGAGCCTCCCAAACACTGTGGGTTCGGGAGGCTTACTGCTTTTCAGCTGTCGCTGTCAAGTAAAAACTAGGATAAACTTATTTTTATCTTAGTTTTTATTGATCAACTCTTCTGCAATACTTGCTGGAACCGGCTCGTAATGATCGAACTGCATGGAGAATGTTGCACGTCCCTGAGTCTTGGAGCGAAGGTCGGTTGCGTAACCAAACATCTCACTAAGAGGGACATCACATTTAATGACCTGTGCGTTAGCACGGCCTTCCATGTTGCTGACCTTACCACGACGACCGTTAAGGTCACCCATGACATCACCAAGGTAATCATCAGGGGTAACGACTTCAACAGCCATGATAGGCTCGAGAAGCTGTGGACCAGCCTTCTTAACTGCGTCTTTGAGAGCCATTGAACCGGCAATGTAGAAAGCCTGCTCAGAGGAGTCAACGTCATGATAAGAACCGTAGGTCAGTGTTGCTTTGATATCAACTAAGGGGAATCCTGCGATTACACCGTTTTTCATGGCGTCATGAATACCACGGTCAACTGCTGGAATGTATTCTTTAGGAATAATTCCGCCCTTAATTTCATCAACAAACTCGTATTCTTTCTCTGGGTTAGGCTCAATGGTAACGACAACATGTCCGTACTGACCACGACCACCAGACTGTTTAGCATATTTAAGGTTTGACTCAACCTGCTTAGTAATGGTTTCACGATATGAAACCCTTGGTGCTCCAACGTTAGCATTAACATTGAATTCACGAAGCAGACGGTCAACGATGATTTCAAGATGAAGTTCACCCATACCAGCAATAAGAGTCTGCCCTGTTTCTTCGTCACCTTTGACGCGGAAAGAAGGATCTTCTTTTGCAAGCTTAGCAAGACCAGCACTAAGGAGGTCTCTATCAGCTTTGGTTTTAGGCTCAATTGCAACTTCAATAACTGGTTCTGGAATATCAAGAGATTCCAAAACTACAGCTTTTTTCAGTTCTGCAAGAGTATCACCGGTAGCCATAGACTTAAGTCCAACAGCAGCGACGATATCCCCTGCAAACGCTTCCTTAATTTCTTCACGCTTGTTAGCATGCATCTTAAGAAGACGACCAATACGTTCCTTTTTACCGCTGGCAGCATTGATGTATGTATCACCACTAGCCATTTTACCGGAGTAAAGACGAAGGAATGTAAGATGACCGACAAAGGGGTCTGTCATCAGTTTGAATGAAAGAGCTGCAAGCGGCTTGTCAATGTCACAAGGACATTCAATGCTTTCGCCATTGTCCGGATCAATCCCTACCATTGCAGGAATATCAAGAGGAGAAGGAAGATAATCAATAACAGCATCAAGCAGTGGCTGTACACCTTTGTTCTTAAATGCGGTACCGCACAGAACAGGGCATATTTTCAAGCTGATTGTAGCTGCACGGATACCCTTGATAATTTCTTCAGGGGTAAGCTCGTCACCACCGAGGTACTTATCAAGAAGTTCTTCATTCTCTTCTGCTATAGCTTCGATCATTTCAAGACGCATTGACTCGTACTGATCAACCATATCGGCTGGAATGTCTTCTACGCTGTAATCCTTACCCATTGTATCATCATGATATGTGTAAGCTTTACCAGTTACAAGACAGACTGATCCGAGATATTTATCTTCATTGCCGATTGGGATCTGAAGCGGTACTGCTTTAGCACCGAGACGATCACGCAGCATATCAACACAACGGAAGAAATCTGCTCCAGTACGGTCCATTTTATTAATGAAAGCGATACGTGGAACATTATATCTATCAGCCTGACGCCATACGGTTTCAGACTGAGGCTCAACGCCTGCAACAGCATCAAATACTGCTACAGCTCCATCGAGCACACGCAGAGCACGTTCAACTTCCATTGTGAAGTCAACGTGACCTGGTGTATCAATAATATTAATACGGTAATCTTTCCAGAAACATGTGGTAGCAGCACTAGTGATAGTGATGCCGCGCTCTTGTTCCTGAACCATCCAGTCCATGGTGGCTTCGCCGTCATGAACTTCGCCTATTTTGTGTGAAACACCGGTATAGTATAATATGCGTTCAGTAGTGGTAGTTTTACCCGCATCAATGTGGGCCATAATACCAATATTACGCTGTTTATCACTTGTAACCTTCTTAGACACGATAAACTCCGATTACCAACGGTAATGAGCAAAAGCCTTGTTGGCTTCAGCCATGCGATGAACGTCTTCTTTCTTCTTAACAGCACCACCACGCTTGTTATAAGCGTCGAGGAATTCACCACTAAGACGAGCGACCATACCTTTCTCACCTCTGGAACGTGCCTGATTTATCAGCCACCTGATAGCCAAAGAACCCTGACGTTCAGGACGGACTTCAACTGGAACCTGATAAGTTGCACCACCGACACGGCGTGATTTAACTTCCGCGTGAGGTTTAACATTTTCAATTGCTTTTTCAAAAGCTTTGATTGGATCTTCCTGGGTTTTTTCACCTAGGAATGCAAGAGCTTCATAAAATATTTTTTCAGAAACACTCTTCTTGCCGTCGAACATGAGTCTATTCATGAACTTAGTTGCAAGCTGACTACCATAAACTGGGTCAGGAAGAATTTGTCTCTTGGGTACTGGACCTTTACGAGGCATATTAATACTCCTTAGAATAAAAACTATTTAGGACGTTTAGCGCCGTACTTAGAACGACCCTTACGACGATCTGCGACACCAGCGGTATCGAGTGATCCGCGAACAATATGGTAACGAACACCAGGTAAATCTTTTACTCTACCACCGCGGATTAGTACCACGGAATGTTCCTGAAGGTTATGACCTTCACCACCAATGTAAGCGGTTACTTCGATGCTATTAGTCAAACGCACACGTGCGACTTTACGCAGTGCGGAGTTAGGCTTTTTAGGGGTGGTTGTATACACTCTAGTGCATACTCCACGACGCTGGGGGCAAGCTTGAAGAGCAGGAGTCTTCTTACGCTTAAGCTGCTTTTCACGCCCTTTTCTAATGAGCTGATTAATGGTTGGCATGAACCCTCCAAATTTATTTCGTTATGCAAAGACCGACGCAGTTAGACTAAATTTTCGAGATTTGTCAAGAACAAATCCAATCTAAATATGAATTCAGATTAGAATCAGGCTGCAACGACCTGTTCTAAAATCATGTTTAACTGCGTACTGGCGCTAGCATTATCTTTCATTAATGAGCAACGGCTCGTCTTCTAATTCCTCAAGAAACTTATCGGCACGTTCCGGCTGATCAGGAACGATCACTGCAGTCTGCGCATATCTACGGAAGCCGGTTCCGGCAGGAATCAAGCGACCGACGATTACGTTCTCTTTCAAGCCGCGCAGATAATCTTTCTTGCCGCGCAGGGATGACTCGGTAAGAACCTTTGTCGTCTCCTGGAATGATGCAGCAGAAATAAATGACGCAGTTGAAAGTGAAGCTTGAGTAATTCCGAGAACATGAGTCTGAGCTGTAGCAGGCTTAAGCCCGTTTTTGACAGCTTCCTCATTTTTCTCCATAAACCGCTGCTTATCCACCTGTTCTGCAACAAGAAAGTGAGTTTCACCGGGATCAACGATGGAAACTTTCTTGAGCATCTGACGGACAATAACTTCGATATGCTTATCGTTAATTCCAACACCCTGGAAGCGGTAAACGTCCTGAATTTCTTCCACCAGAAAGCGTGCGAGATATTTTTCGCCCTTAACTTTCAAGATGTCATGAAGTTCCGGAAGTCCTTCAGTCATCAAATCACCAGCTTCAACGAAGTCTCCTTCCTGAGCAGTAATATGACGTCCTTTTGGTACCAAGTATTCCTTGGTAACTCCAACTTCAGGTGTAACAATGATTTTGCGCTTGCCTTTGGATTCGGGTCCGTAGGAGACCACACCATCAATCTCCGTAATGATTCCAAGTTCCTTTGGTTTGCGCACTTCAAACAGCTCCGCAACTCTAGGAAGACCACCAACAATATCTTTGGTCTTCGAAGTTTCGCGAAGTTTACGTGCAATAATTTCACCACCGGTGACTGTGTCACCGTCTTTTACCATCAAAAGAGCACCTACAGGAAGAGGATAAGTAGCTTTTAAGGTTGACCCTGGACGAGTCAAAGGCTCTCCATCTTCGCCGCAAATAGACATTGACGGTTTGAAGTTCGTGGTACGGTATTCAGTAATCGTATATGTTGCCCTGTTAGTGGCTTCATCAATCCTTTCCTGGAATGTTTTACCTTCAACTAAGTCGGTAAATTTAACCGTACCTGCAACATCAGTGATGAACGGTTCTGCAAGCGGATCCCATTCGGCCAAGACCGTATTATGGGTAACTTCCTGCCCGTCCTCCACGTAAAGTTTAGCACCCAGAGGCAGAACGTATTTTTCACGTTCTCTACCCTGCTCATCCACAATAGCAACCTGGCAACTCTTACCAAGGACCATTTGATGTCCTTCGACATTGCGAACTGAGCGCATACGGTTAAGTACTACTGAACCGTTATGCTGAGCTTCAAAAGATGACTGCTGAATCTCACGACTAGCCGTACCACCGATATGGAAGGTACGCATTGTGAGCTGAGTTCCCGGCTCACCGATTGACTGTGCTGCGATAATACCGACAGTTTCACCAACGTTAACGATATGTCCTCTTGCAAGGTCACGACCGTAACACATAGCGCATACACCCTGCTTGCTTCTGCAAGTCAGTGGTGAACGAACGATCATCGAGTTGATGCCGTTATCATCAATAAGTTTCGCAAAGCGTTCATCAATTAAAGTATTAGCAGGAACTAAAATTTCATCAGTTCCTTCCTTGGTTATGGGATGGATTGTCACACGACCAAGTACTTTTTCGGAGAGGCGTTCTTTTATTTCTCCGCCCTTGATGTAATGAGTAAGTTCAAGACCGTCAACTGTTCTACAATCATTTTCAGCAACAGTAACGTCCTGAACAACATCAACCAGACGACGAGTAAGATAACCGGAGTTTGCAGTTTTAAGTGCAGTATCCGCGAGACCTTTACGAGCACCATGAGTGGAAATAAAGTACTGAAGAACCGAAAGACCTTCACGGAATGAAGAAGTAATCGGTGTTTCAATAATTTCTCCAGAAGGCTTGGCCATCAGACCACGCATACCTGCAAGCTGTCTCATCTGGTCCTGGTTACCTCTTGCACCTGAGTGAGCCATCATAAAGACAGGGTTGAAACTGGAGTTAGACTCCTGTTTTCCTGTCACTGGATCAGTCAGAATATCAGCAGACATTTCAAGAGTCATTTCACTTGAAACATCATTAGTAACTTTCGTCCAAACGTCGACTACCTTGTTGTACTTTTCAGTACGGGTAATGATACCTTCACGGTACTGAGCTTCAATATTTTCAACTTCGATATAAGCATCTTCAAGCAGACCGGCTTTCTTTTTAGGAATTGTGAGGTCTTTAACGCCGATAGTAATAGCGGCTCTTGTTGCGTGCTCATAACCAAGGTCTTTAAGTCTATCACAAAGAATAACTGTCGCCTTACTACCCGCTGTGCGGTAAGCATCGGAAACGAGGCGTGCAATATTCTTCTTGGTCATAACCATGTTAACCTGATCATAGCTCATGCCTTCAGGAACCAGTTCACCAACAAGAATACGACCACAAGTAGTATCTACAAGTTTGCCGTCAATTCTTACTTTAACGCGAGCATGCAGGCTTACAACTTCGGCATCAAGGGCAGTAATAACTTCCCAAGGACCGGCGAAGATCATGCCTTCACCTTTGGCAAAAGAACGATCAACAGTTAGATAATAGAGTCCAAGAACGATATCCTGACTCGGGTTGATGATCGGCTGTCCATTCGCAGGCGAAAGGATATTATTTGAAGACATCATCAAAACACGGCACTCAATCTGTGCTTCAACAGAAAGAGGTACGTGAACAGCCATCTGGTCACCGTCAAAGTCAGCGTTATATGCAGAACATACAAGCGGGTGAAGCTGAATAGCTTTACCTTCGATCAAAGTCGGTTCAAAAGACTGAATACCGAGTCTATGCAAAGTAGGAGCACGGTTAAGCATAATAGGATATTCACGAACAACGTCGTCAAGAATATCCCATACAACCAAATCTTCACGCTCTACCATTTTCTTTGCACTTTTGATGGTAGTTGCAATTTCTCTGCGTTCAAGCTCTGCATAAATAAACGGCTTGAAAAGTTCCAAAGCCATCTTCTTAGGAAGACCACACTGATGCAGTTTGAGCTTAGGCCCAACAACAATAACAGAACGACCAGAATAGTCGACACGTTTACCAAGAAGGTTCTGACGGAAACGTCCCTGCTTACCCTTAATCATATCAGACAAGGATTTCAGAGGACGACCATTAGTTCCGGTAATTGCGCGGCCACGGCGTCCGTTATCAAAGAGAGCATCAACAGATTCCTGAAGCATCCTTTTTTCATTACGGATGATAATATCAGGAGCCCCGAGCTCAATCAGTCTTTTAAGACGATTATTTCTATTAATAACACGACGATAAAGATCATTAAGATCAGAAGTTGCAAAACGTCCACCGTCAAGAGGAACAAGAGGACGAAGTTCTGGAGGAATGACCGGAATTACATCCATGATCATCCACTGACAATTATTGCCAGACTCAAGGAAGGCTTCAACGATTTTAAGGCGTTTAGTAAGCTTCTTTTTCTTGGTCTGCGAACGTGTTGTCAGAGATTCTTCGCGCAACTCAGTCCGGAGAGTAAGCATATCAATTTCTGCAAGCAGACCCTTGATTGTCTCAGCTCCCATTCCGACTTTGATGGCATCTTCACCGTAATGATCTATAACCTGAAAGTACTGGTCTTCAGAAATAATCTGATGTGCCTTAAGAGGTGTCTCACCCGGCTCAAGGACTATATATGAATCAAAATATAGAACTTTCTCAAGATCAGCCATAGTAATATCTAAAAGCGTGCCGATCTTAGAAGGAAGTGTTTTAAGGAACCAGATGTGAGCAACAGGGGCAGCAAGTTCAATATGCCCCATACGTTCACGTCTAACCTTGGAAGCAATAACTTCAACACCGCATTTTTCGCAGACAATGCCGCGATGCTTCATGCGCTTATACTTACCGCAGTTACACTCGTAGTCCTTAACAGGTCCGAAAATTTTAGCACAAAAGAGTCCATCTCTTTCAGGCTTAAAAGTTCTATAGTTAATTGTCTCGGGCTTCTTAACTTCACCGAAAGACCATTCTCTGATCTTTTCAGGAGAAGCAATGGAAATCTGAATTCCTTTGAGGCCACGCCCTGCGTCGCCTGCGCCGGATGTTCTACGCATAGTGAACAATTCGTCCAGACTCATTAATATACCCCTTTCGTGAAAAGGTTTATCTAGTCGCGGGGCCTTGCGGCCCCGCGCTCATTATTTCGTTATAGCGGAAGTTTCTTCTTCGTCATCCTGAAGCAAAGTAACATCAAGACCAAGAGACATAAGCTCTTTAATCAGAACGTTAAACGATTCAGGGAGTCCAGCTTCAAGGAAGTTATCACCCTTGACGATTTTTTCATACATTTTAACACGACCGGTAACATCATCAGATTTGACAGTCAGGAATTCCTGAAGCAGGTAGGCTGCGCCGTATGCTTCAAGTGCCCAAACTTCCATTTCCCCGAGTCTCTGTCCACCGAACTGAGCTTTACCACCAAGAGGCTGCTGAGTTACCAGCGAGTAAGGTCCGGTTGAACGGGCGTGAATCTTTTCATCAACTAAATGATGAAGCTTAAGAATGTACATAACCCCGACTGTTACGCGGTTGTGGAAAGGTTCTCCGGTACGTCCATCCCAAAGGGTGACTTTACCGTCGTCAGGAATCCCGGTTTTTACAACCAGATCCCAGATTTCTTTCTCTGTAGCACCGTCGAAAACAGGGGTTTTAGTGACAATACCTTCACGTGCTTTATTAAGAGCATCTTTGAATTCATCATCATCAAGACTGTCAACAAGTTCAAAAACATCTTCTGAATCGAAGGTGCTCTTGACCTCTTTACGTATTTCATCAAGGGCGGTACCGGCATCAAACATTCTTGCGAACTTATGTCCGAGTTCAAGAGCTGCCCAACCAAGATGTGTTTCCATAATCTGACCGATATTCATTCGAGAAGGAACCCCAAGAGGGTTCAAAACGATGTCCATCGGAGTACCGTCTGCAAAGAACGGCATATCCTGTTCAGGAAGAATACAAGAAACAACACCCTTGTTACCATGGCGTCCAGCCATTTTATCACCTACGGAAAGCTTACGCTTAACCGCAATGTAGACCTTGACCATTTTGATAACGCCAGGAGGCAAATCATCACCTTCGGTGACTTTTTCGCGCTTAACGTCATAAATGCCCTTAATAACGCGTATCTGCTTATCATATTCACCAAGAAGATATTTAACAGCTTCATTGGTGTCTTTGTCTGAGAAAAGACCGCCCAGTTTCTTAAGTGGTATTTCACTAAGGATAGCATCAGTAATAGTGTGTCCTGCTTCTGCAAGAACTTCACCCTTTCTGCGTCCCATAAGAGTCTGGTTGATCTGCTTGTTACTAACGACGGCGTTAATTTTTTCGCGAGTCTTAATAGTGAGAGAATCGATATGTTTGCTTTCTTTCATATCATGCTTAGAAAGCTCGAAATCTTCGATGGCCTTAGTACGGTCATCTTTCTCACCGGATCTGCGGTTAAACACCTTAACGTCAATAACAGTTCCCTCGATTCCCGGTGGAACCTTGAGAGATGTATTTTTTACATCGCGAGCTTTATCACCGAAGATAGCTCTGAGGAGTTTTTCTTCAGGAGTCAGCTGTGTTTCACCTTTAGGAGTGATCTTTCCGACGAGAATATCATCGGGAGTGATACGGGCTCCAAGACGGATAATACCACATTCGTCAAGATTGCTGAGCATATCTTCACTGACGTTAGGAATATCGCGAGTAACTTCTTCGGGTCCAAGCTTGGTATCACGTGCTACGAGTTCGAATTCCTCAATATGAACTGAGGTGTAAACGTCTTCTTTTACAACACGTTCTGAAATAAGAATGGCATCCTCAAAGTTAAAACCACACCAAGGCATAAATGCCACGAGAAGGTTTTTACCAAGAGCAAGTTCTCCGTCCTTGATTCCAGGTCCGTCAGCTAGAACTTCACCCTTAGAAACGCGGGTTCCAACCTGAAGTCTCGGACGGGCACCATAACATGAGTTCTGATTGGACTTATGCCATTTCTGAAGCTCATAATGTTTTATACCACCGGTATCAGGATAAATCCCGTCATCATATCTAAGTACGAGACGTTCTGCATCAACGTAATCAATATATCCGTCAAATTCAGCAAGTAGACAACTACCGGAATCCTGCGCAACGTTTGCTTCCATTCCGGTTCCGACTAAAGGCTGAGCTGTTTTAAGAAGTGGAACAGCCTGACGCTGCATATTCGATCCCATGAGTGCTCGGTTAGCATCATCATGTTCAAGGAACGGAATAAGTGCAGCTGAAACAGAAACTGTCTGACTCGGGCTGATGTCCATGAGAGTTACGTCTTCACGAGGCATCATGGAAACATCACCGTTACGGCGTGAGGTTACAAGCGGATTAACGAATGATCCCTCAGCAGAAATAGGCGCGTTTGCCTGAGCAACAACGTGACCAACTTCTCTAGTCGCGTCATAATATAATATTTCATCAGTCATAGTGGAATCTTTGATTGTCCGGTAAGGACTTTCAATGAAACCGAATTCGTTAACCTTGGAATAAGTTGTCAAGGAAACGATAAGACCGATGTTTGGTCCTTCAGGAGTTTCAATAGGGCAGATTCTGCCGTAATGACTTACATGAACGTCACGGACTTCAAATCCTGCACGTTCACGGGTAAGACCGCCGGGTCCAAGAGCAGACAATCTACGCTTATGAGTTACCTCGGAAAGCGGATTCGTCTGATCCATAAACTGTGACAACTGAGATGTTCCGAAGAACTCTTTAAGAACAGCTGCTACAGGCTTAGGATTGATCAAGTCATGAGGCATAAGAGTTGCTACTTCCTGGAGGCTCATGCGCTCCTTGATAGCTCTTTCCATACGAACTAGACCAATTCTGTATTGATTTTCGACAAGCTCGCCAACAGGACGTACACGTCTGTTACCAAGGTTATCGATATCATCAGCAGGACCATGACTGTCTTTAAGTTTACAAAGAAGCAGAACAGCCTTTAAAATGTCTCCGTTAGTGAGAGTCCTCAATTCAAGAGGAGTATCAACTGCAAGACGTGCATTTAATTTGTAACGACCAACGGATGAAAGGTCATAGTAGTCTGAACTGCGGAACAAATTCTCAAAGAAGTTTGCAGCAATTTCTGCAGTCGGAGGAGAACTTGGACGAAGTCTGCGGTAGATCTCGATCTGCGCACTTTCGACGTCTGCACTCTTATCCAACATGAGAGTATCACGCAAAGAAGAGGAGGTATCCGCGCCCAGAGTAAGAAGTACTTTCACTTCTTTAAGGCCGACTTCCTGTATTCTTTCAAAAACTTCTTCAGTAATTTCGTCAGCAGACTCAGCAATAACTTCACCTGTATCAGGATCAGTAATATCTACAGCAGCAAATTGTCCTATAATGCATTTAGGATCAACTTCGATATATTCAACGCCGCCGCGGACAAGCTTACGCCAACCGAACTTAGTAATAGGTTTATCACGCTCTACGATGACTTTGCCATCTTCGAGTGAGAGATCAACCCATGCAGTTTCTTTACGGTACTGATTTTCTACAACTTTACGTCGTGCAATGTGTCTATCAAGCTTGTATTCTTCAACTTCATAGAAAAAGTCGAGAATATCCTGCTTAGACAGCCCCATAGCTTTAAGAAGAACAGTCGCAGGCATTTTACGACGCCTGTCAATACGAACATAAAGAATATCTTTATGGTCAAAATCAAAATCCAGCCATGAACCGCGCATGGGAATGACCCTGCAACTATAAAGAACTTTACGGCTGGTATGTGTTTTACCCGAATCATGTTCAAAAATGATACCGGGAGAACGTTGCAACTGGTTAACAATTACGCGTTCAGTACCGTTTATGATAAACGTACCCTGCTCACTCATGAGCGGTACGGTTCCGAAATAAATGTCCTGCTCTTTAATGTCGCGAATAGTCCTGCTTTCGGATTCTTCATCAACATCAAAGACTACGAGACGAACCTTAATACGGATAGGGGCTTCATAAGTAAGTCCCTTCGAGATACACTCGTCCATATCATATTTAGGCTCACCGATATCGTAGCTAACATATTCAAGACTTGCAGTTTTGTTGAAGTCTTCAATAGGAAAAACCGAACGAAATACCCCTTCTAAACCAATGTCTGCCCTACTGGCCGGCGCAACGCCTTCCTGAAGGAACTTTACAAAGGAATCAACCTGCAATTCAAGCAGGTGAGGTACCGGCAGTGTGACTTTGATCTTTCCAAATATTTTTCTGAGCTGACCCATCGTATCCTCATCAAGTGAGAAGGTTAGGGTTGGGAAGAAGCGATTTGACGAACATCAACCAATAATAAATCATTGGTACGCCAAAAAGTGCAAGACGAACATAGTGCGGCAGAACAATTTTGCCTACAACGAGAAATTTTTTAACTATTTAGATTACGCAATGAAAAACCATCTGCGCGAGTCTGAATCTAATCTAAATAGTTCATCAGGCAATTTTGTCAATCTTTTTAACAGCGAGAAGAGCGCAACCCCTGTGCGGGGGCGTGCGCTCCTCTTGCATTGACAATGAATTTGCTTGAGCTATTTCATTTCAGCGTCAGCACCAGCTTCAGTAAGCTGCTTAAGAGCTTCTTCTGCTTCTGATTTTTCTACGCCTTCTTTGATAGCTGCAGGAGCTTCGTCTACTTTAGCTTTAGCTTCTTTCAGACCGAGGCCTGTGAGAGCGCGGACAGCTTTGATAACAGCAATTTTGTTTCCGCCGGCACCCTTAAGGATAACGTCGAATTCAGTCTGTTCTTCAGCTGCTGCACCAGCGTCTGCACCAGCTACTGCGGCGACTACGCCTACTGGAGCTGCTGCGGATACGCCAAACTTTTCTTCAAGTTCTTTGATGAACTCAGAAAGTTCGAGAACTGTCATGCTGGAAATAAATTCTACAACCTGGTCTTTTGTGATATCTGCCATGGAAATTTCCTCCTGGGATTCTTTGAATTGCCTTGACTCGGCGGTTATGCAGCTTCCTTCTGGTCCTTAACAGCTGTAAGAACGTTCAGAAGTCCGCGAGGTACATTTGCGAGAACTCTCACAAAGTTTGTGGGCACAGCATTCATTGTGCCAAGAGCCTTACCTAAGAGTTCTTCCTTGCTCGGAAGCAGGGAAAGAGCTTTTACGCCATCTTCGTCAAGATACTTGCCCTCAAGGGATGCAAAACGCAGTTCGAAAGTTTTACTTTCTTTTGCAAATTCTGCAACAACCTTAGCTGCAGCAACAGGATCTTCATATCCAGTTACAATCGCACAGTTTTCCTTGAATTTATCGGCGAGAATACCGTGATCGGTACCCTCAAAAGCCAACCGGGCCAGAGTGTTCTTAACGACTTGGCAATCGACACCGACTTCTCTAAGTTTAGCGCGAAGATTAGTAAAATCTTCAACTCCAAGCCCTTTAAAGTCAGTAACGATGGCAATGCTCGCCCTTTCAGCTACTTCTTTGAGCTGTTCAATAATCTGGGCTTTATCTTGCCTTTTCACCTTAACACTCCTAATGATTTGACCCGGAAAGCAAGTCAAAGTAATGTCTCGGCAGGAAATTAAGGGACCATCCCTCCTGCTTTCTTCGACTAAACTTCCCGTGTATTTAAACATCAAAAGCCGCCAAAGGCGGCATCTGATGATTTAGGACTCTACGTACTTTCTTGCTGCCAATGGATCTACTCTGAAACCAGGGCCCATGGTGGTAGCCACGGCAACTGCTTTCATGTAAGTCCCTTTAACCGTTGAAGGTTTAAGTTTGTTGACAGTATCAAGAAGGGATTTAAGATTCTCAAGGAGCTTTTCAGCACCGAAAGAAACTTTCCCGATAGGAGCATGAAGAACACCGGCCTTGTCGACCTTGAATTCTACGCGTCCAGCTTTAACTTCGCTAACGGCTTTAGCTACGTCAAAAGTAACGGTTCCAGTTTTAGCATTAGGCATCAGACCGCGAGGTCCAAGTACTCTACCGATAAGACCGACTTTCGCCATCATATCAGGTGTAGCAATGGCTTTATCGAAATCAAGCCATCCGTCTTTAACTTTCGCAACCAAATCTTCGCCACCGACAAAATCGGCACCGGCAGCTTTGGCTTCCGCTTCTTTTTCCCCACTACAGAAGCAAGCTACTCTTACTTCTTTTCCGAGTCCGTTAGGCAGGGTTACTGCTCCACGAATCATCTGATCGGAATACTTGGGGTCGACTCCAAGGTTGATGGCTACATCAACGGTCTCGTCGAACTTTGCATACGCCTTTTCAACTGCAAGTTTGACAGCATTTTCAACGGTTAAACCGTATGAATCTGTCCCTTCAGTTGCATTTCTGTAATTTTTTCCGTGCTTAGGCATGATCTTTTCCCCTCACCTAGTCTGTGACTTCAATGCCCATACTGCGGGCTGTGCCCATGATGCTTTTCATAGCAGCTTCAGTATTTGCAGAGGTCAAGTCGGGAGCTTTAAGCTTAGCGATTTCTTCAACCTGGGCTTTGGAAACCTTACCGACTTTGTTCTTGTTTGGCTCTCCGGAACCTTTTGCTAGCTTTGCAGCCTTAAGCAATAATGTGGAAGCCGGAGGAGTCTTAGTAATGAAGGAAAAGGACCTGTCATGATAGACAGTAATAATGACCGGAGTGATCATGCCCTTTTGGTCCTGCGTTTTAGCGTTAAACGCTTTGCAGAATTCCATTATATTGACGCCATGCTGACCTAACGCAGGTCCGACCGGTGGGGACGGATTAGCTGATCCAGCTGGAATCTGAAGCTTAATTTTGCCTATTTCTTTCTTGGCCATCGCTTTATGTCCTATATAAAAATTCAGTGAGGGTGCTCACTGTCGGAATGAATATAATGCAGTGCGGTCAGAATTACCCTTTGGTAACCTGAACAAAGTCCAGTTCCACCGGAGTCTGGCGACCGAATATGGAAACTGACACGCGAAGCTTACCTTTATCGTAGTTGACATCCTCTACGAGGCCGTTGAAACCGCTGAAAGGTCCGTCAATGACCCGGACATCGTCGCCCCGATCAAAGTTGAACTTAGGTCTCGGCTGTTCCTGACGGTCTTCCATCAGGCTCAGAATTTTAGCTGCTTCGCTGTCACGCATTGGAGTCGGGCGGTTTTTACCACCGATGAATCCAGTTACGCGTGGGATAGATTGGATGAGATGCCAGGACTCATCTTCCATGATCATTTTGATCATGACGTAACCCGGATAAAATTTCCGAGTAGACGTTCTCTTTTCCCCTTTGACCAACTCGACCACTTTTTCCGTGGGAACAACGACTTCTTCGATCAGATCATTGTCCTGACCAATTCTCATCATTTCACGGACAGTCTGCTCAACCCGCTGTTCATATCCTGAATAGACATGAACTATGTACCAACGGGCTTTCCTTCCCTGAGGTTTTTCAGCGTCTTCGTTCATGAGGCTTTCTGTTGTTTGAGTTGATTTAAGATAAAATAGCCTCAACAAATTTTGAGAGGCCTAGGTCAACAACACCCAGAAATATAGACATGACTACGACAAGGACCAAGACAGCGGTACAGGTCTGAATAGTCTCTTTCTGAGTAGGCCATACGACCTTCTTCATCTCGACCTTTGACTGCTCTAGAAATTCGGCAAATTCTTTGAATTTAGCACCAATTCCACGAGTTTCAGTATTGGTCAGCTGAGATCCCGCACTTTTATTTTTTTTCTTGGCCATATTGATTCCCAAAATGAAGTGGCAGGCCAGGAGGGATTCGAACCCCCAGCATCCGGTTTTGGAGACCGGCGTTCTAGCCGTTGGAACTACTGGCCTGCGTTTTATAGAATCTACTTGGTTTCTTTATGAAGAGTATGCTTCTTATCGAAAGGGCAATACTTTTTCAATTCAATACGACCAGTAGTGTTCTTTTTATTCTTCATCGTCGAATAGTTACGACGTTTACACTCGGTGCACTGCATCAGAACTTTGACACGCATGTCTTACTCCATAATCTCAGTTACAACCCCAGCACCAACGGTGCGGCCACCTTCGCGAATAGCGAAGCGAAGTCCCGGATCCATGCCGATTGGGTTGATCATCTCAACAATAAATGTTGCGTTGTCACCAGGCATTACCATTTCTACGCCTTCTTCCAGTGTTACGATACCAGTGATATCGGTAGTACGGAAGTAGAACTGAGGACGGTATCCGGAGAAGAATGGAGTGTGACGTCCGCCTTCATCTTTATTCAAGATGTAGACTTCTGCCTTGAATTTTGTGTGAGGATGAATGGAACCTGGAGCGGCAAGAACCTGTCCACGTTCAACATCTTCGCGCTTGGTACCACGAAGGAGTACACCAACGTTGTCGCCAGCCTGCCCCTGATCGAGGAGCTTGCGGAACATTTCAACACCGGTACAAGTTGTCTTGACGGTGTCTTTGATACCTACGATTTCAACTTCTTCACCAACTTTAACAACTCCGCGCTCAACACGACCTGTTACAACAGTACCGCGACCTGAGATGGAGAAAACGTCTTCGATTGGCATAAGGAAAGGTTTATCGATATCACGTACAGGCTCTTCAATGTAAGTGTCACAAGCTTCGAGAAGTTCAAAGATAGGCTTTGCTTCGTCGCTTTTGATATCATCACATTCAAGAGCTTTAAGAGCTGAACCCTGGATGATTGGAAGATCATCACCGGGGAAGTCGTAGGCGGAAAGAAGTTCACGAATTTCCATTTCTACGAGTTCAAGCAACTCTTCGTCGTCAACCATGTCGCACTTGTTCATGAAAACAACAACGAAAGGAACACCAACCTGACGAGCAAGCAGGATGTGCTCACGAGTCTGAGGCATAGGACCGTCAGTTGCAGCCACAACAAGAATTGCTCCGTCCATCTGTGCTGCACCAGTAATCATATTCTTGATGTAATCAGCATGACCAGGACAGTCAACGTGTGCGTAGTGACGATTAGCAGTTTCGTATTCTACGTGAGCAGTAGCAATAGTGATACCGCGTTCTTTTTCTTCAGGAGCCTTGTCAATTTGGTCGAAGGCAACGTATTCGCCATTTCCTGAAAGACCAGCCATCTTAGTGATAGCAGCGGTCAAAGTTGTCTTACCATGGTCAATGTGACCGATGGTACCGATATTAACATGAGGCTTCTTCCGTTCGAATTTAGCTTTTCCCATGATAAATCCCCCTAAATTTTCTTTCAGCTTCGTGCTGATTTAAAGCGTTCAAAGGTCATTAAATAAATGTATGGAGCCCACGTCCGGACTTGAACCGGAGACCTCTTACTTACCAAGCAAGTGCTCTACCGACTGAGCTACGTGGGCTTCTATTAAACGCGCAGGTGGACTATGGGAGGTAAATTCAGAAATGGAGCGGGAAACGAGATTCGAACTCGCAACCCTCAGCTTGGAAGGCTGATGCTCTAGCCGTTGAGCTATTCCCGCTCTTTGTCCGTAGTTACACAACAGGTCTCCCTGTCTCCTACAGCGCGATTATCTAATAGTGGTGGTGGGGGGAGGATTCGAACCTCCGAAGGCGAAGCCGACAGATTTACAGTCTGTTCCCTTTGGCCACTCGGGAACCCCACCACTATATTTTTCATCCGTTACTTATGGAGCTGGCGATGGGACTTGAACCCGCAACCTGCTGATTACAAATCAGCTGCTCTACCAATTGAGCTACGCCAGCACATTTAACGAGCGATTTAACTACAAGTTCTTTTTCGGAATTGCAAGCTTTTTCTGGACTTTTTTTTTCACCGAGGTGAAAGTTTTGTCTTCGAAGTGCAAAGTGAAAAATTTGAATGAACTTGTGTTTCGCCGAAGCAACGAAGCGGGGTTTAAAGGGAAATCGACTTATAAGTCAACACCTTTTTTTATTTTTTTTTATTTTTTTTCACTACTCAAAACCTTCACTCCCCCGGCAAGGCAGGTAAACATTGACTTTATGTCTTTTTGGTGTATTTCATGCCTCCTCAAGAAATTTGTACTTTCTCTATTCAAACACTTTTTTATTTCAGGTATAACCATATGAATTTACTTTCTATACATCCCAAAAAACCTTGGCTCGCTCCTCTGGCAGGATATTCCGACCTTCCATTTCGTATGTTATGCAGAAATAGAGGCTGTGCAGTCGCCTGCACTGAAATGATCAGCGTGAAGGGGCTTAAATATAATGGTAACGGAACCAAGTCCTTACTTACTACCTGCCCTGAAGATAATCCGCTTGTAGTTCAACTCTTTGGAGGAGATCCGCAAGATTACCTTGATACTATGCCTGAACTGATTGATCAGGGCCACTCTTTCTTTGATTTAAACTCGGGATGCCCAGTCAAAAAAGTACTTAAGGCCGGTGGAGGTTCCGCCCTGCTGCTTGAACCTGACAGGTTAATAGAAACCGCAGCGAACATGGTTAAAGTCGCAGGAGAAGGCCATGTAGGAGTTAAAATCAGACTCGGATTCATGTCCGGGGAAGATAATTACCTTGAAGTGGCCCGCAGGCTCGAAGATGTAGGCATCGGCTGGATCACCCTCCACCCGAGATATGCCAAGCAGATGTTTTCCGGCACCGCAGACTGGTCAAAGCTAGCCATTCTTAAAAAGCATGTATCAATCCCTGTAATAGGAAGCGGTGATCTTTTTACGGCTGAAGACGGTATCGAATGTATAAGACAGACTGGAATCGACGGTATTATGTTTGCCCGTGGCGCTTTATATGATCCTGCGATCTTTTCGCGTTACTTAAAACTTATTGACGAGCCGAATTGCGATTCCCTTCCGGAATTTGATTTAGGAAAAACAATGGAAGAACATATTCTATCAAGCCGCGAATTTGATGAAAGCAACGGTTCCTTTAGAAAAATTCGATCCATACTTCCCAGATATGCTAAAGGACTCAACGGGATAAGAGCTGTTCGAGGCAGTATTTCCAAGTGTCAAAACTGGGATGAACTTCTGGATGCAGTCCGAAAAATATCGTTTTTGATCAACGAGTAACTATTTTAATATTTATTTGTTATTTTTTTACCCTCTGTGTTGACGGTTAGTCTCATCTAAGGGTAATATATATTTTGTAATCATACATATGACCAGAACATTACCGGAGACCACTATGTCATCCCAGACCGACATCTTACTTGAAGCAGGTACCAACGAACTTGAAATCGTTGAGTTCTGGCTTGAAGAACCTCCCCAGGAAGACGGGGAAGAAAACTACCGTGGGTTTTACGGTGTAAACGTAGCAAAAGTTCTCGAAATTATAAGAATGCCTGAAAAGGTTACTCATCTGCCTAAGGTTGCGCACCCTGCAATAATGGGTACATTCAATCTTCGTAACAAGGTTATTCCACTTGTCGACTTAAGCTATTGGCTCAATAAAAAACGTGTTGAAACTGAACCTCCTAAAGTAATCGTTACAGAGTTCAACAACGTATCTTCAGCTTTTCTAGTCTCAGGCGTAACTAGAATTCACCGAATCAGCTGGGAAAAGGTTGAGGCTCCCTCAACTTACGTATCTACCCTCTCTCAAGATTCGATTACTGGTGTTGTAAAGTTTGATGACCGTATTTCTCTTATCCTTGATCTGGAAAAGATTGTCGCAGAACTTAACCCTGCACTGGGTCTTCAGCTTGACGATTCCATAGACTGGGACGTTACAGGTGGATACAAAGCTCTGATCGCTGATGACTCAACACTTATTCGCGAAATGCTGTTCGAGCTTATGACCAGAGCTAAATTTTTGGTTGAAACAGCTAAGACAGGACGTGAATGCTGGGACAAGCTGCTTATACTGAAAAATCAATCCATCGAGGAAGACAGACCCATCACAGATTTTATCAATGTGGTCGTCTCCGACATCGAAATGCCGGTTATGGACGGACACAATCTGACTGTACGCATTAAGGCCGATCCAATTCTCAAAGAACTTCCTGTTATCCTTTTCTCCTCTATCATTACCGATAAGCTGCGCCATAAAGGGGTATCAGTCGGAGCTGATGACCAGATATCAAAACCGGAAGTAACAGAACTTGCGAAAAGAGCCATTGCCCTTATAAGAAAATAACCAGCATGGAAATCCACTTACTATGGTTTCCCGCGACGGACTAGGCAACAACGGAAAAAGGTCTGAATCAAGATTTAACAGCCCGCGAACTCAATACTTGCTGTTAATGACCTTTTCCGTTGTCATCGGCCTTGCTGCTGCGATGGGAGCCTTTTTTTTTAGATGGCTAATAGAGCTGTTCCAGTCAACATTCTGGAATAAAGGGCACAATTTCCTCGAAAGCGTAACAAATTCCCCATGGTGGCTTGTACTGCTACTCCCCTGTGCCGGCGGACTTATTGCTGGAGTGATCATTACCCGCTGGGCTCCTGAAGCCAAAGGTCCGGGAGTACCGGAGGTAATCAAAGCTATAGCTGTTCGCGGCGGCGTAATCCGGCACAGAATCACTTTTTTAAAAGCAATCGTAACAAGTCTTCTGATAGGTTGCGGAGCATCAGTAGGCCGGGAAGGCCCTATCGTTCAGATAGGAGCATCACTAGGCTCCTCAGTATCTAGACTATTCAAATTAGATAAAAGCATGCTCCCTGTTTGCGTAGCCGCTGGAGCCGCTGCCGGAATATCCGCAACATTCAATGCACCGCTGACCGGAACTCTCTTTGCTATCGAAATACTACTGCTCGACACCGAAATATCTTATATCAGCCACATAATAGTAGCCTCAGTAACGGCTTCCGCTCTTTCAAAATTTTTCTGGGGAGATTTTCCAACCTTCGACGCCCCTCATTTCACTTTCAATAACTTCGAAGAACTTATCATATTTTTCATTCTGGGTATTCTGGCGGGATTTGTTTCACTGACATTTGTTGCAATGATCAGAACTAGTGAAAACATCTTCGACAAAATTCCGATTAAAGACTGGATGAAGCCGGGACTTGGAGGACTTATCCTTGGTCTGATTGCTCTTAAGATTCCCGGAGTACTGGGAGTCGGATACGAAACCATCAACCTTGGCCTGACTGGAATACTGCCTCTTGACCTAGCCTTGCTCCTTCTAGTCGCCAAAATGGTTGCAACATCGCTTTGCCTTGGTTCAGGCATGAGCGGAGGGATTTTCGCTCCGTCACTGGTGCTTGGGGCAACTCTGGGCGTTTCCGTCAGTACAGGTATTAACATGCTTCTGCCGGATTTGGCGTTGACTCACAGTCAATATGCTCTGGTCGGAATGGGAACGGTAGTTGCTGGAACTACTCTTGCCCCTATAACCGCAGTTCTGACTGTTTTCGAGCTTACTTACTCATATAAAATTATATTGCCCATGATGGTCGGCTGCATCACCAGTACACTCGTAGTCAGACTTCTCAACGGGTACTCAATTTACGAGTCCAAATTACTGCGCCAAGGGGTAAACATAATCAGAGGGCACGATGAGTCTGTGCTGGTGAATGTCGCTGTAGCAGAAGTGATGGAAACAGATTTCGACACACTCAATTCGTCAGATTCACTGCACAAAGCAATGGAAATGGTCCTGAGTTCCCCTTTTCCGCACTTTCCGGTAATAAACAAGGAGGATACCTTAGAAGGAATTTTAACGTTGCGAGACATGCGCGCCTACTTCAAGGATCCAGACTACCTGAAAGAACTTCCTGCAATTGTCGATTCTCTCATGAACAGAACCATTGTTTCAGTTCCGCTGGATTCTAATCTAAAAGAAGCGCTAATGCTTTTCGAACGGACAGGAGTCTCTTTTCTCCCGGTTACAGACAGTCAAAACAAGGTCATCGGAATTATTAAGTCAATCGAAGCCTTCAAAATGTTTCGTAAAAAAAGGCAAAGAAACAGAATTTTATCTCTTTCCGCCAGAGACTAACTCTATTCCGGTTTCTGTTTCTGCTCCGGTTTCTGTTTCTGCTCCGGTTTTTGCTCCTGTTCTTGTTCAGGCACTGATTCCTGCGGCGGCTCCAGTTTCTGTTCTTGTTC
>NZ_FNGA01000002.1:800478-974796 GCF_900101105.1 Maridesulfovibrio ferrireducens
GACATCGCCAAATCAGGAACTTTTGCCGTAATATTTCTAGCGACGGGAGAAGTTGCTTTTCTCAGCGCAGCGGCTCTTTTAGGCAAAGAATTCATCTTACTTATGAAGACCCGCTTTATGAGTATATTCAAAAAAACGCCCAGCCTTAAACGAATAAGCAGAACCAGACATCGCATAGGGGTAGGGTTAATGATAGCGAGCTTGCTACCATATTACTACGTTCTGTTTAGCGAAATTTTCTTCTTGCCTTTGGACCACGGGATTCTTACCGGAGCATTAATCTTGAGTGAGCTTCTCTTCATGACTTCAATGTTAACTCTGGGCAGTCAATTCTGGGATAGGTTGAAGCATCTTTTTGACTGGCCCGGTGCTGAGTAAATCCAAGCCGACTAAACCATTTTAGCTATCATCAAAGCTGCATTTAAAATCTTTCGAAAAATCACGACGTTCAAGAAGTTTTCCGCGAACGTAATTATACACATTAGTCTCGTGAACATTTTGCAGCCATAAAGGTCGAGTTTGAACCTGCATAACTGGAGCGACATCATAAATTGCGGGATGATCAACCCAGAAAACAGTATGCGGATCGGCAGGGCGTTCGATCAGACTTACAAAGGCGTTGGTAATGTCTTCAAAGTCGTAAAAGTTACCTTCAAAATATTGGAGCCCCTTAGGGAAATTAATATAAAGTGTTTCGGACTCACCCAGCTGACTCTCATTCAAAGACCCTGCAATATTATGAAGAGCCTTAAAAAATCCGGTTGCAAGAGCATCATCACTATCAAGCCGGGTTGTGAGAAGCCAGTTTGCATCAGGAGCCATATCCTGCATACATGCTTTTACTTGAGGTAAAATAGTGGAGTACTCTCCACAAAATAAGGGAATAAAATTGGAATACTTGCTGTAAGCCTGAATAAGCTTTCTATAGAGCTGGGGAGTCTTTTCATCGAAAAGTACCAGCCACTTAAAATTCTGATTCTCTTGCGCACAAATAGAGGGAAAACAAAACCTCTGAAAATAATCAAGACGCAGAGAAAGCCAAGTCTCCTCCAGACGTGCAGGAAAATCTTTAGGATAGATATTTACATTAAAACGCGTGATTACAAAATGACTGAATTCCAAACCATTTCTCCCTAGCTAATAATATTGTTCAATCAGGCTGACAGCCTAACCTTTCACATTCAAATATGATAAAGTTAATGGCTCGAACAGATGACTTTCATCATTATAGCTTAGAAGCTGACCGTCTTTAAGGTCAAAATACCAGCCATGAATTTCCAGATTGCCATTCTTGACCTGCTCCGCAACCCACGGAAAACTCAGAAGATTATTCATGGAATGCAGAATTCCTGCCATCTCGCAGGCTGTACACGCTTCCACACTTAAAGTCGGATACTGAGCGAAAACTTTATCCCGTACAGAACTCAAAATGGAAAGCCACATGCTGATAAATTCGTCTTCGTCCGAAATTTTATTTTCCATCAAAGACTTAATACCACCACAGGAACTATGACCAAGAATCATTATATTTTGAACTTTAAGGAACTTCACAGCATATTCAAGAGCAGAAGAAACCCCGTGATGCTTACTGTCAGGTTCATAAGGGGGAACAATATTCGCAATATTCCGCACAACAAAAATCTCACCCGGTTCACATTGCAGAATCAGGGAAGGGTCTGTTCGTGAATCACTACACGCTATAACCATCGTCGAAGGATTTTGGTGCTTTTGCAGCTCTAAAAAAGGAGAATTTTCACGGAAATAATATTCATCACGAAAATTCTTGAACCCATTGATAAATTTACGAATCTCTTTCATATTTTTTAATACTTATTATGTGAACGGTTACAGTTAATTTCAATCCGCAGAATCATCCGAATCTTCTCCCAGCAAAAGAACCACCCGGTTTCGGCCCTGATCTTTAGCTTCATATAATGCAAGATCAGCGCGAAGAATAATATCATCAATTGACTGATCCGCCGAAGTTGCCAACGTGGCACCTATACTGACTGTCACAGGGACAGACAGATCAGACTGCTTTCCCAATTTTTCCTCAATCATCGCCCTGACACGTTCGGCCACAAAAGCTAAACTGTCCGCATCAGCCCCATCCAGCACGAGAAGAAACTCTTCTCCGCCGTAGCGCCCAAAAGAGTCATACGGACGCAGGGAATCGGAGACTAAACTGGCAAGTTCCTGCAGAACGGTATCTCCCTTCTGATGACCAAAGTTATCATTAACCGACTTAAAAAAATCCACGTCAATCATGAGACAGCCAAGTGAGACAAGCTTTCTACGATGACGGGCAAACCCTTCGGTAAGACGGGTCATAATAGATGCACGGTTAGCCACATTTGTAAGGGCGTCAGTTGTTGCCATCCTCTTTAACAAGGCCTGAGTCTTGTCCAGACGCTGCTGCATATTGCGAAAGAAAAGCCACAGGATGAGCAGCAAAACACCGACAGTGACAACTCCAAGAGCTACGATAACAAAATAATTATGATGCAAAGACTTATTTATTTCATCAAGCTTAAAGGAAACACTGATGCCGCCACGCACCTGCCCAACTGCATATCCCTGCTTGCCATGACAGACTAAGCAGGACTTATCTACCATCAGAGGAGCCATATAGCGCAAGCGCCCCCCGTTTACATCATCCTCAACGAGAAAAGCCTCTTTCTTTCCGGCTTTAAAGGACTGCAAAGACTGAGATTCAAATGAGTCAGGAGCGTTATCAGGATTCAAAGGATTCAGGCTGGTGATACGAAACGCGAAGAGATCATCATTGCCCGCAAGCTCTGAAATTTCACGAGTCATGAGAGCAGGATTCTTCAAAGTCAGCACACGCCCGTCATCGGCAAGAAGATCCGGATGCTCTAAATAAGGATTGGACTCCACACCGGGCCTCTTGAATACATAGACACCGCCGTGCTGAGCTATCCACTGACGCGTAAGCACAATGTTTCTAAAATTTGCACGGGCTTGAACTATCAACTGATCTTGCAAAAGAATCTTATTACGCAAAGCCAAAGCAAGAAAAAGACCCGCCATGCAAAGCCCGACGACTAAACAGACAAAAAGAAGATACCTTTTAAGTATATTTTTATCATTCAACATAGGCGGCCTAGTATTAAATGTTTCTAACAATCTGCAAAAAAAACAGACTTAGAACTAATTAATAACAAAGAAAGTTAAATCCTGCCACTTTTTTACAAAACCATAACAAAGTTACCTGATTATAATTTTAGTTGAACGGCAAAATAACGAGAAACAAAGCAATAAGCGGTGAAGGCAACCTGACTCTATTTTTTAAGAACCAAGGTCATAGCAGATGAAAAACAACGTCTCCGCACCAGCAGAAGAACAATAATTGATGAAAGCGCGGTTGAAGCAACAAGCATAAACATGACGACAATCTGATAACGCACAGCTTCTTCAGGATTTGCTCCTGCCAGAATCTGACCTGTCATCATACCGGGTATTGAAACCAGCCCCACACCCATCATAGCGTTAATCGACGGAATCATGCCCGCGCGCAAAGCTTTGCGGAAAATATCAACCGTGGCTTCCTTGAAATCCGCTCCGTGACAAAGCATCATTTCAACTTCATCGCGGCGAGTTCTGAGTTCGGAAAACAACCGCTCGAGCGAGATAGCAAGAGCGTTCATGGAATTTCCCGCCACCATGCCGCCAATCGGGATAAAATATTGAGGAGTCCACCACGGATCAGCGCCGATAACAACTTTTGTCACCAACGCCGTAATGAGGGTGCAGCTGAAAAGAACTGCCACCGTTGTAGGAAACAAATAAGATACACTTTTTTCCTTTACCCGCCCGTGAACAATACGCACTGAAAAAAACGCCATTACAGCGTACAATCCCATCACCAGCAACGCATTATTAAGCCCGAAAAGAACGTTCAGCAGATAGCCCATTGCAAATAATTGCAAGAAAGTACGAACAGCACCTATGGCAAGATCTTTCTCCAGTTTCAATTGATAAAACACTGAAACTGCGCCCGAAATAGTCACAAGACTGAGCGCTATCATCAACTGCGGCCATGAAATGGATATAAAAGAAGTTGTCATCAGAGCACCTCAACTTTGCCGTCTGCCACGGTAATATGCATATGCGGACATGTCGGGTGATAGCTGGTGTGACTTACCATTAATATAGCAATTCCCTGCCTTGCCAGATCCTCCGCAACTTCCTCAACCCGTTCCCGGCTTTCGCGGTCAAGCGAACTTGTAGGCTCATCAAAACAAATAGCATCCGGCTTACTCAAAACAGACCTGATAAGACATATTCGCTGCCGCTGCCCCACCGAAAGTGAACTGGCTTCCGCATCAAGCGAAACTCCATCAAGAGCAAGTTTTTCCATCCATTGCATGAGAAATTTATCATCTGGAGTAATGGTTTTTTTTCTAATTTGCAGAGTGAACGGCATCAATAAATTATCACGAACACTGCCGGGCAGAACAATAGGAGTCTGCTGAACAAAGCCGATTCTAGTTCTAAGCTCCGGCGGGTAAAAAGTATCAATTGAAGTACCGCGCAAAAGAATTGTGCCCTGCTGTACTTCTTCCAGCCGGACGGCAAGACGAAGTAAAGTAGACTTGCCCGCACCGGACGGCCCTGAAATCAAAACAAATTGTCCCGCAGGCACAGCAAAAGAAATATCATTCAACTCAAGCCCATCGGGCCAACTAAAATTCACGTTTTTAAATTCTAGAACAGGAACGCCCTGCTCACCTTTATCCGGTTGTGGAATGTTCATTTTTGTCTCGGTTAAATTGTTTAAACCCAACCCTATTTAACCTTACCTTTCTTCTTAATCACACGGCGGGGCTGAGCAGTTGCATTCTTCATATTATCAGGAAAACTTTCCTGTTTCGTAAAATTCATAAAACACACATCAGAACCGTCTACGGGAAGGTCTTTCATAAATATACGCTCTATAGGCACGACGACCGGACTGGCGACAAACGAAACAACTGTGCCGACAAGATTCAGCGCACTGAGTTTGATGCCGAAGTCTTTAAAAGTCCCGTGAACAGCCACCGGAGTCGCAAGGTTGAAAAACTCAGGCCGCTTCGGTGTAGGTGCGGCTTCAAGGTCAATAGTGCGCTTCTTAAAATCAATCGCAGCCTTTCCAAAAATACGCATCTTTGACGTATCAACCACAATGGATTCGGAATCCATCATACCGTTCTTAATGTCCATTTGAAGTATGGCGCAGTTTATCTTTGACTTTTCCTTTTCCACACTGTCCATA
Organism: Maridesulfovibrio ferrireducens; assembly: GCF_900101105.1. Classification (NCBI taxonomy): domain Bacteria; kingdom Pseudomonadati; phylum Thermodesulfobacteriota; class Desulfovibrionia; order Desulfovibrionales; family Desulfovibrionaceae; genus Maridesulfovibrio; species Maridesulfovibrio ferrireducens. The sequence continues at coordinate 805,754 of NZ_FNGA01000002.1, forward strand.
ACAGCGGTAAACAGGTTTACTGCCCAAAGATCAATAATTCCTGATTCGAGATTCTGAGGCTTGGCACCGATGCGAAAATGACCATTTGCATATTCCATAATGGAATTAAAATCCGGAGCTTCGGACTTTAAAGAAATATCTAAACTGATAAGCCCGCCCATATCCGTATCAGGTTTAGCTTCGCGGGCTATAATACCGTAATCGAATTTATCTATCAGAGCATTAATACCAGCATTAACTCCCTGCTTTGTTATAGCAAAGGTTCCGTCAAAATGAGCGGCCCCCCCCGGGATATATAAATCCAGAGGATCAATGGAGAGCACTCCGTTTTTAAGAGATATAGCCAGCACTCCGCGCCCGAGACTGCTCTTACCTTTTTTAACTTCCTTTGCTTCGAATTTAAACTGGGCATCCAGACTGTTCATAAGTTCCGGACTTAAAAGATGTCTGACCTCAGAGCCGGAATCTATCTCAACATCAACTTTGGAAGTAGCATTAACGGGTGGCTCATCCTGACTTCCACCGGAAGGGGACCAGCCGTCCAAATTAAAATCATCAAGTTGAATTAGTTCGGCTGTAAGCTGCGTTTTTATATCCAGTTTCGCCTTTGTCCCGGGCACTTTAGCGATATAATTAGATAAACTTCCGCTACCGACCAACCTGCTTTCCCCTACCCGCACATCCAGCTTTTGCAAACTGGCTTTGCCTTTTTGCGCGTTCAATTCGCAAATGATTCCGTAATTTTTAAAAGGAGGAAGGTCAACTTTAAGTAAAGAATTTAGACTATTTAGATTATTACCTTTTACTGAAACACTCAGATTGGCAAATCCGGTTGAAGATGGAAACTGTACTTCTCCAGTCAGAGTGAACTGAGTCCGGGCAATCTCGCCATTTATTTCCGCCCAACTTTTCTGCGTTGCTAAAAATTCTGAAAGCGATCCGACCTTCACACCGACAATATAAGGATGCGCACCTATTATCCCCTTAAAATCAAGATAAAAAGGTTCCCCGGCCCGGCCGGCTCCATTGCATTCATCAATACGATACTCGGACCTCAGTCCGGGAACTATTTCGGTAACCTGAATATCTTTAAATAAAATTTTCTGGATACTTAAAGAATCAGAGCTCAGCTCTAAATGCTTTTTCTCAGCGACAGGTTCAGATTCTTTTTTTTCATCAATTTTCGAATGAGCCTCAGCGTCGGTTCCTTTAATTTCCATATCCCAGTTGACAGAGCCATCCTGCTTACTTTCAAGATTAAGCCGGATACCTTCAACCGTAAGCTCATGAATTTCAATCTTGGCTGCCAATAGTTTGAGGGCATTAACATGCAGTCTTGCGAATTTCAGGACAGCAAAATTTTTGTCTGAAAAACCGGGGGGATTGGCGATAGTAATATCAGCAACTTCAATGGCGGGACTGAGGGACGTAACAAACTTAAGCTCGCCGCCGAATGTAACTTTACGACCTAAAGCATAGGAAGAGACTTTTTCCAAAGACGGCTTAAGCAAAGTGGCATCAACCGGAATCTCAAAAAAAAGGATCGCGGCAACAGAAAGGATTGCCAGAACCACCAAACTTAAACCTGTTAATAAAAGTATGCGAATAGCTCTGAAAAAAGACATGTCCCCTCCTGAAAGTTATATCACGCGATAAGAATAAAGAGCGGTTTACCCTTTAAGCATGTATCCTCTTTAATTGATGTTCCAAGATATGTCCGCTATATAAATAAAGAGTTATCGGAATCAATATCAACTCACTGACACTAAATTATCAATCAACTATACCTAATTAACTACGGCTAATAAAAGTGACTATCAATAAAAATAACATTAATTCAGAGACTAAGAAAGCAGCAGAAGAGTATGTCGAACATATTTTTTGCCAGTCAGACAGTGATTGTGAAATAGTAAAAATATTAAAAAAAGATGCAAATGAAAGGGTTTACCATGATATGGTTGATAACCCCGATGAGTTTAAACAAAAACCTCAGCTTTTATCTATTGAACCTTGGAATGGTACAAAGCCTTCAAACCCTCGTGAATTTTTAAGCAAAAAGAAGGTTGTACTACCTTCTTTACCGCAAGTTTTAATTCAAATTAAACGTGTCATTAACGATCCTCAAAGCACCATTGAGGATCTAGTTGCAGTAATAAGCAAAGACCCTAAACTGGTTGCGGCAGTACTGCGCCTTGCCAACAGTAACATATATAATCTTAGCGAGAAGGTTGACACGCCGAGCAAAGCCGTTGCTGTTTTGGGCTTAAAAAAGGCGGGGCTTTTATCTCTCGGAACAGTGTCACTCAGTATGTTTAAAAAGTCTGAGGTTGCCGTTCTTGAACTTGAAAAATTCTGGAAACACTCCATAGCCTGCGGAATAATTGCACAGGAAATTGCCCGCACCGTAAAACTTGGCGATCCTGAACATTTCTTTGTGTCTGGTCTTCTCCACGACATTGGGGTTCAAATAATTTTTGAAAGTGAAAAGAGTCTTGCTCTTGAACTAATTCGTGTCGCCGAAACAAAACAAATAAGTTTTTATGATGCAGAAACGGAAGTGCTGGGATTTAATCATGCGGTTCTGGGAGGAATTATCAGCAAAGACTGGGATCTTCCGCAAACACTTATAAGAGCCGCGAAGGGTCATCACGATCCTGAAATAATCAAAACTGATCCTGAAGCTGCAGTTGTCCATATTGCTGATTACATCGCCAGGGCTCTTGGCTATGAACTTGGATTGTCAACGACTATAGGCAATTTAAATAAAGACGCATTAAAAAATATAGGAATAACTGCTGAGCAAATTAAAGAACTGATTCCTGAATTTAAAATATTGATTGGTGAAACTTTTAAAATACTGACCCCAGAATAAAAAACCCACCTGTTGTGCGGTTGCCAAACCACATAAGTCGAGATATCTTGGGCATAATGAATGACACCGGAGGAAGCATGTCCAAGAAAAAAGCAACAAAAGATATATCCAGAAGACAAGCGCTTAAACTGATTGCCGGGGGCACGTTAGGCGTTCTTACCGGATGTGCCGTTAATCCCGTTACCGGTGAACAACAACTCATGCTGGTTTCAAAACAAGAAGAAATACAGCTCGACAAACAGAACTCCCCTCATCAGTTTTCTGCCGACTACGGCCCTGTGCAGGACAGTGAAATCAATCAATACGTCACACAGGTGGGGCAATCTCTCGCCGCCACCAGTCACAGACCGGACATGCCCTATAATTTCCGTTGCGTTAATGCCAATTACGTCAATGCATACGCCTTTCCCGGCGGCAGCATTGCCTGCACCCGAGGTATTATGCTCAAGCTCGAAAACGAAGCTGAATTGGCGGCGCTGATAGGTCACGAAATAGGCCACGTAAATGCAAGACACACAGCAGCACGCATGAGTTCCAGCATGGCAACTCAGGGTGTTCTCGCCATAGGTGTTGGAGTTCTCGCGACACAAAGCAGCGAGCTCGTCCCGCTGGCCGCCGGACTTGGCGGAATAGGTGCAAGCCTGCTGCTCGCCAACTATTCCCGTGCCGACGAACGACAGGCGGACAGCCTCGGCATGAGCTATATGAACAAAGCGGGATATGACACGGAAGGTATGGTCGGACTTATGGATGAGCTCAATAAACTACACAAAACGGAACCTTCATTCGTACAGCAGATGTTTGCATCCCACCCCATGAGCAAAGAACGTTACGACGACGCAGTTAAAAAACGCAACACAACCTACGCCGGTAAACACGGTAAAATTCTGCGTGAACGATACATGGACAACATCGCCTCCATCCGCAAAATCCAGCCTGCCATTGAAGAAATGCAAAAAGGTGAAGAATCCATGAGCAAAAGGGCTTTTGTAAGCGCTGAGGAACACTTTTCCAAAGCCCTCAAAATTGCACCAAACGATTATGTAGGGCTGTTGCTCATGTCTAAATGTCAAATGGCGCAGAATAAAAACAGAGAAGCACTGCAATTTGCTGAACACGCCAAGAATGTTTATCCGGCCGAAGCGCAGGCTCTCCAGATTGCGGGAATATTAAACTTTGAAACAAAGCAATATAAACAGGCATTAGTTGATTTTAATGGGTACGACAAAAGATTGCCCGGCAACTCCATGATTACTTTTTTCAAAGGAATTTCCTACGAAGCTTTAGGGAATCGCCGCATGGCCGCGAGTGAATATTACAAATTCCTCCAGAACAATCGTGAAGGTAAATATGCTAAGCACGCATATGGACGGCTTAGTTCATGGGGATATGCGCAATAGCAAGCCAAGTTAATTCTATAAATAAATTTAACTTTAGCTGGAGACATTAATGAACCGCAAGGCAACTTTTACACTCCTAATAATGGCACTATTGTATTTTGCTACGCCATTTTCTGCACATGCCGTGGAAAAACTTGTCTTCTCAGGTATTGAATCCATTAACTCTGATATAAGTTTCAAAGTCCTTAAAGAAGCATATGGACGTATCGGAATTAAAATAGAACTAAAACATTATCCGATCCTGCGTGCATTACACTCATCCGATTCAGGTATTGTGGATGGTGAATTATTCAAAAAAAAAGGACTTGAGAATAAATATCCCAACCTCACAATGATTCATGTTCCTGTGAACAACATTGAATCTATGGTTCTCACTAATAAATCATCCCCTCCCTTTACAGACTGGCAATCACTTGCCCCGTTCAGAATAGGAATCTACCGTGGAGTGGCTTTTACAAAAGAAAAAACAGCAAAAGCCGGCTGCACCCAAGTCTTTGAATTGGACACACACGATCAAATGCTCAAAATGCTTGAAGCAAACAGAATTGACGTGGCTATTGTCGCAAAAATTGCCGGATTGAGTCTTTTACGGAAAGCCGGACCAACCGAAATAAAACTCATCGAACCACCTCTTGAAAGCTTCCCTGTTTATCACTACCTCAATAAAAAACATTCCCGCCTCGTTCCCAAACTGACAGCAGTGCTGAAACAAATGCAAAAAGAAGGAAGGATACAACAAATACGGGAAGAGATTATTCAGAAGGAATTTGGAACACTCGGTGGAGAGTAATTTACTGATTAAAGAAATTCAGAAGTGTTCACTTTTCCTCTTTACAACCAAAATCGATTAACATACGGTTTTTTCAGCTAGGGGCGTCTTTTTAGACTGAGATGGCATTAACGCCTGTCCCTTCGAACCTGATGCGGGTAATTCTGCCGGAGGGAAGCTGCAATAGATTCTTATGCTTTTTCTATCTGCGCTTACCTTTTTTTAAGGTAAGCGCTTTTTTTTTGCCGGAGCAAATTATGATTGTCATACTGAATGGGGAAAAAACCGAAATAAACAATGATACAAGCGTGCTTGCACTGCTTGATTCCAAGCAAATAGCTGCGGACACAGTCGTTGTTGAATTGAACAAGGAAATAATCCCTTCCGACACTTTCTGTAATACAATGCTAAACGACGGAGATCATCTCGAAGTGCTCCGTTTCGTTGGCGGAGGATGAAAAACACAATGAGCGAAGATCTTTTTGAACTCGGTGGTCGCAAATTTAACAGCCGACTGCTTAGCGGCACAGGCAAATTTGCCGACGATTCAATTATTCCTGCTGTATGCGAAGCTTCCGGTTCTGAGATTATCACCGTCGCACTACGCCGGGTTGATCTTGAATCAAAAACTGACAATGTCATTAATTTTATTCCTAAGCACATGCAGCTTCTGCCCAACACTTCCGGTGCAAGAACAGCCGATGAAGCTGTACGCATCGCCCGTTTAGCCAGAGCTATGGGATGCGGAGACTGGATAAAAATCGAAGTTATCTCAGACAACAAATATCTTTTACCTGACGGATATGAGACAGCCAAGGCCACCGAAATTCTTGCCAAAGAAGGTTTCATTGTTCTGCCGTACGTCAATGCTGATCTCTACATAGCACGCTCTCTGGTTGACGCCGGAGCTGCCGCTGTCATGCCTCTCGGCTCCCCTATCGGAACAAATCGAGGCATCCAAACCCGTGAAATGATACGCATCCTCATTGAAGAAATATCCCTGCCCATCATCGTTGATGCTGGCATAGGTCGTCCTTCTGAAGCATGCGAAGCAATGGAAATGGGCGCTGACGCATGTCTGGTCAACACTGCTATTGCTACAGCCTGTGATCCTGTCACAATGGCAAAAGCTTTCGGACGGGCAGTCAAAGCTGGGCGCGAAGCATACCTTTCCGGCCCCGGAGCAAAACATCGCCAAGCGATGGCTTCATCTCCTCTTACCGGCTTTTTGAGCGAGGATTAGGCAATGAGCTTTTATCCCATCTGCGCTGAATACGGAGCTTTACCCCTCGCAGAGAAATTTGCCGAGGTAACAGAAGACGATGTCCGGCGCGCAATAAACGCTACCACAGCCAGCCCCGAAGATTTCATGGCCATGTTAAGCCCTGCGGCTGTCCCCTTTCTCGAAGAAATGGCGCAAAAAGCGAACAAGCTGACTGAGCAGTATTTCGGTAAAACAATTCAAATGTTCACCCCGTTATACCTTTCCAATTATTGCACCAACCGTTGCGTATATTGCGGTTTCAACACCACAAATAATATCAAACGCGATCATCTGGAGCCGGAACAGGTCGAAGAAGAAGCTATCGCCATTGCCGCCACGGGAATGAAACAGCTGCTCATCCTTACCGGAGATGCACGCACCAAGGCTTCCCCGGAATACCTTGAATCCTGCACAAAGATTCTCAGCAAGTATTTCCCGTCAATCTCAATTGAAATTTACGCTATGGAAGTTGATGAATACGCCGCCCTGGTAAAAGTCGGAGTGGACGGGATGACCATGTTCCAAGAGACCTACAACGAAGAACTTTATCCCACACTGCACCCTGCCGGACCTAAAAAGGATTTCCACTTCCGCCTGAATGCACCGGAACGTGCTTGCAAAGCGGGAATGCGGGTGGTCAACATCGGTGCTCTGCTTGGACTGGATGACTGGAGAAAAGACTCGCTGCTTACCGGAATCCATGCCGCTTATTTACAGAAAAAATATCCCAATGTTGATATAGCTGTATCCCTTCCCAGAATGCGTCCCCATGCGGGATCATTTCAGCCCGCTTCTATAGCCACTGACCGTGACATGGTTCAGAACATGCTTGCACTCCGCCTTTTTCTGCCGCGTGTAGGTATCACTGTTTCCACAAGAGAAAGCCCTGAATTCCGTGAACAGATTCTACCGCTAGGCGTTACTAAGATGTCAGCCGGAGTTTCAACTGAAGTTGGCGGACACAGTCAGAAAGGTGAAAAAGTCGGACAGTTCGATATCTCCGACGGACGCAGTGCCGCAGAATTATGCGCAGATCTCAAGAAACACGGTTACCAGCCGGTTTTCAAAGACTGGCAGTGTCTGGACGAACATTACGGAGAACCGATTTGAACCTGACGGAACAAGGCATAGCCGCCTACTTGGGCGAAGAACGGTTAAAATATATCCAGACCGTTACTATCGGTATTGCCGGAGCAGGCGGCCTTGGTTCCAACTGTGCCATGCATCTGGTCCGTAGTGGATTCAAACAGTTTGTGCTGGTGGATTTTGATCAGATTGAAAAGTCCAACCTCAACCGCCAGAGCTATACATTGAAACAGCTGGATCAGTACAAAGTCACAGCTCTTTCCGAAAATATGCTCGCAGTGAACCCGGCCCTAGACCTTGATGTGCTGGCAACGAAAGTTACTCTGGAGAATATGCAACCCCTTTTCGACCGCTGCGATGCAGTGGTCGAAGCTTTCGATGACCCAAAGATCAAAAGGAGTTTTGTCGAAACATTCCTGTCTACCGAAAAACTGGTTGTTGCAGCCTCGGGCATAGGTGGCACCGGCAATGCTGATGCCATCATCACGCGCAAGGTGCGTGATAACTTTTACATAATCGGAGACATGGTAACCGAGTGTTCCGCTAAACAACCGCCCTTTTCACCGAAGGTCGCCATTGCCGCAGCCAAACAGGCTGACGTTATTCTCAGCTACTATCTTGATAAGTTCGAGACAGAAGGAGGCGCAAAATGAGCGCGAGAAAAATCACCAAAAAAACTATTCTCGACACAGACATTTACTGTCTGACCGCAGAAAAGTTTTCGCAGGGTCGTTCCAATCTGGAAGTGATCAAGGCCATGCTCGACAACGGAATCAAGCTTGTTCAGTACCGCGAAAAAGAAAAGAAGATGGGACTCAAATATCAGGAGTGTCTTGAAATCCGCAAGATGACCCGCGATGCCGGAGCCGCGTTCATTATTAATGATGACATCGACCTCGCCATACTGGTTGAAGCTGACGGCGTGCATATCGGGCAAGAGGATTTCCCCATTGAAGCAGTGCGTAAACTGGTTGGAAATGACATGGCAATCGGCCTTTCCACCCACAGCCCCGAACAGGCACGCGATGCACTTAATCGCGGCGCGGATTACATCGGAGTAGGTCCGGTTTTCCGCACCTTTACCAAAGACGATGTCTGCGATCCAGTAGGATTTGAATATCTGGAATATGTTGTAGAAAACATAGACATCCCTTTTGTCGCCATCGGCGGCATCAAAGAAAACAATGTAGCAGAAGTGATCCGGCACGGCGCACGCTGTGTGGCACTGGTTACTGAAATAGTAGAAGCCGACAATATCGGAAACAAAATCAACGCCCTGCGTGACGCTATGCAGTCCGCGGCAGAAAGCTAAAAAAGCCTGATAAGGAGTTTATTCATGACATACACCACTCAAATGGACGCAGCCCGCAAAGGCATTGTCACCCCTCAGATGAAAATCGTTGCCCGCAAGGAAAACGTCCGCATTGAAGACCTCATGGAACGCATGGCTAAAGGGACTGTAATCATCCCCGCGAACAAGAATCACAAAAACCTTGATCCCGAAGCTGTGGGCGAAGGCATGAGCACCAAGATCAACGTAAACCTTGGTATCTCCAAAGACTGCTCTGAAATTGAACCTGAAATGGACAAAGTCAGAATGGCTTTGGAAATGAAAGCCGAAGCTATCATGGACCTCAGCTGTTACGGAAAAACACGTGAATTCCGTCAGCGTCTGCTTGAAATTTCACCGGCTATGATCGGAACTGTTCCAATCTACGATGCCGTTGGTTTCTATGATAAAAACCTACAGGATATCACCGTAGACGAATTTTTTGACGTTGTTCAGAAACACGTTGAAGACGGCGTTGACTTTCTCACCATTCACTGCGGTCTGAACAGACACACCGCTGATAAAGTTAAACAGGGCGGAAGGCTCACAAACATCGTATCCCGTGGCGGTTCACTGCTGTTCACATGGATGGAAATCAACCAAGCTGAAAATCCATTCTACGAACATTTCGACCGCCTGCTAGATATCTGCGAAGAGTACGACGTTACACTAAGTCTTGGTGACGGCTGCCGTCCCGGTTGTCTGCATGATGCCACCGATGCATGTCAGGTTGAAGAGCTTATCACTTTAGGTGAACTCACCAAACGCGCATGGGAACGTAACGTACAGGTCATGATCGAAGGCCCGGGTCACATGGCTATGAACGAAATCGCAGGCAACATGATGATGGAAAAACGTCTCTGCCACGGTGCACCGTTCTACGTATTAGGACCACTGGTAACAGACGTTGCCCCCGGTTATGACCACATCACAGCCGCAATCGGCGGTGCAATCGCAGCTATGAACGGGGCAGATTTCCTCTGCTACGTAACACCTGCTGAACACCTTCGCCTCCCAACACTTGATGATATGAAAGAAGGCATCATAGCAACCCGCATTGCAGCCCACGCTGCCGACGTTGCCAAGGGTCACCCCGGCGCAAGAGACTGGGACGACAAAATGAGTAAAGCACGCGCCGCCCTAGACTGGAACGGCATGTTCGAACTCGCTATGGACCCCGTTCGCCCTAAAGAGTTCCGCGAATCCTCCAAACCTGAGCACGAAGATTCCTGCACCATGTGCGGCAAGATGTGTGCGGTTAGAAATATGAATCGCGTTCTTGCTGGTAAGGATATTCAGCTTGATGATTAATTTTAATTAATTATATATATCTGGAATATTTGAAATTAGATTACCCCGGCGGACTTTGTGTCTGTCGGGGTTTTTTGTTTTAAACCCAAACATCATTATCCGCAGTAAACTCCCCGCCGCTCTCTCCCGTATTAATCACACCGGAAGGCTCCACTAATAAAACGTGACATTCGCTTTCGGCAAAAGGTTTGTGCTCTACCCCTTTAGGTACAACAAACATCTCTCCGGCAGAGAGTTCAACTCTTCCATCCCGAAAATCAATATTCATTTTACCATCAATCACCATAAAGACTTCATCCGTGTCTTTATGATCGTGCCACGTAAAATCACCTTTTATTTTAACAACCTTGAACTGGTAATCATTCATTTCTGCCACGACACGTGGCGACCACTGTTCAGAAAATTTTGATAATTTTTCTTTTATGTTAATGACCTTATTTTGCATAATCTCTCCTGATGTTTATAATTATCCGCCCCCGAAGACATAAACCTATCTTAAAATAGTTCATAAAAACAAACAGAAAACTAGACCAAATCAAATAATCCGCATTTCCTTTGTCCATCCCTCCGCATGTGTGTTATACTCCCCCTAAACCCAGCTTCTGAGCAGGTCATCAGAGGTATCACACATTATGGAGGCGAATTATGGATAAAGTTTCCTTCAATGCTTATGAACGCGAACTGGAACCAGCATATCGGGATATGATTGATAAGGCTGAATCTACTGTGGACATTCACAATTTCTTCGAACGAACTGCCTTAGATTTTTTACAAGAAACTGTCGGAGATCGGATTGATATTAACCCTGAATCTATCACATTTGCTCCAGATTCTAAACAAGGATACAAGCTTTCTCCGGTTCTCATTGAGAGCTCCGAATTTCAAGAGATTGTGGAACAATCAGACCTTGCAAATATTCTGGAGCGCCTAACCGAAAGAGCTGTAAAGCGCTATATCCATCTGGACCGGAAGCTTCAGGGCAAGACTGAGGCAAAAATCAATCAACCTCCTGGTTTTCGAAGTTAATAGCCAGAACATTTTTCTGCATAATTTAAATACTAAAACCTGTTTCCTGATCACATGACATAAAAAAAGGCTTAGAAGATTTTCTTCTAAGCCTTTCTAATTACAACTATTAAACTTATATTTTTATTTTACGGCAGCCAGCAATGCATCTGCACCTAAACGTTTAATGGTGCCGCTTGTGCGTTCGCGTTTTCTACCGTTTTCGCGGTAATAAACTAGAGCTTTACCAATCATGCTCAAGGCTTCGTCTTCACTTACATTTTTGCCCAATTGAATTCCAACACCCGCGTTTCTTGTCGCTGCGCCGCCGAAATAAACATCCCAACCTTTGGGAGCTCCAACTAAGCCGATATCACGGATAAAGCTTAAACCACACGCCAGCTTACAACCGGACACGCCGCTTTTAACTTTAAACGGATAAGGCCCGTTCTCTTTGACCAAGGCCAATACTTTATCACCCACAGCACGAGATTCCTGCACACCGTAGAGACAGACTCCAGCGCCACTGCAAACTGATAATCCGGGAGGTGCTTTCTCAACAGCTGTGCCTAGACTTGCCACGACTTCACTTAGTTTTGCTTCGGGAATACCTTCAAGATTCATGCGTTGTCCGGTCGTCGCTCTCAGCGAAGTCAGATTGAACTTAGCCATGGTATCCATGACCGTTTTCAACATACCGACAGTGAGTTGTCCCTGATTAATACATAACCGCAAAGAATAAGTGCCGTCTTTACGTTTAACAGGTGAAACAACTAAAGATTCAGAAACAATATTATCCATTAAAAAGCTCCTATATAGCTAATTTATCTAACTGGAAACAGATGTGAAGATTATCAGATGTGTTTTTTTTCGATGTTATTTATATCACTTTCGCGAAGCAACGGAAGCTTGATTACGAATCTGGTCCACTGACCCGGTTCAGAAAAGACTTCCATACTACCGCCGTGCTGATCGGTTATGATAAAGTAGGAAACCGATAAACCTAGACCTGTACCTTTTCCCGTAGCCTTAGTGGAGAAAAAAGGCTCAAAAGCTCTATTACAAATATCTGGATTCATGCCCGGGCCGTTATCTTCAATTTGAATGACTGCCATGCCATCCTTTTCAGAAGTCCGCAACACGAAAAAAGGACTGCCGTCTTTGTAATCCTTTTCAGTCATAGCCTCGCCGGCGTTCTTAAAAAGGTTAAGAAAAACCTGCTGAATCTGATTACCTTCACAATATACAGGAGGCAAACTTGGATCGTACTCCCGATACACTGCTATTTGCTTAAAATCATAAGATTTTTTAAGATCATAATCGCTCACAATCAATTCTATAGATTGATCCAGAAGAACAGCTATGTCGTGTTTGGTGAAATTATCACCGCTTTTTCTGCTGAAATTGAGCATATTGCTTACAATTTTTGCCGCCCGGTTTCCAGATTCATGAATACCGTCAAGCATCTTAGGAATTTCACGCAATTCCAGATAGGCACGCAACTTATCCAAGGCAACATCGCACTCATTTGCAGCATCAATATTACTCTTCTTTTCCCCAAAAAGGCGATTCCTTATATTCTGAGTGTACCCAAGGATGGCGGCCAGAGGATTGTTAATTTCGTGAGCCATTCCTGCGGCTAACCCTCCCACAGAAAGCATCTTCTCGGACTGCACCAGAATCTGTTCAAGGCGGACGCGTTCTGTTACATCGTCAACACGGATAACCGCCCCGTCTATTCCGTTAGCGATTAGGGGAAAGATGGTTATATCTTCATATCGTATCACCCCGTCAACCATATGGACCCGCTTGGAATCCTCCAAAGGGGAACGACAGCGCATAGCTTCACGAACCCGCTCCATCTCGTCAGAAAGATAAGGCAAAATCTCTCCCAGAGGATGTCCGGTAACCGCTTTCTTCTTTAATCCAGTGGCCTTTTCAGCCTGAATATTCCACTGAGTAATATCCCCCTCGGCATCCACACTCACCAATACCGACGGCATAGAATCAATAATGTTCGCTATATAATTTCGTGCATTGAGCAGATCAAGTTCGGCCTGTTTACGTTCAGTTATATCTGTAACCACAGCCATGATACGCAATCCCTCAGGCAAATCGAGCCGCCGCAACCTTATATAAGTAGGAAATTCACTTCCATCCTTACGGCGTGCTACCCAGTCAAAGGCCTGCAAGCCATGTTCGACGCACGAATCTATCAAAAGCAGAGCGTCCTTCTCAGTCAATCCACCACCACTGAGATCTTCAATACTCAGATTATGAGCCTCATTCTGAGGATGACCGAACGTATTCTCAAAGCTTTGGCTTACATCGAAAATAGCACCTTCTGCATCGTGCAAAATAACAGTGTCGGGCAAAGTATCGAGAAGAGACTGCAATCTTTCAGTCGAAGCCAGTAAACGCTGACGAGATTGAAAGAGAGCCTTACTCATCTGGTTGAAAGTCGCGGCCAATTCGCCAATTTCATCGTCGGATTCGATAGGAATAAAGACCTTATCCTCTCCTCCGGACAAAGCCCGGGCGGCGCCAGTGAGCGCAAGGACCGGATGCGTGATGCCGCGGGTAACGCGTACGGCGACAATAAGGACCGCCAGTACTATGCACAACACAACCACAAGGGCATAGTGCGACTGCGTAGCAATTTTAGCCAGATTCGCAGCTTCGGAATAACCGAGCACTATGGTCCACGGCATGTAGCGAAGGCGAACCTTAACGTTCAACGTAGGTTCGCTGTCTGGCCCATATAGAGAAGTGTGGAAAAATGTAACACCGGGATCAGACAGTTCCTTCTTGCTCATACCAATAACAAGCCCTTGATCGGATTCAACAGTGATACGCCTCTCGGATGCAATCTGCGCCTTGACGTTCTGATACAGTGAAAAAGTAGGAGTAAGCACTAAATCCGGTCGATGGCTGTCCGCCAATCGGAGTCCCTCGTCACCGAAAAGAGCGGCGCTGAAAGCATGATCCTCAATGTCCATCCTCGGCAGAATCATCTGCTGGAGAACAGCAGCATTGTAACGGGACCGCAGTACACCCAGTATACGTCCGGAGGTATCACGCACCGGAGAGCTGAAATATAAAGACGGTTGCTGCGCACTTTCTGATACCCCCACAGCAGCGACGTAAGGCAATCCCGTTTCTATGGGAATTAAAAAATAATCCCGATTAGATTTGTCCAACCCTGTATCAAACCCGAAAGTGTCAGCCACTGCGCGACCACTCAAATCCAAAAGAGCTAGAGAAGTTATGTTGGTCGGATCACGCCGCTTGAGCGAGGTGAGAATACCCATAGCCGCCAGCTCTTCAGGAGAGCCTGCCCGCTTATCAGGAGGCAGAGACAGGTATTGCGCAAATTGTGAGATTGTAGATTCTGTTCGAACAGTGGAAAGATTTGCCAAGATAAAAGAATCGATAGATTCTGCTGTATGCGAAGCTGCGGCAAGCATGGCCTGACGGCTGTTCTCCGAAAGGGCTTCAGAGGTCACTTTCTGATCTAAAATGGATAAAATACAAATGGGAACCAGCGATATAAATAAAAAGGAACTGATCAGCTTGGTCCGTAGCCCCGTTGTCCATAAAAAAGCACGTAACGCCAAAAGCACTACCAGCAACGCTATGGAAACCAGCACCACCTCTGTAGCATTAGAAAAAAATAAAAAAACAGGCTCCTCTGCATGGCTTGCCAATACAGATCTTGCAAAAAGAAGCACAGCCAAGCTTATACACATAGACAGTGTAATTCTGAAGCTGAGAATGCGCCGGATAAACTTGATCATTTTACGTCGGCTCCCATGCCTTGCACATATGACGGATCAAGAATTTTGTTCAGATCAGGAGCCGTGAAAACGTCACCTACACTTATAAAAAAATCTACCTGCTTAGCGCCGGTGTCGAAGAGCGAAGTACGCTCATCCTCTTTAGTAAAAGCCTTCTGATTATCCGAGCGCGACAAAATTCGACAACCTTCTATAGAAATATCTTCGGCACGCTGCCCGGTGGCCTTGGCAATGATAGCATCACACTCTTCCCTGTTTGCCATCCAGTATTCCTGTGCCTCAAACCACGCATCCACAAAAGCCTGCACCTCTGGGCGGCGCTTTTTCGCAACTGCCCCCTGAAAAACGATTACATCAGGAACCATTCCCGGCGTATCAGCCGTGGTAAAAAGTACTTTATAACCTTTTGCCTCAGCCTTTGAGAGATAAGGTTCCCATGTGTACCCCCCTTGAATCTGTTCAGGCATAGTATCCAGAACTATTTCCGGCCCGACATCTACAAGGATAAGATCGTTTCGCGAAAGACCGTGACGGCGCAACAAAGTGGTGATTATGAACTCGCTTCCGGACAGCGCTCCTTGAATGCCTATGCGCTTTCCTGCCAAATCCTCCGGAGTAACAATATCCGAGGTTACAACAACTCCTTCAGCTCCGTCTGAGTTATCAGTGGCCAGAACCACCTTCATATCCGGAACATTGATTTTCAAAAGTTCGTAAAGCCCTCCGTGAGCAGCATCAATCTTGGAAGCCGCAAAGTCGGAAAATATGTCCGTATAAGAGGAGTAAAGTATTGGCTCTACCTGCACGCCGTGCTTATCGAAAAAACCTTTTTCTTTGGCAATAACAATGGGGTACCATCCGGGCCATAGAAACCATCCCACACGCAGAGGCTTGGACTGAACAGGCTGAGGAGCTTGGGAACAGGCCGGAATAAGAACAACCGTTGCCGTCAGAATTAATACGAGGAAATATGACAAGAGTTTACGCATATCAAAACCTCTCGTGAAAGTTCGCGATGCAAGTCCTGCAAACCCAAATACCATCGCACTAAATGTTTATCAAATTAATTGCCGTTCCCGAAAGACTTTCAGAGCATGCAAAATATAACTTTTTCTCAAAATTCATTGCAAAACATTTAAGATAAAAAAGCAAGAGCCGTTCCGATTTAAATCGGAACGGCTCTTATTACATACAAGAAGAATGTTCTACTCGCGTAGAATCAGGATTAACTATTATCACTATTAATTTCTTCAATTATACTTTGAAGACGTTGTGCCTGCGAAGCTAGATTCATCACAGCTTCAGAAGACTGACGCATCGCATCACTTGTTTCAGTTGAGATATTATTAATTTCATCTATTGCGCGATTTATTTCTTCAGACGTGGACGACTGCTCTTCACAAGCGGTGGCTATGCCCCTGATCTGATCAGAAACTTCATCGGTCAACTTCTGAATTCCTATTAGCGATTCACCGGCATTCTTCGCCATTTCAGAGACTGAAACAACTTCTTTTACAGTGTCTTCACACTGAGCCATACTGTTGCGTGTGCCATTCTGGATACCTGAAATAGCATCTTCAACTTCTTTTGTTGCTGTCATTGTTTTTTCAGCAAGCTTGCGAACTTCATCCGCTACTACAGCAAAACCCCGCCCGGCTTCACCTGCACGTGCGGCCTCAATTGCGGCGTTCAGTGCCAACAGATTAGTTTGATCAGCAATATCAGAAATTACATCTATAATTTCTCCAATTTTTTCAGAGCTATGTCCAAGCTGAACCATTTCATTCTGAAGATTTTCAGAATGTTTTTGGACTTCACTGATTCCACCAATCATTGTATCTACAATATTTGCACCGGAGGATGCAGTGGCTTTCGCATCATGCGCCGTACCCGAAGCATGACCTGTGCTTTCTGCAACTTCTAATACAGAGGCCGTCATCTGCTCCATAGCAGTTGCAGTTTCACTTGTACGCTGAGCCTGTATGTCGGAACCTGTGGACGACTGCTCTATTTGAGCTGATAATTCTTCTGATGCTGTGGAAATTATAGCTACAACTCCTTCAAGTTCGCGAGCCGCCTGCAACATGCCTTCACGCTTGGCTGTTTCAGCCTGTGCTCTAGCTTCCTCTGCTTCGGCCATGGCTTGGTGAGCTTTTTCTGTCTCGCCTGCAGCCAAACGAGTCTGTTCCTGAGCATGTGCAATCATGTCTTTAAGATTTGCAACCATTTTTATCAGAGCGCCTGCGAGGACTCCGACCTCATCTCTGGTTGTAACAGTAAGTTCGTGATCCAAATTACCTTCCGCAACAAAAGAAGCAAATTCAGTAGTAAGAACGATGGGTTTCGCTAAAGATTTTCCTATCAACCATGCTGCAAGAATCATAAGAGGAACAATTACCAGAATTACAAGCAATGATGAATTAACAACATTAGACTCCGCCTTCATTAATGCTTCAACAGGCATTCCAATGAACCACATACCTAAATTTTGCCCGGAGATTCCTTTTATAGGCCAATATGCTGTCTGAAATTCTTTGCCGAGAATATTGTTACGAGCTAAAAAAGTTGCCCCTCTATCAAGAACAGTCGCAATTACTTCAGGATTACTAATTCTGGAGCCGACGACTCGTTGCCCGGACTTAAATATTGTTGTCATTGCGCGTGTTTCTTTATTAAAAACCGTAACTTCCAGACCTGTAAATTCTTTAATATCATCAACAAAGGATTCCTTGTTCAAGGAAACACCAAGAGAAACGGTTCCAATTACTCTGCCATCATATTTAACCGGTGAAGAAGCACGTAATGAGAAAGGAACTTCTGTTCCCCTGACAATCCCGACCTGACTTTG
The DNA here is from genome assembly GCF_900101105.1 of Maridesulfovibrio ferrireducens. NCBI lineage: Bacteria > Pseudomonadati > Thermodesulfobacteriota > Desulfovibrionia > Desulfovibrionales > Desulfovibrionaceae > Maridesulfovibrio > Maridesulfovibrio ferrireducens. Next base: position 823,436 of record NZ_FNGA01000002.1, read on the forward strand.
ATTGCTAAGCGCGGACCGCACCGTAGCTTGACTGTTTACATTATCTCCACGCCTATCAGAATGACCGCGGGCAAGAACTTTACCATCAGCATCTGTCACAGTAATCAGATCGGCTCCTGTTTCTCTTAAAAATGAGTCAATCACTGATTTTAGCTTAGAATAATTTTTCGACTGAACAGCTTCAACCAGCTCGTCCTCGTTAGCTGCCATTTTAGATTCTTCAAGATACCCATTCGAAAGCGTGGCAATATGATTATCGACAACTTTTTTTAAGGTCTTGATGTTGTTGCTTGATTCAATTGCAAACCCTTGGGACATGTAATAATCAACCGTAAAAAAAATGGATGATGCAGTTAAAAGCACCATACATACTGACATCAATACTATCTTATTCAAAATACTGAACTTCATACAAAAGACCTTCTATTCTTTTAATTAATAAAATGAACTATCCACAAAATATAAATAATTTGCTCAAAAAAATTCTACAGCACAACACTTGTTAAAAAGGATCAGTCAGTTACTTATCCCCAAGTAAACGTCAATTATTTAAAAAACCTGCAACACAAAATATTATCAATCACATTAAGCTATAACGCCCTATGGCTAATCCTCAATTTTTTTATTACAAATATGCTTGTTATCGTTTCGATCTTGAACAAAAAAAGAGCACCCATCTTATAAAGATGGATGCTCGAGTCATCATGACCAACAAGCTGTTTACAACTCAGTTTACCAAGGGAGAGGATCTGGGATAACTATATCCTCAGCATAATCGTATCCCTCAAACTGAACTGCAAACCATTCAAAAAAAAGATCATTACTAAAAATACGGCGTCCAACTTCTACTTTATCCCATACTGCATTCTCGCCGACTGCAAGCTCTTCTGAAGCTGTAGCCATCACGGCATTAATATCTTCAGGACAAAAGTAAGGGACGTTCTCAATAACGAAATACCGAATCGTAAACTCTCCAAAATCAACCTGTTTCAAAGACAAATCACGCATACTCACCCCTCAACACTCAATGGTTAACTGCATTATCCAATCATGTCTTCTAACGCATATTATACCAGTTAAAACACATCATATATAAAGGAATGTTCTTCCTTTCATGCCATATTCAGATAAAAAAAGAACCTCACTTGAAAAAATGAGGTTCGTCAATATCGTAATGAAAGCAAATAAATCCTACAGCAAAAAAAAACTGTTTTATGTTAAAGCCGTACTGAATCTTTAGCCATTTCAGTTACGTCCTCATTTTCAAAATTATATAGTTTTACAGCTGTTTGTGAGTTTTCATCCGCCCTCTGTGGAGTTATGACTACAAAAGTCATTGTGACGTTATCGGGATTATGATCAATCCATGTTCCTGAGTTTACATAGACTGTTTTTTCCCCTTTATCACTTGTAGAGACATTCATTTTAGGGACATGGCTATGACCGAAAACAACAAGTTTTTTATCAGAAGCGGGATTCATAAAATATTGGGTTACTGCCATACTATCCGTTTGGCTTGCAGAAATAACATTATCAATTGCCTCGGCAGTAGGGATTGGTACAGGAACATTATTAAGAAGACACCTTGCAGCCCAGTTATCTTGAATTCCGTTAAAAAGATTTACCAAAATTACACCTTTCGCGACAGCTTGCGAAGGAAGTAAATCCTCAACTTTATATGTAACGGTAAATTTGTTAACATTTGTAACAATAATACTTTCGTTAAAAAGATTTTTTATAGGAAATGCCTTCAACGTCCAAGCCCATTTTACCCAATATTTATATAACAAAGTCTGACTATCAGTCCCAGCAGGGTCAGGAATGACAAGGGGTATTACATCGGCTCCGCTTTTACAGTTCTGTACAACATGCAAAGCTGCAATTCGTGTAAAAAAATAACCCGGAGGCAATATTGTTCCCGGTGCGGCAACTTGATTGGAAATCGGATCCGGTGAACAAAAAAAGTTGTATCGATGGCCATGCTCAATCGCAATTTTAGGCTGCCCAACGGGTGAATATGTTCCCAGGCCCAACAACCCCGCATCACGAGCCTGATTTATTCCGGGCAATACGTTTTCAACATTTGCATCCGTAATCGTTAAATCATGATTTCCCGGAACATATGTAACTAAAATTTTTCCAGCTGTAATGATACGATTAAAAGCATCAAACACCCTTTTGTTCGTTACGGCTATACGCTCAACAAAATCGAACTGATCATATCCCTGATAGGTATCTACTGTTGCCGGTACAAACCACTCGTCAAGCAAGTCTCCCGCAATAACCAGTTCCTTAACATTCGTTGAATCTTCAACCCTTTTGAGAAAATTTTCAAGAGGAATCAAATTGTCTTTAGTTTCTGTATAACTTATATCAGCACCGAGATGAAGATCACTTATAACGACAATCAAATCTCTTTCATTGCTGCCATTATTGAATGGGTCAAGACCACCATCTCCCTGATAACATGAAGTCAGCAGGCAAGCGGGCCCCATGCTCATAACTGCAGCAGTTGTTGTTGCACTGAACTTCATAAAATCGCGGCGGGATATCCCTTTCTTTTTAAAACTGTTCTCAGCTTTAGGATTTCCTATTTCAGCAGATAATTTCATAAGAACTTACATCCCTCAATTTAAAATCAAAGGGCCTTCCCCCTCCGACAGCATACTTTTCAATCCAGAATCAGAAATATATCAAACGCCAAAACCGTGAATATACGAATTTTATTTTACAGCAGCGATTGCCCTGCAAACCTTTATTCAAGATTATTATATTTCTCACTCTTTCTAGCGTATAGTGTTAATAATATCAATATGTTATTAACACTATCATTCAGGTTTCATTAAAAAGCATGCACCATTGAGGGGACACTGCCCCTCCTCAATAAAAAAGGGCTAGCTAAATAATTAGCTAGCCCTTTGACATTATGACGACACTTAAAAACTCAGCTAGTCACACAGAACTTTATCTGTAATATCATTTTGATATGCTTTTTCTAATTTCTTTTTGAAATTGTCAGGAGTCCAGTTCTTTACGAGTGTTTCAAGACGACCAGAACAGATCATGTCTTCTAAAATTGCATCAATTTTACGAATCATGACCTCTCCCCATTTGGTTTTAGGCGTAGCATAATAGCGATATATAGGGGTAACTGGCAGCTCTAAACATTCAATGAACTCTATATTCGATTTCTTTATATCATCTTGGTGTGTATAATAGGCTACAAGTGGGTCAGCAAAGAAGAAATCAATTCTATTGTGAAGAAGTAAATTTATTTGATCAATAGTGTCGAAAGCTGCGACTCCGTGATTTTTAGAATTTGTTTCTTTTATTATATTCAAAAGTTTCCCATAATATATTCCTTTCATATAGCTAAATATATTATTAGTATTGTTTAGATTGGTATATAATGAAAATTTTCCGTTGCTTGTGAATTTATTTTTATCTTCTTTTCTAATAACAGCAACTATACTCCATGAAACCATACAAGGATATTTTGAATAATATAAATATTTTTCTCGTTCAGTAGTTTTAACTATTCCTGTAATGACTATATTTTTCCCGGATTTTGCATCTAATAATCTTTTTACTGGAGATCCAATTGCATTGATATGTGTGTCACTGGGTAACATGTTCTGAATATATTCATTAAGTGTATTGCCTAACCCAGAACGTTCTCCTGATGAATTGTACATGAAAAGTGGTGGACAATCGAAACTTGGCCAATATGTTTTATCTTTTGCAAAAGCTATTTCAATACAAATTAAAACTGACAAGAGAGTAAAGGAAACTATTTTTAATTTGCTAATCCGCATATTAGTCCTGTGGTCGGTTTTCATAGCTTAACTGATGATTAAGCCACAAAAAAGATTCTCCTAGAAGTTAAATACATTCATTACTGCTAATACAATAAATACGGCTATAATCCCGGCAACAGAAGAACGATACTTTAAATAAGAGTGACATACAACAGCACAAAAAAATGGTCTACGATTTTACTCGTAAACCATTTAAATTTATTACCCTATCAGGAACACTTCTTGGCTATTTTCGGAACTTTACGGTGATGAAAGGTTCCCCGGAATTAAGTTTGGAAAACCGACCTAACACCAGAGACAGAATTGCGATCAGCATCAGGAGAATCGGGCCATACTCATTATCCATTCCCACAGTGCATCCTGTTCCGCCCGTATCAGGCGAGCTCATACCGAGAATCTGCGGGTCGTCGATAACTCCCAGATCCGGGTTATCATCATAAGAACCGTTGTCCTTAAGAACTGAAACAACATAATATGCAGTAGTAGAATTCAAAGCCTGAACAGGCTCAACAAATTTTCCTAACACATCTGTAAGCCACCAGTTGCCGTCCGTATAATCCTCAAGGTTTGCATATTTGAATTGTTTATTAGTTCCGTTGGTAAACAACTTAGCCAGCGTTAATTCTTTTGCCTCCACCGTGGGCAATCCGGTTACAGAATACCGAATACTGATTACACTGTCCGCTACAGTTTGAACACAAAATGAAGACTTATCACTATAAACACTCTCAAGAGCAGTTCCGTATACAGTATTTACGTTTACAGCAGAGCTAGCCGAATGCGCTTTGCTCAAAAAGGTCGACATTGGAGCACCGGGCTGATCAGTGTTCAACTCAATCTCGCCTTCTGTAGGATTGTCACCCACCATACCGCTCATAACTAGAGCATAAGGTTGTGGGCCAAAAGGAATGTTATTGGCGGTAATTTCCGCCTTATATGTGCCGGCCTGCGGACTTTCAACAGTTACAGATACAGTATTGTTCAAACGATCAAAATTAGTTGCTGCTATCTGCGTCCTGAAATTAACGCCAATAACCGGCGTAAAAGCAGCCTCCTGCCAAATGCCCCCAACCTTAACCATTCCAAGGGTCGTGGGATTAAGATTCTGATAGCCAACTCCGAATGAGCTGTTTTGCTTTTCCACAGCAACCACAACGCTGCCTTCTGTAAGAGTCAATCCGACCGGAAGGGCGTATTGCCCAGATGGAACATATGCAAATGATTTTCGGAAAAGTTCATCCCCAACTCCACCATCATATTTATATATGACAATTTCAACATTCTCAATAAAACCAAGGGGGTTGGAGAAAGCAAGACCTACAGCCTCAAGGGTACAGGGATAAGAAGGCGGTGTAACTCGCAAGCCGGTTACGTCCTCCTTGTAGTAACCGTCAATAGCGGTAGCATACAGATATTTTGTCAATGGGCTTAGACTGACAGCGTTATCTGGATAGACCCATGTTCCATCAGGTTGTTGAACCCTGAGATCCAAATCATTAACCAACCCGCCGGACGCGGCAACTGATCCTGGATAATCGGTCCATCCAAGAACAGCTTTGAAAGGTTTCTCGTTATTCTCCACTTTAAAAGAAAAAACCCGGGAATAAGTTGTGTCTGAAGGGGCAAAGTCCTCGATATCATGGTATTCAGTTTCATACTTGTCATCAGAATTGATAGAAGACTCTAAGTTCATTCTTCCCCAGCCCTGAACATTATCAGGTGCTCCGGAAACTTCCTGTGTAGAACCAGTCCCGTACTGACCGGGAACAAGTGACCCTGCCCCGTGGATAAGACTAGTTTTAACCAGAGCGGCACTTGGATCGGTAAAACCTTCCTCTTTGATCAAATACTCACGCAAAACGGCGGCAGTTCCGGCAACTAGCGGGGTTGCCATACTGGTTCCGCCCGACCAGTAATAATCTTCGTTGAAAAACCCCCATCCATTTCCCAACTGATTCGAGGAACGGGTTGAAAGGATATTTGTTCCCGGGGCAACAATTTCCGGTTTGTAGCGACCATCTATAGTCGGCCCACGACTTGAAAAAGCAGCTAAACCGTAAGGCTTATTAGAAATCAGATCAGAAGCTAAAGGCTCAGCATAAAAATTGAAGATATTCCAGCCTTGGGAACCATACCCCTCACTGCTGCCGATTCGATAGGATTCAGAAGCTCCGACAGTCAAACAATTTTTAGCTGTTCCCGGAGAATCAATACAATAAGAATCAATAACCCCATCCAAATCTTTGTCTTTACCGGCATTTCCTGCAGCAAAGAGAATTAAAAAATCTTTATTACTCCACATAAACTGATCAACGCTGACAGATAAACTGTCATAATTTCCCGGTCCGGAAGCCCCCCAGCTATTGCTGTGGATACGTGCTCCGGCATCATGTGCAGGGTCAAAAATATCAAACAGATCCGCAGGTATTCCGGGCAGATTTGCCCCTCCATCAGCCGGCCCCACAGTTTGAAAATAAAGCCGGGCCTTTGGTGCTGCCCCCGCATAACATGTACTCGGAAATGAATTAGCCAGAGGTGATGAACCTGATTTCATACCGTTGCCGAGAACAGTCCCTGCCACATGAGTTCCGTGACCGCTGTAGTCAATAATACTTGATCCTGGAAATACTACATTGCTGTTGATCCGGCTTCCGCCTTGACCATCGCTGAAATCCTCATGAATACTGGAGACCTCACCAGTATCAATCCCGCTGTCGCAAATAGCTACAATCTGACCTTCACCAAAAAGCTTACTACGGGAAACCGGCCATACTTTTTCCTGTTCTGAACGAGCTTCGATTATACCGAGGGCAATATTATTATCAGTGCGAAGCTCAGATGCCCTTTCAATCCATTTCACACCCTTTATATCTTTAAGCCCGTCTACATTTTTTATGGATATTTTAACATTAATCAGAATACGCCACTCTGACGAAGAACTCGAAAGCACAGTCCCTCCGGCCGAGCTGATTTTACTTCCAAGCAGGACCATATCTTCGCCGGGGAACGCAACTACCCTGACTTTCAGCATAGCTTCCTGCTCCCGCAATTTATCAGGCGTGATGTCATATACATCTCTGGACAGCTTCAAATCAGCAGCATATTCGCCGATCCAACGCACAAACTCCAGTTCTTTGACATCATCAACCTTTGCAGTACCGAGCTTAATTATGAACGCATATTGAGGGATATAATCAAAAAACACTGCTCCAAAACCTGCAAGAGACTTTTTCCATGAGGATTGAACAGGACCTATAAATTGAACGACGTAGTAATTGTACTCTACAACGTCAGTTGGGGCTGAAAAAGAAAAAAGCCTTTTAAAAGTTCTTGCAAAACTTGTTGCAGGACTAGAAGCATCTGATTTTTCTGAGGGAGGGGATGCCTTGTCAGAGGGCAAAAGAGTTCCGCTCAGAGATTCTTTTAAAGGGTCCACCTGCTGATTCTGAAAATAAAGTTTTGGACCGGAAGAATCACTATCCTCGCCACGAACAGAACAAGGGCACAGAAAAAATATTACAGTCAAAAAAACCAACAGCGGCTTAGTAGCGGAGGCTTTGAATGAGCACATTATATATTTCCCCTTAATAAATTATTGCCACTGGCTAATACTTATTAAAACTCTAACATGTCAAGGAATATGCAATCATTCGTACATGCCAGCCAATCCCCTCCCCCCCCACTTGCCCGAATTTTTTTTTTCGAATACGATACTATAGTTCATATCATAAACACACTAAAGTAAGAGGTTTCTTATGCTCATGACCGACTTATTATCCAAAGATCAGTGGAATGATCTGGAAAAAACAATCCATAATGACTGGGGTTTCAATGCGAGTGCATACGATGCCAAGGGAATGACCTTCACCGGCTTCAAAAATTTCGTAAATCCGTTGTGTTCTGAAATTAAATCCCACCCTGAAGGCATTCAAGCTATCTGTTCAGTGGCCCACCAGCACATGGCCCAGCTGGCCCGGACAACAGAAAAAAGCGTCATCGAACAATGCGACGCAGGAATGTTCAAGATTTGTACCCCCATCATCGTTGATGGCGAATTCATCGGAATTGTCGGCGGATGCGGACGCGTACCCGAAGATTCCGAAATCGAAACTTTCACAGTACACAAAGCCATCAATGTCCCCTTGGATAAGGTAGAAACACTCGCAAAGGACGTTCCAACCATCTCCAATAAAAAAGCTCAGGATCTGGCCACATTCCTTGAAAAATTCGTTGCAGACATTCCCCGCCCCTAACAACGGAAAACTGACTTTTAATCAAAAGACCTCAATCCAGATGGGGTCTTTTGATATCTTTGATGAAACTAAAAATAATTACACTTTTTTATTTGTGCTAACCTTCCAACAGTAATTGACAATAATTCCCCTTCAAAATATACGGTAATTATATATGCTTAATAATATATAATAATTTAAATTGGAGCGAATATGCGTCTATTCTTACTGGGAGTTACACTCTTTATGCTTTCTCTTATTTCTGCTGCACCTGCATTTGCAGGTGAAGATATCAGTGGCGATGTAATCATGTTCCATGCCGGATCACTTTCTGTTCCTCTGGCAAAAATGGAAAAAGAATTTGAAGCCATGCACCCCGGCGTTGACATCAAAAGGGAAGCTGGCGGTTCCACCAAAATGGCCCGTATGATTTCAGAAGTGGGCAAACCTGCGGACATTATGGCTTCTGCCGACTACGTGGTTATTGATAAGAACCTCATCCCCAAGTATGCAGATTTCAACATCCGCTTTGCTACCAACCAGCTTGTTCTCTGCTATACAGACAACAGCAAATTTGCTTCAGAAATTAATGCTGACAACTGGTATGACATCCTCCAGAAGCCCGGCGTAATCTGGGGTCACTCTGATCCAAACCTTGATCCTTGCGGATACCGCAGTGTTATGGTTCTGCAACTGGCTGAAAAATTTTACAACAAACCGGGTCTTTACGAAAAACTGGTTTCAGTCCGCAAAAAAGAATGGGTTCGTCCCAAATCTGTTGAGCTTATCTCTCTGCTTAAAACAGGCAACATGGACTACGCATGGGAATACCTTTCCGTAGCAGTTCAGCATGGATTGAAATACATCACCCTTAATAAGCACATCAATCTTTCCGACTACAAATATAATAAGTTCTACGAACAGGCCAAAGTAACCGTAAGCGGTAAAAAACCCGGCACAACTATTGTTCGCACCGGTAAATCTATTACTTACGGCATCACCGAACTGAAAGACGCGCCGAACAAGCCGGCAGCAACAGCATTCCTAGCTTATATGCTTTCTCCTGAAGGCGGTCTCAAAATCCTCAAGGAAATGGGCCAGCCTCCTTTTGTTCCTGCAATCATTCCCGACGATGCAATGCTCAAAAAAATGCCTGCATCCCTGCAAAAACTCGTAAAAGTAAAAAAATAATCAGCCCACAACATCTGAAAGCCGGACGAAATATTCGTCCGGCTTTCTTATTAAGAGCCTCATGAAAAAATTCCACAATATTTCAGTAAGCAATATTATCTCGGCTTTCCTTGTTCTCGGCTTTATCCTCCTCCCACTGAGCCAGTTGATTTTTGGCTCAAGCCCTACAGAAATAATTGATACCATCATGGATAAGGATGTCCGCGAGGCAATTATTCGCAGTATGGCCTGTTCCGGGCTTGCAGCCATATTAGCTTTTGCAATAGGAACCCCATTTGCGTTCATGCTGGCCCGTAACAATTTCAAAGGAAAAGAGTTACTTAACTCCATAATCGACCTGCCGATCATGATCCCGCATCCAGTTATCGGCATAGCCCTGCTGAGCATTGCCGGACGAAACCACTGGATAGGACAAAGACTGCTGGATGCCGGAATCCGGCTTATGGGAACAACCACAGGAATTGTGGCTGTTCTGCTATTTGTCGGACTGCCCTTCTATATAAATGCGGCGCGGGACGGTTTTGAAAGTGTCCCTGAACGGCTTGAAAAAGCAGCCCGGACTCTCGGAGCAAACAGAAGCCAGACATTTTTCAGGGTAACATTCCCGCTGGCGTGGAAATCTCTGCTCACAGGGATGATCATGTGCATGGCGCGGGCACTCAGCGAATTCGGCGCAGTGGTTATTATAGCCTACCATCCAATGGTCGCTCCGGTGCTTATGTACGAAAGATTCACAGCTTACGGCCTTTCATACTCCCGCCCTGTTGCGATTTGGCTTATTGCCCTTTCACTCGTTCTGTTTGCAGCTCTCAGACTTCTTTCAAGAGGATTAAAAGGTAAGAAAATATGATTACCATTGAAAACTTAGATGTAAATCTTCCAAACTTTTCTCTTGAGAATATCAACCTTCAAATAGACGAAGGTGATTTTTTTACACTGCTGGGCCCTACCGGTTCCGGAAAATCTGTACTGCTGGAAACCATTGCCGGACTCATCCCTGTTTCGAGCGGATCAATTAAAATAAACCGGACTGACATTACCCACACGGCTCCAGAAAAACGTGGTCTGTCTATTGTTTATCAGGACTATGCCCTTTTTCCGCACCTCAGTGTTAAAGACAACATTACTTTCGGTGCCAGATATAAAAATATTGAAAAAATTAAGGCTGACAAAAAAGCTCATGAACTAGCCGAAATGCTGAACATTTCACACCTGCTGGACCGCACTCCCCGAAACCTTTCCGGCGGAGAAAAACAACGGGCCTCCATCGCCCGCGCACTGCTGGTCGATCCTGCCGTACTGCTTTTGGATGAACCTCTTTCCGCTCTTGATCCTGCTTTCAGACAAGAAGTTCAGGATCTGCTAAAATCTATTCACAGGGAAACCGGAATTACCTTTGTAATGGTCACCCACGACTTTGATGAAGCCCTCTATCTGGCAACCAATGGCGCTATCATCAAAAATGGGAAATTAATCCGCAAAGGATTAATCCGGGATATTTTCAATACACCCGGATCTGAATTTGTAGCTAATTTCGTAGGCATGACGAACATTTATGTATGCTCTCCTGAAAATGGCTGTATGCGTTCAGGGGAACTGTCGCTGCAATGCGAAAAACAAATAAGCAATGAAAAATGCCACATGGCATTCAGACCGGAAGAAATTATACTTGGAAATAAGCTACTTGAACAAGGACATCCAAACTGCTTTGAAGCGGTAATAAAAACCATAACCGTCGGAGGATTTCATGCCCGGGTTACTTTGGATTATGCGGGGATTGAAATTAACGCCCTTGTGCCTCGAAATTTAATTATTAATGGAGAACTTGAAACAGGCTCTAAAATAAAAGTATCTATACCTCCCAAAAGTATACATCTTTTTTAAACACGCACAACAGCTTAATAATTCTAATATTGAAAATAAAAAAACCCGGACAATGTCAACATTGCCCGGGTTCAACTTTATTACAGTAACGGCTTAGTCAAAAGCCATGGGTGCACACCAGACCGGACCGGATTCAGAGATCGAAAGCTCTTTTGCCCGGATGGAATCATCCTATAAAGACCAGTATACGCCATATGAGACTCTGGATCTTTCGTAACTACAAAATCGGGAAACAGGATATCAAGAAAAGAATCCTTACAATGCTTTACAGATTGGGGAGACATAATAATTATATCCTAAAATTTACCATATTTTTTTAAACGTCTATTCATGAAAACAAATACAGGAATGAGAACAATAAGCATCCACTCCAGACCAAAATCAGCGGCTGGGTTCATAACGCAACCAGTGGAAGAACCTTCACTTACGGGAGTTGACGGTGTGGGTGGTGTTGGCGGGACGATGTAAGAACCAAGTACAACAGGGTCTTCAATGATACCGGGAATTGATATCGCAGCATCGTATGGCCCACCATCCTTAATGCTGAAGTTTACAGTATAGGCTTTATTGGCAACTAAAGTGTCACTGGCTTGCATAACAGCACCAGCGGGATTAACTATCCAATAATCTCCGTCTGTCATGCCGGTTGGTTTTGAGTAAGTAATATTATATCTGACATTGGCCTTATCCCCCGGATATAACTTAGCAAGGACTAAGTCTTTCACAGCCATTTTTTCTGTGGGAATTACGGAGAATGCAAAGTTATGTACACTGCCAGCAACTATTTTCCCAGGAGCGGTTTTAAAGATCTGCGGAGCGGATATAAGAACAGCGTCAACTGGAGTTTTATAAATTTCAGCCAAAGATTCAGGGGTGGCGCCGGGGTCTGAAGTGGCCGATTCGAGAAGTCCTTCGACCTCGCCCACGCCTCCGTCAACATCAGAGTCTGTGCCGCCGTCCGCAAAGAAAGTTACTGATACGAAACCTTCATGTCCTCCAGCCACGGCAAAATTTTTATCAAGAGAACTCGTGATCGCTTTTATGTCGGAGCTGGAATCGGTTCCGGCAAGCAAAGAAGTCCAAGCGTTTGCAGTAATAGCTGCCTGATAAACCCTGCCGTTTGTTGCTCCTACTAAAAGAGTATCCTCTGTTCCAGAAGCACACAAAGGTGCTTCGGAAAGTCCAAATTTAAGCATGGTACACTTGGTACCATCATATTCAAAGACGGCTTTGGGGTTACTGCAAGTAATAATAATTCTTGTGGGACTAAGCACAGTGATAGAGGTAAACGTACTAATAGTTTCCTGATCCGGAAGAATATCTATCAACTTAGAATTCCACTTATCCTCTTCCCCTGATTGCGTCAGCACTTGAAGTTGAATATTTATATACTCATTAGCACTAACCCCCTCAGAACTATCAACTGTTGTCTCTTCCCCATCAAAAGATATAGAATTCCCGTCGTCATCAATTTCAGTCATCGACACGTATTCGCTCACTTTACCAGAGTCATCAGATTTAATGGTATATATAGTGTTACCATCAGCGGAGATAGCAAGGCACTTAGTATTTGATACAGTTACCATTTTACCATCTGAGTATTTCTGATTAACTACTGAAGCTCCATCGTCAGTGATAGCCTGTAACATGCTGGTCTTACTATCAATAGCGTATACCCCCTTTGTACGAGGCATAGCGGCTATCTGCGTATATATATTATTTTCATCAATATTGTTTGTGTCATATTTTATAAATTCACCTGACGAAACTCTCATGCCTATTGTACCGTTATGTAAGGTAAAGACATTTTCACCCGAGCCTACTATCTGTAAAATATCAGCGTCAGCTTTATTTTTATCGATGCTCTCAGAAATAACAATTTGGTTGCCCCATGTGATGCCGGTCCCTTTTGCATTCACTGTTCCCTTACGGAGCAAGCCTTTTTCTCCACCAGCATACACACTGCCATCAGTGTCAGTGTAAAGAGCGTTTATATCTTGAAGCTTTTTTTGATAACCTATTTTGGTAAAATGTCTGGATTCGGTTCGATAGATGTAATTTTTAGTTTCACCATCTTGAGTTGCTTTGCCTGTGACCATGGCGCAATTGTCTTGACAAGAAATTGCCAAAGGATTTTGAGGAGCGGCGTAAGGACTGTCTGGTATCCCCACAAGATTTCTCCATGTTCCAGCAGTAGGATTTTCAGGAGTAGCACCAGAATAATTCCAGACATGAGGAGGGGTACAGCCATCAATTACAAATAGGTTGTCAATCTCTCCAGTTATCCAATTTACATTATTTGTCATGGTATGGCTCATGGTCGCTTCGTGAGTACCAAACCCAATATCAACCGGAACCATTTTGTCCTTAATGTTCGCAGGATTTTTGTCTGCCATGCCTATGTCATTAATGTATTTAATAGGTCCGTCCTTAGCAATTATGAATAAGCCCTTGTATGATCCATAAAGTTTCGGAGAATTAGAAATGGCCTTCTGTTCTAAACTTTTTAATTGATGACCATTCTCTTTTTTGGGATTTTTTTTAATAATATAATTGCCGTCATATTTCTCATCCCTAGCGACAACAAATAGCGACCTGTCTTCCTTTATTTCATCGTTATCTCTACTACCTGTCAAAGTATAAAGTCCGTTCTCTGTTGCAGCCATGCTGGAATAATAACCACTATGAACATCTACAGTCTTAGTGGAACCCCACTCAGAGCATGTGCTCATTATGTCCCCTTCAGAACCTAATAAAAAACTACGCCATGTAGGTCTCGCGGCTATATCTGCGTATATATCCGCAGCAACCCATGCCGAGACGAGGATTTTCCACGTCTTATTTTTAGAATAAAACCGCAAGCTTGTTTTCTCAACATCTTCAGTTGTTAAGGTGGAATAATTAGAATTCAGCAAGCGCTGTTTGGGTTTCTTTGTAATCTCGATATGTCTTCTGTGCTTTTTCCAAGTCTCACCACTATCCCTGCTATAATATGGACAATAGTCGGTTCCTATAAGGTAATATCTCCCTTTTTCACTATTATCCCCCAACAGTGTTGTGCTAGCTTTACTGCAACCTGCAATACGGTCCCAATAACTGATATTAGATTTTAAAAATGTACCATATTCACCCACAGCAATAACTGTCGGGCCACCTCCACCAACCACAGCAAGCAAGTTTGCTGTACTGGTGGAACTAAGACTATGATTGATTGTGCCAACGACACTTCCCAATTCATAAATAGCTCCAGCCCTACCCACGGCGTATCCGACTGCATCTTCAAAATTATAAGTTACATCTGTGAAAGAGGCAGAATTTGTGCCGGTGAATAGTGCGGCTGTCTCAGCACCATTATTACTAAAAACAGCCTGCCCTTCATGACCGACAGCAAGCAGGGAGTCCTTGCTGTGACCGCTTGGTCTTCCACAAACTAAACCTGTGATATCGGTGATATTAGGTATTTTCTTAGCAAGAATGGTGAGAGGTCCATATTCGCTGGTGATGCTTTCCAAATTTATAGTTGCACAGTTGGTTCTTGCAGTAGTTTCATCATTATCGGGATCAAATTCATTACCGCCGATATACAACTTTCTATACCCGCAGCCAATACTGGTGGGTGTAAAATCAGTAAGACTGGAGGAATCAGAAGTAAAACTCACTTCTGAAACAGTGTATTCTACGAGTTTATTTTGAGAGATCGATATAAAAAAAAGTTTTGCTTTGTTTGTGAGTATATATAGTCGCCTAGGTATATTAATGCTTTTAGCGGTCGTAAACGAAGGAGTGGCGAGCACATCAATCACCTCCTCACCATCTGCAAGATCAATATGAGAATCTACTGTTTTGTCACCAATAAGAGAGATCTTAGTAAATGTCCCCGAGACAGCAGCATCGGAAGCCATATAGCCATCAACAGTGACAGCATGAAATGCATTGTAATCAGTGCCGGTAGGGTTCGTCACAACATCCACAGCAGCATAATCAGCCCCCACAGGGGACGGTACAGCCTCGAACGTGCTATCCTCAGCAACTAAATTTTTATTATAATAAATCTTTCCTTCTGTTCCAACAACGACGGCTTTAACGCTAGAAATAGCAGCCGCTGTAAGCTTCACACGCTCCGTTACCGGAGAAGCCTGATTCCAACTGGCAAAACCGTTTGCAGCTAAAAAGGTAAATATAACGCTCAGCAAAATCACTTTAGAAAATTTTTCCATAACCCTTTAACCTTTTTAACTAAATATGACTTCCACATATTAAGGTTGTGATCAATATCCTGACGGTTGATTTCAAATTCATCCGGTGACAACGAATCAAGGACTAGCTTTTTTAATGGGCCTAACTTTCCAGAATAACTTAGCTAAGAAATAACAGCAAGCATAGCGGAATCTGCACTAAGCGAAAAAGATTAAAAATGAGGAGCCTGTTCCGGCAGCGCATTAGAATCAATACCTTCACACAGCCCGTTTTCCACCGTAAGATTACCGCTCGCATCAATCGTCACAGTCCAGATGGTGTTGTAATCCGTGACTGGCCAATTCTCATTGAGTAATGAGCCTGCGGCTAAGCCATAGCTTTCGAGAAGCTTATTTATTATCGGCTTAATCCTTGTTGATTCCCACGCGAGCAATATAGACTTCCCAGTGAAAGTTCCACCGGTAAAGAAAAAATCACTGGCATTCTTTGCTTGATTCGGCTTCATAACTAAGAAACTGGAAACCAAGTGATAAGGTAAATTATTGGCTATAGCATAAGGCCATACGGTTAATGATGGCCTGACATACGAAACGTTGATATAATCTGATGGATTGATAATTTCTGTTGAATACCACTGTGCGGGGTCGCAGGAGTAAACCATATCGGGACTTATTTTGCCGGAGAAAGCATTGGGAAGATCCAACGCACGCCATTGTCCTGCCCCCACAAAGTTTCCGTTTTCAAAACCATGCTTCGGATCTGGATGCGCTTCTGCATGCCGGACAATATAAACAGTCTCACTTTTATTAATATTAGCAGGAGCTTTAGTACCAGCAACCGAAATTTTAGAATAGGGTTGCTGCAAATATGTACATGGAGCTCTTACAATCGGCGAAGGAAGTTCAGGGTATGTGGAAGGAGGATTCAGATAACTTTCATAAATAATCAGACTCGCCTTTCCATCAGGCGAGATGGAGATCACATAAACAACATCCGGCCCGCTATAATTCGCCGGTATATCCAGAGCAAGTCCATGATACCGATTGATCTTATCCATCAGAGCGCTGGAAGTCTCCCATGGCGCAGAAAAAACATAAAATCCCGGATTGTTTTCATAGATAATACCCGTTGCTATACCAACGTTATTATCTTTCATGTCGTTGAAATCCAACCCGATACAATCAGGGCAATAGTCATCAGGAACCACAACACCGCCAGGCACAGAACCGTCTCCATATGACACTTTAATGGGGTAGCTGTTAGCGGTATAGGAAGAATATCCAGCAGCAGGAGGGATGGCTACAGTATGCCGATTAAGAAGGGCAAAATGCTGTATTGATCCTATGGCTGTCATGTCCGGGTAGTTATTTACGGTTTGCAAATGAGTCATCGGCGAGAGCGCATAAATGCTGGTTACATTTTCCCCTCCCAGCACGTGATTCTTCAAGTACGTGCCCATGCGGAGCGCTCGCTGCAACCCCTGACTGGTAAGGTTTGCAGTGTCTGGATTAATATCACCGGGACCGTTGTAAGCCAAATCCGAACTTACCACGAAGATCAAATTAATATTCTCATCGCTTAGTGATTCATTTCCATCGGAAGCACCAAACAAACATCCTGACAAACATAAAATCAGTAAAACATCCAAAACGATTAAACAAAATGTTTTGGATTTTCCAGAGAAAAGCATAAACCTATTCCTTCCTTATAAAGATCCCGGTAGAATTCAGATGAATGGTGCGGTTTTTATTTTTTATTTGGGAGAATTCATTGCATACTAGAGTATTATTTTAAATATGACAGGCAGACTGTCACACATAAAATTGATAATTTAAACACTTATATTTCAAATGTTTTTTTTCGTAAGCAATAGGAGTTAGGTCTGAAAGATTTGACAAAAGAATAAGGTCTGGGGGATAGAGTGACGTTGCCTGTCTCGAAAGAATCAATCCACTTTTAATGGTAATTTGATTGTAAAAGTCGCGCCAATGCCCTCTTGGGAATCCAACACAATAGACCCCTTATGCTTTGTTATTATGGTGTGTGCAATGGCAAGCCCCTGCCCAGTACCTTTGCCAACTTCTTTTGTTGTAAAGAAATGATCAAAAACACGATTTATATTTTGTGTCGAAATACCACAACCGTTATCCTGTACGGATAACGCTACGTTTCCATTCTCTTGAAATGTGGTGAGTGTTATTCGGCCCTTTTCGGGCTTATTACCATTATTCATGGCTATTGCGTGGGCAGCATTCACAAGGAGAATTAAAATCGTTTGATTAATTTCACCGGAATTGCATACGATATATGGGAGATCCTCATCAAGATTCATTACAACCTCGGCAACGTACTTCCATTCATTTTTCGCAATGACAACAGTGTTTTTGACTAGTTCATTAAAATCTGTGAGCTGGACACTTTCAATATCAGGATGCGCAAAAAGTTTCATGGCCTGAACAATCTTTGAAATCTGCCCCACGCCTTCTATACTATCAAGAATGGATTTCTTCCACTCCAGAGCAAGCTGAAGTGAAGTATCCTCGACAGGAACGCTATCTATAAATATCCTTCCTTCAAGTTGTTTAGGACTTTTGAGATCCTCCTCAATTTCAGACCAAGAGTCTCTCATAAATGTCAGGTTGCCTAATATGTATTGGAGAGGAGTGTTTATTTCATGAGCAATACCAGAAGCCAGTTGACCAACGGCTTCGAGTCTTTGAGCCATCGCAAGCTTGTGCTCCATATCAACTCGCTCTGAAATGTCAGAATTAGTCCCAACGACCCTGACAGCTTGACCATCCTCGTTAAAAATGGCCGTCGCTTTGGAGAGTATATTCACCCAGTGCCCATCTTTATGTTTCATCTTGAATTCAATCTTAAAACGATCACGCTTTTTATTGATAAGCTGTTCCAGCATATTCCATACTGCCTCAGCATCCTCTGGGCTCATCAAGTCTTTCCACGCCGAAAAATCGTTGGAAAGTTCATCATAAGCGTATCCGAACATGTTTTTCCAACGTAATGAATAATATATTACGTTAGTGCTAAGATCCCAATCAAAAAGGCCATCCTGAGTAGCATTAATTGCATATGTAAAACGTTCTTCGCTCTGCTTCAATGCTAGCTCAGCCTGCTTAAACTCAGTTATATCCCGCAGAATACCCGTCATTGTCAGGTTCTCGCCGTTAAAATCTAACTTATGATCACCAGCCACGTGAATCCACCGCACTTCACCGTCGACACGATGGATGCGACAATCAAAGGCCAATGCTGTACGTGTTGCAATGGCCTTCTGGAAAATCAGATCAGTTGTAACCCTGTCTTCCGGCAAAACATGTTCTAAAAACATTTCATATGTCCAAACAGGTTGCAGCTCCTCATATCCAAAAATCTGGTCATGAAGCAGGGTGCGTGTTGTTGCATGATTCTGCAAATTCAAATCCCACGCTCCTATACGACTCACTTGCAGTGCAAAATCCAGCCGAGCCTCGCTTTCTCCAATCTCTTTTGTTTTCTTCAAGACTAACTGTTCAAGTCGATTCTGCTGCATCAACATTGAATAAATAAACAAAAAAATTGTCGAAGAAAACACTAAAGCCAAAACACGCCATATATATAGATGCAAAAAATAACTATTCCCCCAACCCAGTTTAGGAGAAATGGCTAATTCCCATTTCCCATCCGGCAAAGGAATTGTTACCAAAACAGGGTGAGTATTAAGTACGCTTTCATCTCCCTTAAAAACTATTCCATCATTGCCGATTAGGGCAAACTTACAACCGTTCATTGGAGATGAGATATTCGCTTCATTTAAAATCGGCTGCATATCTAAAACCATAGAAACAAATCCCCAAAAAACATCGTCTTTAAAAACAGCCATGCGGCTGACAAGACCAAGTCCTCCTTGCCTTAACTCATACGGACCACTCAATACCATTCTTCTTGTAAGAATAGCCCTTTGCACATCTGCCTGCACATTTGGACGTTCATCTTTGAGTAGATTATGACCTACTGCCTTTTTATTACTCTCAATCGGGTATACAAACGTATTAACCCCTTTTGGAGCAACGACAAAATTTCGAATCCCTTTCGCAGAAGAATAGAGTCCAGCTGCAAAAAAATCAAAACTCGACTTATCTTTCGTTTTATTCTCTGGAATAATTATTGTTTTGGTAAAATTTTTAAGTCCCAATAATAAGGCTAATCTAGAATTAATAATATTAGACAAAGAACGGGCAGAAACCAGAGCTTTATCATGATATCTTAATCTTTCTGCTTTGATCAGCAAATTCTTATAATAATAGTCTACACCAAATAAAAGAAGAAAGAGAAGAGACACAATGACTGCGGATAGAGCGATTGTTTTTTTGCTAAAATTCTTAATTATCATCACGTTTGCCTCCAATGACTTGGCACTCACAATGATTATACCAGAAAAGGATTAGAAAGATAACTCATGTATGCACAAAGCAAGTCTGACTTACCAAGGGCATTTTTATTGCGGAGTGATTAACTTTTCAGAAGGCTCTATTTTGGGTCTCGGAAGCAGAACGGTGAAAGTTGTTCCCTTACCTTCCTCGGTTTCGAATGTTAGCTCTCCTCCATGGTTTTTAACTACTAAGGTACGGGCTATAGTTAATCCCTGTCCCGTTCCCTTGCCGATTTCCTTAGTAGTGAAAAACGGGTTGAAAATGAGGTCACGGACCTTTTCTGGAATGCCTGTTCCATTGTCCGAGCAAGTCAACATGATCCATGAGTCGTCGAACGAAGTGCCTAGGGTTATCACACCCTTTTCAAATTCTCCGGATTTAAGCTTCGGAACTATGGCATGGACCGCGTTGACGATTAGATTTATGATTACTTGGTGGATTTGATCCACGACACAAGGTACGGGCGGAAGGTTCTGATCTAGGTTCAGCTTCACATCGGCGGAGTATTTCCACTCGTTGGTGGTTATGGTAACCGAGTTGCGGACGGCTTCGTTCATATTGGCACTGGTCATTTTGTTATTAGAAGGATGAGCAAATTGATTAGCCGAACGCACGATCCTGATAATATGTTCAATACCTTGCTTGGATTCGTTCAAGGCCTCGGGAATTTCAGTCAGCAGAGATTCCGTTTCTAATTGGCTCAAAAGGGCGGCAACATCCTCGTGTTGATCGGCCCCGGGCAGCTCTTTCAGTTTCCGAATCACGTTCTGCACGACCGCGAAGGTGTCCATGACGTAGTTAATGTTGTTCTGAATGTAATTGCATGGGGTACTGACCTCATGGACGAGACCAGCCGCCAAGCTGCCAATAGCCCTCATTTTCTCCGATTGGACCCTGAATTCTTCAGCCTGTTTGCGTTCGGTGATGTCGATGATGAAAAATTCATATGCCTCTACTTCTCCGTTTTCTACGGAAATAGCTCTACCGTGTATCTCTACCCATATATCCCTGCCTTCAACGCTCTTGAGCACGCATTCTGGAAAACCACCTTGGTCGTTTGTTTGGATTAACTCCAGATGGCGATCCCACTCTTCTTTATTCCGGCAGAGGACATGGGATACATTTTCCACCCGTTCGACCATGTCATCGGAAGAGATGTAACCGAGCATGGCTGCCAGATGCTGGTTTGCGCTTTGAAGCTCACCCTTTGGCGAAGTACGCATGATGCCGAGGGGTGCGAATTCCACGAGCTGCCGATATTGCGCTTCGCTCATCTCCACACAATGTCGCCCTAGCTTAACTTCCTTATCCTTCTTGATCAGTTTGTTGGTTAGGATCGCGGTGTGCCTGCTATCGTGATTACTCGTATCCTTAGGCGGGATGGGGGAAATGTCTGGACTGGAAGAACTGTGTTCTTCCAACACCTTAATTATTTCCTTCAGAAAGAGATCTACTTCCATGGGCTTGATTAAAAACTTGGACACTCCTATTTCGTAGGCATACCGGGCTTCGGAGTCATCGGTGTAAGTCGCGGTGTAAAATACAAACGGAATATTCCGCAGCTTTTCAGTCTCCTTGCACTTGCGGCATAAGGTGAATCCGTCCATCTCCGGCATGAGGATGTCTGAAATGATCAGATCCGGAATCTGCTTCTGAAGCAGATTCCAGGCTTCAAGACCGTTTGTCGCGCTTAAAACCTTGAACCCCTGACTGGTGAGCAGAGTATCCAGGAGCGTCAGGGAATTATCATCGTCTTCTACTATTAAGATTAATGTACTTATCACTTAATCCTCCGAAATAACAGAATTTGTGGCATTACCACTTCCGCTGAGCAGGACTTAATTACGTATTATCAAGAAAGGACTGGATCTGTTGTATAACTATCTCCGGATCTATGGGCTTTTCAATATATCCGTTACACCCCGCGTCCATAAGCTTCTCGCGGTCTCCAGCCATTGCATATGACGTCATGGCGATGACGGGGATAGACTTTGTCGCCTCTGTAGCCCGTAGCTTTGCCAACACTTCGGTGCCGGAAATATCTGGAAGCTGGATATCCAGAAGGATGAAATCCGGATGCTCAGTAAGGGCTTTGTTATATCCTTCCATTCCACTCATTGCTGAACTATATTCATAACCGTATGCATTAAGAATGAAAGATATAAGCTCCAAATTGTCATCATTGTCTTCAATAATTAAGGCGCGTTTCATAAATCTTTCCCTGCATTATTATCATTATTTTTGGAAAAGTTATTCAGATCAATCGGAATACGCATACCGAATGTGCTCCCTTGTCCCGGTTTGCTGTGCATGAACACTTCGCCATGCAACATCTCGGAGACGAGTTTTTTGGTCAAATAGAGCCCTAAGCCGGTCCCTCCGGCCTTGACCTTCAAGTGAGATTCCATTCGCTCGAACGGCTCGAACAGACGAGGCATGTCCTTTTCTTCGATGCCGATCCCTGTATCCTTAACCTCTATCTCCACTTGGCTGTCCTGACGAACAACACTTAATGTAACCGTTCCCTTCTCCGTGTACTTTATGCTGTTACTCAGAAAATTGAGCAGACATTGCAGAACCCGTTTACGGTCGGTCTTCATAAGGATTTCACCGTTCATATTGACTTGAAGCGCAAGCCCTTTCTTCTCACGCGCGGGTTCAACAACGGTCACGGCCTCTTGGATCACTTCGGACAGTGAGAATGGCTCGATGAACACGTCTACCCGGCCAGATTCGATCTTAGAAATGTCTATAACATCCGTAATCAGCGCGAGTAGATGTTTGGAGGATTGGTAAACCCTGCCCAACTGACTCTTCTGTACATCGTTCAGCTCACCCGACATGCCCTTAATCATGATTCCAGTGAAGCCGATGATTGAGTTAAGCGGCGTGCGGAGTTCGTGAGACATGGATGCGATAAACATTGACTTGAGGTGGTCGAGCTCCTGCAATCGGTCATTGGCAATGCGCAATGCTTTAGCGTTTTCTTGTAACGCTTGCTCAAAGTTCTGGCGTTTAAACGCATTTGTAAATACCTGCCCCGTGAGCTGCATAAAGGCTGTTTCAACATCGTCCCACTTTACACCGTCCTTTGAAGAGGAAATCCCCAGAAGTCCCACGATATTACCTTCGTAGCTCAAAGGCGTCTCGAAAAGGGAACCTATATGTTTTCCCTCAAGCCATGTCTTTGCAGATTCCTCTCCTGGCTCCAGAGCCGCCACAGAAGGGATAATAATCATCTCTCCATTCATGATTTTTTCCTTGCGCCATGGAGTTTGAACCAATTCCAGACCATGGTCCTCACAGGTTGAGCTCCCGCCTTTGGTCCCTTCCTTCCACATCTCTGCGCAGTACAATACCCCGGAGCTATCTACGCGCAGGAGGTAGACTGTATTGGCCTGAAGTACCTGTCCTATCCGTTGCATTGCCCCTTGCATGGCGGTGTTGATGCGTTGGTACGGAAGGCTGACGAAGTCGGTGGAAATCTTGGTAAGCATTCCCTTCAATTCATTGCTGTACCGCAGTCGGGCCTCAACTTCTCGTCGTTTGGCTACTTCCTTTTTGAGATTGTAAGTCCATGCGAAAATGATCAGAAGGAGAAGGCTGCCTCCGATTGCGATATTGATGGCATATTTCTTAACTACGATTGGATCTAAACCCGTCTTGAACTCTAGGCCAACCCAGCGTTGCATGATGGCCTGTCCCTCCTCCGGCGTGATGGACAGGAGAGCTTTGTTGATCATAAGGACCAATTCCGGCCAGTCTTTACGGACTGCGAAATATAGGTTCGATTGGCTCTCTCCGGCGGGTGCGGCAACCTTCAGGTTGGTTAAGTCGAGTGTGCGAATCCAGTAAGCCACAGCAGCGAGGTTGCCTACCATAGCGTCAGTGTCTCCCCGTGACACGCTTTCCAAGGCATCTCTGAGAGTCTTGTACCCTACAGGGCGTATGGCAGTATTTTCTAGCAGGTATCCTTCATGGGAAGTGTTCTCCTGCACAGCTATCTTCAAGTCGGCGATGTCGCTCAAACCTGTGATGAACGGGGCATTTGTCCGGGTGACCACGATTCTGTTGTACTGCGTATAGGGTCTGGAATAACGAAGGAACTCCATTCTCTTGCCAGTCTTTCCCACACAGGGAAAGGCATCAATATTCTTTTCCCGTGCTTCTTTCACAGCATCGTCCCATGAAAGGTCGGTGACGCGTTCAAACTTGATACCTAAACGCTTTGATACCAGCCGTACGTAATCAGAGGCTATGCCGCCAAACTCACCGTTGGCTCCCAAAAATTCATAGGGAACGAATTCAGGGTCCACAGCGAAACGCACTACTGGATGCGCCCGGACCCAAGCTTCCTCTTCTTCCGTGAGGGCGATGCGCTCGGTGCCGTCCTTGGTTGAGACTATGGGGGTCATGGGAGGACCTATGGTCAAATATTTTTCCAAAGACCTGTAATATGAGGAGTTCTTTTCTCTTTTTAGCTCAATAAGGTCCTTGTCTATGGCGGACTTGAGCTCCTTGGTCAGTTTGCCTTTTTTAGGAAAAGCAAAATGTAGATTAATGGGATTGAATATGATCGAGGTCTTGCCCACGTTGTAGTGGCCTTCGAAAACGACCCCGTAAATACGATTTACGACGCCTGCGTCTGCTTGTTCCATGTCCAGCATTTGGAAGACATCTTTATATGAGGCTACCTCTATGAACTTTGCCGGCTTAACATCGAATCGCTTGAGTAATCCCTTGATTCCTCCCTTGCCCGAAGTGTGAATGCTACCTTTCATAACCGCTATGCGCAGTCCTTGCAGTTCCGTAAGGGTCGCTACATCCAGATCCGCGCGGGTGTAGATGGCTCCCCAGTTCATGAACACGCTTTCATCATTGAAATCGAACTTCGCGGCTCTCTTTTTGGAATATGCGACATCAACCATTATGTCGATTTTGCCCGATTCTAGCCGCTTCATGCATTCGGGCCATGTTCCACTCACGTATTCGAGTTTCCAGCCCTGCCGCTTAGCCACAGCGCTGAGTATGTCCGGAAAGATACCTGCATATTTCCCCGTGTTATCAAGAAAAATTTTGGGATAATTATCGTATGCCCCCACCTTGACGGTCAGGGGGGTAGAGATGGCTTCGGCTGCGGATGAAGGTAAAGATACGACCAGACAGAGTAACCATAAGACGAAGGCCACTATCCATCGATGTCGTTTTGAGACGAAAAATAAAGTGGAATTCATAGCACTCCTTGTTTCGGGAGGAATCCCGATTGCCGGACAACATCCGAAACTCCGATTTCCTTTGCATAGAATTACGGTTAGCCAGCGGCAATGCCTATTGCGGCTGGTTTCCGCAAAGAATTTTATTCTTTTATGATAGTTATTAATATAGCACTTGAAGTAAATTAATAGCAATAATTATGACAAAATAAGTGGGGGGTGACGGAAAAAGGAGTGTATTAAAGCTGGTTACAGTGAATAGTTCATTCCACTGTGCAGATTTGAGTAGTGTAAGTGTTCTTTCAGGACATTCTTCGACGAAGATGACAACCAATACACGACCAAATGTTACAGATAAAACATAAGCTCAGATAAAAAAACTATATATCGAAAGACTCAATGACTTTTTTCAGCAAGGTGTGTGAGTCATCTTCAAAACTGACAAATTTAAAACCCATTGAAATTTTATTTCCACAGCTAATAAAATTACGTACGACTCCTACTCCGAACAACATTGCAGCGCCTTCTTCATATTGAAACTTGAAATTGACGAACTCATTTTCCTTAATCTCCTCCATTGTCTCACCTTTACGAAAAACAAAAGAAATCCTACCGCCCCCTTCAGAAATATCCCTGAATACTCCCTTATATTCTTTGTCTTTATAGGTAAGAATTACAGACTGAAAACATTCCACTCGCTTATTATTTCTGAGGTTAACTTTTTCAAATTTACTTGGATAAGCTAAATAAAGAAGTGGATAGGGATAAGTCATAACGCGGGTGACAGTTGCCCTGAATCCACAGAGATAACACCCGTCACACTTTGCTCTGACAGTTACAGCTGAATCCTCAATCAATATTCGTTTGTAATTACCTTCCCGCAAAGCAGGAAGCCAGATACTAAGAAAATAGCCGGGCCTAATCCCGACAACTTCTCCCCACAATCTTTCACCTGTGGAAAACAGCTCAACATTGGCATTACCACCATGCTGCAATCCCAAATTATCACTTGCTCCACTGGAAACCACGTCCTGCTCAACCTGCTTCTCACTCATTATATTTAGTCACCATCCCTTAATAAATATCTTAAACAAAATATCATACGGAAAATATAAGACCCACGATAATCGTTGTGTATCAGCGCATTAGAAAATAGTCTATGATATTTGAAAAGCAATGCATCAATAGAATAAAAAAACGCACAATTAAGTCGTATCCAGCCTTTTCCCACTTCATCAAAATCAAATGAATCGGGTATTTGTCATTCCTTGTTTTTATTAGATTAACTAATCGGACGCGGGCTTCTGAGATATTGCAAAAAGAAACCCCGCCTCAATTGAAGCGGGGTTTCTATTATTAGAACCTAAATGACATAAAAACTTGGCCTCTTGCAAAATTTGCCGGAGGCTTCTTTTTTAATTACTTACCGAGCCATTTTTTCAACAACTCAGGATGGTTATCCAGAAAAACATTTGCGTTTTTCAACGGGACAGCCCCTTCTTCCTCATTTTTAAACATCTCTGTCTGCATCACATCAATATCCCAATAGATACGATCCAAAATTGCAGCGGCTTCTGGGTAATCTTTGGAGAATCCTTTGCGCACGATAGTTACGATTTCTTCTGGACCTCCCAAAATACCTTTGGGGTCTTCAAGATATTTGAGTTCCCAACGTCCGAATTTCCAATGCGGCGACCATCCGGTTACCACAATCCATTTTTTTTGACGGATCGCATCACCAAGCATAGCAGTCATTGCCGCCCCGCTGCTTTCCTTGAGTTCTAAATCAAGATCATATTCTTTTATGGCCGTTTCAGAGAGCAACATCAGCCCCGCGCTAGGAGCTATACCTACAATTTCATTACCAAACTTATCTTTATTGGCATTGAGTTCGGTTATTGAATCAATGGTCACATATTTGGGAACAACCCACCCCAGACGGGCCCCTTTGGTGTTGGCTCCATAGTTTTCGACCTTGTCTTTAACCTCGGCATAATAGGTACCATGTGTCTGCGGAAGCCAGGCCCCGACTGACGCATCAGCTTCACCTATCTCAAGAGCTTTCCACATGGTAGCTACTGAAACCATCGTTATCTCAGCGTCGTAGCCCGCACGATCAAGAACAGCAGCCGCCAGATTGGTAGAAGTAATCGCACATGCATAAGGCGTAGTCACAAGCTTAATCTTCGGTCTGTCCGCAAATGCATTTGTAGATAGAAATACAATCAGCAGGACAAAAGGTATAATTCTTTTAAACATCTTATCTCCTTTAAACAAAAACGTTTTATTACAGACTTATTCAAATTGAAGCGTCCCTCACCTGAATTGCACATTTTCAGAATGGGATATTTCAAAAAAAGTTCAAAATAACAATACTTTACAACACACACTCATAAAAGGACACCACAAGGTATAAGACGGCAAAACATCTTATATTTTATCCTAAATATATAAAGTAATTTATGGGTAAACGCTTTTATAGCGCATCATATTAATCTTAAAAATGAAATTTTGGATTTAAATACAATGCACAAAGTAGAATTCAAAAAACAAATCAATGTAACTATTGAGAACACAATATCAACACTGCATCGCCTAAGCTTACTATTAATATTGATTCAGAGTTCATTATGTGCGCAGATATGTAATAATAAACAACAAGAGCCTGTTTGGATTTGAAGTAAAACAGATTTATTTCATACCCACAAGGTGACCTATTGGGTACATAGTAGGTATACAGCATACCCAGTAGGCTATAAGCGGGATTGATACGCGAGTGAAGAAATCAGGGAATTATTTTGCCCTGCAAGGCGAGGTTTCGGGGAATATTTTACGGAAGGCTGGTGAGGCAAGCCTATTACACACATACGCCGCGCACTGGCCAGAACTGCAGACCCGAAAGGCACCGATCTAGCGTACCCCGCTTGCCTATACGATATCCGACACCTTTGGATCACAACGATGCTTAATCAGGGAATAGAGATGTCAACCATAGCTTATTTGGCCGGAACTAGCGTCCGTATGATTATGAAAAACTATTATGAACCCCATTCAGCGGATCTGGCGCGGGCTTCTGAGGTTTTGCCTCAGTTGTAGAAAATAAAGAGCTATTTCTTTTTTCCATTATCTCGCTTTTCTATGGCTTCAAGCATGGTACTAGATTGCCCATAGAAAGATTCTTGAATTTCTTTAGGTCGTGAAATCATTTCCTTTACAATTATATTAACGAAGCTAAAAAGTTGGTAAGCTATATCCTTATTGTCATTTAGATTTATCTCAGCCGGATGGACAGCTGCATTTCCAACTATGCGCACAACATCCAAAGCTTTCTGAATCATAGGATCCAAACCATCTTGTACTAAGCTGGCAATATCAGCATTAATATTTTTACCTGGTTTTCCCAGATGCTTACACAACTTTTGAATTGCAAGACGCAATAAAGCGGCTGCGCCTCTTGGTGAATCATTGACTATCAAGGCCGCTTCTTCAAAATCACAACGAACATCATCAGGCATATCAGAGTTCGGATCTACCTGATATTTTTGTGCAGGGTAAATGAGTTTATCGTAAACCCACACAGCTATTTTTTTACACGCGTAACATTCACTAAGGTGAATGTTACCCGCTAAAAATCGACTATAATGAGAATTTTTCTGTTTCTCTAAAAAAGGAATACCTGAATTAACCTTTTCACAGTAATCTATTGTCGCATTTTTTTGATCTTCTTCCACATCACTAGCAGCCTCAATAATTGCACGAAAGTCTTTAGCTGGAAAAAATGGTGTTCCATCCTCACCTACTGGCTCTATATATAATTTCTTCCAACTCTGACTGGTATATGCTCCGCAGCAAGGACAATTAAAAGACTTTTCAGATACAGTTGCAGGCTTACTTCTTATAACCATTTGAATCTCCAATTTATTAATGAATCATATTGACCAAAGTTAATTAAAACTTCTTACGAATCTAACCTTTACCTTCCTAAATAGACATCATTGCAGCGTTTTTTGCTGCTCTCTCGCAAGCTATTTTCAATGCAACTCTTCATATGTTGATCTGAAATTTTTTGTAAACGACGCCAGTTAATAACACCATATGAAAAAATAGATATTCCTAAAAATAAAACTAACCATAATTTTACGAGCACTTCATTCAATTCTTTTGATAAAGTTGAAATAGACTTACTTGCATACCTTAACTCTATGCATTTTAAGTTGAAATCTCGGATTTTATCTGAATTTGCAGAAACTAAATCAAACAATTTATCTACCTCGTTATCCCAAAGCCCCTTCACCTCTTTCGTTATGTAATTTTTCCTAATCCTTTCTAACTCTACTTCCCGATCCTTGATCCTTCCGTCTAAAACGTCTCCACTTTTTCTAAGGCATCGAATCTCCACATCTAGCATATCCGATTGTTTTTCAGTCTCGACTTTTCGATGCTCGATTTCACGCGAAATATTATATGGGAAAATAATCGCATAAAAAAGAATTACAGCTCCTAACGTACAACAAAATGAATAAAAATTGCTTGAAGAAAAACTTGGCAAACTCATTAGACCTCCAATTAAACTTAACCGGCAACAATACTTTTATTAAGCCAAGTGACCTTAAAAACTTTCCTACAGTGCCGCAAGTCTTCTTCAGCAAAACTTCGCAAGTCATACAAACACAGAAAACCCGCCTCAATTGAAGCGGGTTTTCTCGATTTTTAAAGGCTCTGTACGTAAAGCCTGTACGTAAAAACAAAAAAAAGGTTTACAGTTTTACCCGTAAACCCTTGAAATATATGGTGGAGCTGAAGAGAATTGAACTCTTGGCCTCTTGAATGCCATTCAAGCGCTCTCCCAACTGAGCTACAGCCCCACTCGTTGTGAAAAAGTATCTACAGATTACTATGCAACCTGTCAATACTCTCTTTTGTTTTATTTCAATTTTATTCTGAACATACTGCTAAAACATCACTTTTTTGCTGATCAGCCTTGGCTTTCACCCTTTCATTGAATATTTTTAACTTACTATACTTAATTACTCATCGATTCAGCTGTTGATTAGCCAGCAGACTTAGACTATCTTAGTAAAGTTTTGATAAGAGTCTAACTCTCTACTTTTTCACGAGGTATCATGCTGGATATTGCCTTTAAAATAGCTTCAAAAATAGCTTGGGTCGGTGTTGTCTTCATAGGCATCACTGTTATCAGCTTCTGGGTAATTCACCTTGCCCCCGGCTCGCCTACAGATATGCAGACCACCATGAACCCGACCGCTACAATCGAAACCCGCCAGAAACTTGAAAAACTTTACGGGCTGGATAAACCCCTGCACGTTCAATACGGCAAGTGGATTTCACGTATGGTCCGTTTCGATTTCGGACGCTCAATGTCCGGCGATAACCGTCCTGTGTGGGAACGCATAAAAGAAAGACTGCCTCTCACCTTCGGCATGAATGTAGCCTCGCTGTTGCTGACACTTTTGATAGCCGTACCTATAGGTGTGTACTCCGCGTGGAAACAAGGAGGCTGGTTCGACCGGGGAATGACGGTCTTTGTTTTCATAGGCTTTGCTGTGCCGGGCTTCTGGCTGGCACTTCTGCTCATGCTCTGGCTGGGCATCTATTACCCGATTCTGCCCATATCCGGCCTGACATCACTGGATTATGAGATGCTCTCACCGATGGGTAAATTTATTGATGTTTCGCGCCATCTGGCCCTTCCCATTTTTATATACACATTCGGCAGTCTGGCGGGAATGTCCCGTTTCATGCGTTCATCAATGCTGGAAGTTCTCCGGCAGGATTACATCACCACCGCCAAAGCTAAAGGGCTTCCCATGCGGACGGTGCTGTTCAAACATGCCCTGCGCAACGGACTGCTTCCTGTCATTACTCTGCTGGGCCTTTCCATTCCCGGCCTTATCGGCGGCAGTGTTATCATTGAATCAATTTTCGCCCTGCCCGGACTGGGACAGCTTTTTTATAATGCGGTTATGTCGCGTGACTATTCATTAATTATGGGTAGCCTTGTACTCGGAGCACTGCTCACCCTTGCCGGAAACTTACTGGCAGATGCGGCTTACGGTTTTGCCGATCCCCGCATTCGGGCCGGAGGTAAGGACTGATGCTGAACAAAAAACCACTTACTCCCCCCACCCGCTTTGAAAGATACGGCTTGCTTATTCTAGGGCTGACACTCGTGGGAACCATTTCAATTGCGGCAATCTGCGCGCCTCTGCTGACGTCCTATGACCCTTTTGCACTTAATGTGGATAACCTTCTGCAAGCTCCGAACTTAACGCACCTGTTCGGAACAGACGCGCTGGGCCGCGACGTTTTCTCCCGTATTCTGTACGGCGGACGCGTCTCGCTCTGGGTCGGATTTGTCGCAGTTGGAATTTCGACAGCTATAGGACTTGTGCTCGGGCTGACAGCAGGGTATTTCGGAGGTCTGGTTGATGAAATAATTATGCGCGGTGTTGACGTAATGCTCTGCTTTCCGTCATTTTTCCTAATTCTGGCGGTTATTGCCTTCCTTGAGCCGGGCCTCATGAACATTATGATTGTGATAGGATTCACCTCATGGATGGGCGTGGCAAGACTGGTGCGAGCGGAAACGTTGTCGCTTCGGAAGCGTGATTTTGTGCAAGCATCAAAGCTGGCAGGCGCTGGACCAATACGCATCATGGCAACTCATATTCTGCCAAACGCCATAACACCGGTGCTCGTTTCGGCTACTCTCGGCGTGGCGGGCGCAATACTTGTGGAATCATCTCTCAGCTTTCTCGGTCTCGGAGTTCAGCCGCCTGATCCATCTTGGGGCAACCTGCTCATGGATGGAAAAGAGGTTCTCGAAATTGCTCCGTGGCTCTCTATTTTCCCCGGAATGGCGATACTTCTAACCGTTCTGGGCTATAATCTACTTGGTGAAGCATTGCGTGATATTCTTGACCCCAGACTGAAACAGTAAACGGGATAATAAATGCTGGAACTGCTTAGAATACGTGACCTTGCCCTGATTGAAGATGCTGAAATCGAATTCGCCCCCGGCATGAATGCCCTGACAGGCGAAACAGGAGCAGGTAAATCTTTCATTTTGCGCGCCATTGATTTTTTAACAGGGCAGCGCATGGCTCCCGATATGGTTCGCCCCGGTAAAAAACAGGCTTTAGTTGAAGCTATGTTTGTACATCCTGACGGACAGGAATCAATCGTCCGCAGAGTTCTTTCCGCTGAAACTGGACGTAGTAAAGTTTACGTCAATGACAAGCTCAGTTCACAGGGAATCATCCGTGACATGGGCGCGACAATGATTCTGCACACCAGTCAGCATGCTCAGCAAAGGCTCTTACAACCATCATATCAATGTATGATTCTTGATACTTTTCTAAAAGATAAATCTCTGCCCAAAATAAAAGAAAATATTTTAAACTCATTACGTGAACTTCTTGCAAAGAAAGAAGCTCTGAAAAACCGTTCAGCAAATTTGCTTGAAAAAAAAGATTTTCTCGAATTTCAACGCACTGAGATTGAAAAAGTTGATCCCTACCTCGGTGAAGAAGAGGAACTGCTCAGTAAAAAGAACCTGCTTCGTCAACATGAAGATGCTGGAAAATGTATCCAGAATACCATGGATATTATACGCGGTGAACATGACCTGTCAGGGGGACTATCCGCCCTTACAGCTGAAATGGAACGAGTCTGTGACCTCTTCCCCGATTACGAAAAAGATCAGGAAACAGTAGTTGAATTTAAACATTTTCTTGATGAACTGGGAACACGTCTCCGTTCGCAGCCGCTGGATTTTGAAATGGAAGAGTCTATCGATGATATCGAAAGCCGTCTTTATGATCTTTCAAAACTTAAGCGTAAACTGGGCCGCACACTGGATCAAATTGTGGGTATGCAGAAAGAAATTGAGGACAATCTCAACTTCCTTGATTCCTGCGCCATTGAACTTACCCAGCTTGAACGGAAAGAAAAAGAACTTGTCGACAAGCTTAGAGCGGCTTTGGAAACTCTTTTCGAAGCCAGAAAAGTTGCTGCAACGAAACTTACGTCCCGCATTGAAGCTGAACTGAAAGGACTGGGTTTTTCCGATCATGTTCACGTGGAATTCGAATTTGAACCCCATGAACTTTATCCGGATTTATATGAAATGCGCGGCAGACTTATGTGGGTTCCTAACCCCGGCCAAGCTCCGCAACCTCTTGAAAAAATTGCATCCGGCGGTGAGCTTTCACGCTTCCTGCTCGCCATTACGGGATTGCAGGGTGAGACAGATAAACCGACACTCATCTTTGATGAAATTGATTCAGGAATAGGCGGAACCACGCTGAACAGAGTCGGCGAAAAGATGCAGGAGCTTGCTAAGCGCCAGCAAATGATACTAATCACCCATTGGCCTCAGCTCGCAACTCTCGCGGACAGGCACTTCCTGATTCATAAAGGTGTGGTGAACAAGGAAACATTCACAACATGCAGACAGC
This sequence comes from Maridesulfovibrio ferrireducens, assembly GCF_900101105.1. Lineage (NCBI taxonomy): Bacteria > Pseudomonadati > Thermodesulfobacteriota > Desulfovibrionia > Desulfovibrionales > Desulfovibrionaceae > Maridesulfovibrio > Maridesulfovibrio ferrireducens. Next base: position 856,881 of record NZ_FNGA01000002.1, read on the forward strand.
TTAATGAAGCGGAAGTAGCCGCTGAACTTTCACGTATGAAGGGTAAGGAATAAAAGGACAAATCCAATTATTTTAGAATTTCCGTAAAAACTTGTTGACGCAGCTACAAAGCAAGAATAATTTGTTTCCACGTTCTTTGATTTACAAATAAAAAAAAGATTGTTCAAAAAACAGCGAAAACTTAACAAAGTAATCGATGGAATTTTGTACAATATTACTCATGAAGAGGGTGCGAGGGATCTGGCCTGTCGACCACCCGGCAACCTGCTGTTATACAGCAAGGTGCCAATGCCTCCCATTCGGGACCATGAGCGAAGATTTACAATAGAATTTTCAATAAAGGCATTTCCAGAAGGAAATGCCTTTTTTTGTTTTAAGTGCCTGAGCAACTTAGTTATCAGGCCGCCCACAGGTGGGAAGATTTATGATACTTGCGCGCCCACCTTAAAAACAGATGCCGCTAAAATGCCCATGCTAACGGAAAGAATCCCGTTACCCTTTAAAGAGGGCCTACAGGATTTTATTATGCGAACTGCTCCAGGGCATTCAAGGGAGCAAACCGCAAACACGGAGATTTTTTAACATGACAAACATCGTCAAAAAAGCATCATGCAACCGGTCCGCCGGAGTTATTCAGTTTTTATGCAAAGACAACGCTTGTGAACCGCTGCCTCAAGATTACAGTGATCCTCTGGCTCTTCTTGGTGATATTAAAATTTTGAACCTCGATACCACTCAGAAAAAAGAACTCCGGGAAATTCTTAATAAAGAAGTAACCACAAACGGAGCCAAAGATGTCTGGGATAACCGTACATTCCGTAAAAACTTAATCCTGTCCTTTGGTAAAGTTGTCTAAACCGGAACGAATACAGAAAACATTTTATATTAAACCCTTCCTGCTCTACATAGAATGGAGCAGGAAGGGCTTTTTTATGTTTAAATAATCCTACGTTGCTTTTGATCGCATGTATGGTTAAGACCTGTACAACGTACACTACGTTCATATTAAGAGGGGAAATATTATGACGCTACGCAGACTTTCAATATTTTTCATGATTTTCGCAGGACTTATTCTTTGCGCTGCACCTTCTGCAATGGCGCAGGAAAAAAGTTTCACCATCATTAACCATACAGGCAGCGTTGTCCGGGTATGGGGTAAAAGTAATGATTTTGAATTCGGAAGAGTAAAAGCCAGTACGATTACAGACTGTTCCTGCAATGCTCTTTACAATAAAGACTGCTTTGACAAAAAAGGCGGCAAAGCCAAAATAAAACTGGCCCGTGAAGACAAAAACGGCGTAGACCTCTGGTCCGGCGATACATGCGTTAAACTTTACATCGCTCCCGGAACAAATATTGATGTAACGCTTGCTGCTGACGGGCGCCATATTAAGTGTGAAATTGTTAAAGACTATGAAATCAAAAAACCTCTTCCCACCTTTGAAGAAGCCGACCTCAACAAAGATGGTAAAATCGATGAAGAAGAAGCAGAAGCAATTCAGCTGAAAGCTAACTTTAAAGATTTTGACTCTGACCTCAACAATGAGCTTAATCCAAGTGAATTCGACAATGCGGTCAACAAGTTCAATATTTTCAGAGGCGTTCCCTTCTAAAAAGGAGAATACGATACCATGATTGATAACAATCCCGTTCTTGAAGCTCTGGCGAATAGACGCGCCATACGAAAATACACGGACGGCCCCATTTCCCGTGAAGACCTGACTGCAATACTTGAAGCCGGCAGGTGGGCACCCAGCGGATTAAATAATCAGCCGTGGCGTTTTCTGGTGATACACAAAGACGACCCGCGTGCCGCAAAAGTTGCACAGTGCACAAAATATTCTAAAATTGCGCAAGCGGCAAAAGTCCTGATCTGTGTATTCCTTGAACGCGAATGTATCTATAATGAAATGAAAGACCATCAGGCTGTCGGTGCATGTCTGCAAAACATGATGCTCGCCGCCCATTCTTTAGATATCGGAACGGTCTGGCTCGGAGAAATTCTCAATCAGGAAGCACAGGTGCTCGAAGTACTGAATCTTCCGCTCGAAAAATATGAACTACAGGCTGTTGTAGCCGCAGGACACCCAGCCCAGAAGGGCGGGTCCAGTCGCAAAGAACTTTCTGAAATAATGTTGGAGACCTATTAATGGATATTAAAGTTTTTCCTCTCGGTCCGCTTGAAACTAATTGCTACGTGATCACTAATGACAATAAAGCTGTTGTAATTGATCCAGGCGGCGATCCTACTTCCCTGCTTAATTTTTTCAAAAAAACCGGAGTCGAGCTGGACTGTATTCTAAATACACATCTTCACTTCGATCACATAATTGGAAATGCAGCATTGGTTGAAGCTACCGGCAAGACTATATATGCCGCCGAGTCCGGACTTTCTCTTATGGAGACAGGATTAGGCGACGGCAGCATGATAGGTGTAAAGGTTGCCCCCTTCGAGTCAGAACACATCAAAATAGGTAAAACCCAAATAATAGGTCTTGAATGCAATGTCCTGTCTACTCCGGGCCATGCTCCGGGCAGTCTGACTTTTTATTTTCCAGCTCTTGAAACGGCTTTTGTGGGAGATCTCATTTTCCAGCGCTCCATCGGCAGAACTGATTTCCCCGGCGGTGATCTTGAACTGTTGAAAAAGTCCGTACAGGAAAACATTTTCACTTTACCCGAAAAGACCACTCTCCTATCAGGACACGGCCCTGCAACGTCTGTCGGCGATGAAATCAATCATAATCCTTTTTTTAGCAGCATGCAGTTTTAGACTCTTCCCCTTTAGTTGAAAATATACTAAGAATAACTAATCTCTTTTGCTTCACTTTAAAAAAAAGTTGCATATACCTCCTAGTATTAATTTCGGAAGGAATACAGATGGATAACAACTCACGGACAGTAGATATCCGTAACAAATGCTGAGGAGTAGGACTGGAGGTAGGTTGGTATCTCCGTTTTGCCAGAACTCAGGAAGTAATAGCTCTTACAGATAAGGGCACGGAACCCCAGCTGCATCATCAGCTGGAAATTTTACCCGAATGGTCACTTGAAATTCAAGATGAAGACGACCATGTAAAAGCGATTTTTACATGCAGTCAGCCAAGGGGTAAAAAAAAATCTTAAAAACAGACTTGAATATATGAAACAACCTCCGGTCATTTTTGCTTGCAGCCATCATAGAAAAGGCAACAGCGATCTCGCTGCTGATCTTTTTCTTGAAGGAATTCAAAGGGCCGGAGGAGACGCAGAAATAGTTACTCTCGGTAATTTGGATTTTCATCATTGCATCGGCTGCATGAAATGCCGGACATCAGAGAACAACCTCTGTATCTTTGCCGCCAAAGACGAAGCGCAGGAACTTTATTTAAAAATTATCCATGCGCCGTTCACCTTCTTTGCCTCCCCTATATATTTTTATCATCTCCCTTCCCGTCTGAAAACTTTTATAGACCGTGGCCAATGGGCTTTTGAGGCTATGAATCAGTCGGCTCCGCAACTTTGCACTTTACCCGAGAGACCTTCTTACGCATGTTTTATTGCCGGCAGACCCAAAGGTGAAAAACTGTTTGAAGGCGCTGAACTTTCGTTAAAATTTTTTTTGAAATTTTTCAAAGCATCCCTTGAGCCCCCCATTACTTTCAAGGGAATCGATTCTCCGCAGGACCTTAAAAGTCAGCCGGATAAATGTGAGCTGTTAATTCAGGCTGGAATAAACGCATGGGAAAGGAGCCTTCAGGCATGAGCTGTAAAGATCTATCAAAATTCAAAATTCTAGTTGCGGAGGATTCCCGTCCGGTCCGTCTTGTGCTCAAAACATATCTGGCCCAGCTCGGAATTAAGCCTGTTTTTGCAGTAAACGGCAGTGAAGCTCTCGAACAGCTCAACAATGAAGAATTCGACATGGCCCTGATGGACGTTCACATGCCCGAAATGAACGGGACAGAAGTCGTATCAAGAATACGAAACGAAGGAATAACTACACCTGTTTTTGCCATGACCACAGGGGACAATGCAGACCTGCTCACAGAATGTCTGGACTGTGGATATAACAGTTTCCTGCTTAAACCGATTGTTAAAACTGAACTGGCTAAAATAATTTCCAGATTCACTGATTAAAGCTTATTTTATGATCTCCGGCTTTATTTCATACTTTTCACCGATTGCCGCATTTGACAGATTAAGATCAATCTTTACGGAAAAAAGGTGCCCGGTCTGTCGTACACCGCATTCAAATAAAAAACTTCTCTGCTCTGACTGTTATTCTGAACTTATTGAAGGTTCTGTTCATAACGAAGAAGAGGGATCTCATAAAGAAGTCTACTTTTACGGACCATACCGCGGCCTGCTTCGTGATTTAATATTAGATTGGAAATTCAATAACAACTTCGGTTACAGCGCACTCCTTTCACAGTTCGCCGCCGGTGTTGCCGAATCAATTCCCGAGTCCTCCCGCCCTGACATTATTATTCCCGTTCCCCTTCACCCTTCACGGCTACGCAAAAGAGGATTTAATCAAAGCCGGATAATAGGACGCAGTGCGGCCTCGGTATTAGGCGCTAAAATTTCTGATCGCGCTCTTGTAAGAAATCGTAAAACTACTCCGCAAAGCACGCTTTCCAAAGAGATGCGTACCGAAAATATCAAGAACGCTTTTACTGCGAATTCGACAACCGTCGCCGGAAAAAAAATTCTGCTGATCGATGACGTCTATACAACCGGATCAACTGTTCAGGAATGTGCCGGTACATTATATAGCGCCGGAGCCGAAAGAGTGGAAGTTCTGGTTCTGGCAAAGACCTTGATTTAACCGTCATAAATAGACTAAGATCGTCCTCCTGCCTTTCATTTAAAAACTAAAAAACAATCTTTCAAACGGAGAAATCCCTTTGCCTTTTAAACTTACCGAGTGGACTAGAATCTCACACGACAATACTCCTGTTTATATCAGACCGGAATCTCCAGACTGGTTTGTCCCCACTCCGGCAGGCGATGCCCTGCTCCAAAGATTATCCGAAGATGAAAACAGTTGTTTATCCATTGCCGATGAAAAATTTCTTATGCGCTTACCGGATGAAGCAACCTGTATTTACCCGGGCAGAAAAGAACTCCTTAAGCTTGAAACACTCCGCGAACTTTGGTTTCACCTGACCAACAATTGCAACATGAGCTGTAATCACTGCCTATTCGCTTCATCACCTTCCGCAGCCTCATCACTTTCCTCCGAAGCACAGCCGGAGCTAGCAACCAAAAGAGTTCTTGATTTGACCGATCAGGCTGAAAAACTGGGCTGTAAACTTTTTGCCCTGACTGGCGGAGAACCATTAATCCATCCGGGTGCTGACAAAATCATCAGCAGAATGCTGGAAATTGAATCAAGCCACGTTGCAATTCTTTCCAACGGCCTTAATGCTAAAAATTTCTTTTCAAAACACCGCTATGACTTTGAACGCTGCCACCTGCAAATCAGTGTTGACGGCATAAAAGATACACATGACGAGATCAGAGGACCGGGCATGTTTACCGCCCTTGAAAAATCTCTGAAATGGCTTTCATCCGAAACCATTCCCTTTACAATCTCCATGTGTGTTACGAAATCAAACGTAACTCAAATGAAGGATGTAGTTGAATTAGCGGCTAAGACCGGGGCTTCAAACGTTCATTTCATGTGGTATTTTGTGCGCGGAAGAGGAAAAGCGCAGCGTTTTGTTGATCCGGACATTATTTACATTCATTTGCTTGAAGCAATAGAGGCAGGAGAACGCACCGGGGTAACAATCGACAATATCGAAGCCATAAAAAGCATGATTTTTGCGCCTTGCGGAACTATTCACGACGGGTCTACCGCCGGATGGGAATCTCTGGCAATTGGACCGGACAATAAGCTGTACCCTTCTCCCGCCACAGTCGGCATTGAAAAGCTTGCTACTCCTCTTGATAAAACCCTTGAAGATAGCTGGAAAGAAAGTCGTATTCTAACGGAGATGCGTAAAACCACTGGCAAAATTCTGTCTACCCCCTTCAAGCTTATTCTGGGCGGTGGCGACACCGATCACAGCTGGATGCACAGCGGAGAATTTACCGGTAACGACCCCTACACCAAACTATATGAAAAAACAGCTCTGAAACTGATCACAGATAAAGCCGCGCAAAGTTCTGCCCACGACTCTCCAAAACTACTCCTTAAAATGGGTGACAAACTCGACAAATGCTCAGGACACGGCAAGGTTGCGTTGACTCACACCAACTGCCTCTTAGCTGTCGCAGGCAAGGACAGCCTTACAGTTGTAAAAGACTTTTACACAGCTGCGGCTGACACGGCCAAAGAAGATATTTTAAACCCGGCATGCTATGATTCTGAGCTTATGGTCCACATTCCCAATGAATTCAGATTCAGAGGATACGGATGCGGTTCTCCGGTTATGGACGCAAAAATTAAGTCTGGAGAACACGTTGTAGACCTCGGCAGCGGGCGCGGAATAGAATGCTTTATTGCATCTAAAATGGTGGGATCTTCGGGCAAAGTTACCGGAATAGATATGCTTGATCCCATGCTCGCCCATTCGCGTAAAGGACAGCAGGCCGTAGCCTCCAATCTGGGCTATGACAATATGGATTTCCGCAAAGGATATCTTGAATCTCTCCCTCTTGAAGATAATTGTGCAAACCTGTTGCTTTCCAACTGTGTTCTGAATTTATCCACCGATAAGCGCAAAACTTTTTCTGAAATGTTCAGGATTCTAGCACCGGACGGCAGGCTGACAATTTCGGATGTTGTCTGCGAAACTGAACCCGGCCCTGAAATCCGTAATGATGACAAGCTGCACGGAGAATGTATCGCCGGAGCGCAAACTCTTAAAAACCTTGTGGGGTTACTCGAGGAAGCCGGATTCAAATCAATTTGTATGATCAAGCGTTTTCCGTACAGAGTTGTCGGCGGGCACGATTTTTACTCTCTGACATTTTCAGCACTGAAACCGTCTACTGAGAATATGACCAAAATCATGTTCAGAGGTCCGTTTTCAACAGGACAGACCGCGCAGGGAAAACTGCTTGTCCCGGGAACCATCACTGAAATTTCCGAAAAAGAAGCCGAACAAATGGGAGAGCAAATCTTCATTCTTAATGATGAAGGTGTCATATCTAATATGATGGTAGGTGAGTCCTGCTGCTGTCCGACTCCTGATTCTTTTGACGGGCCTACAGCTCCCCTTTTATCTGGTCACACTGTCAGCATGAAAAATAAGAGTGGCTGCATGGTCTGCGGTGCTGAACTGAACTATCTGACCAGATATGAAAAAAGAATCTGCGCATACTGTGGAGAAGAACATGAGGCCAATGCTTACTGCGTAAACAAACACTTTGTCTGCGATAATTGCCACAGAGAAGACGGAATTGAAGTTTTGCCGCATCTGCTTACAAGCAGCACTGAAACAGATATGATTGACCTTCTTATGAAAATAAGAAACCATCCGGCAATACCCATGCACGGCCCCGAGCATCACGCCCTGGTTCCGGGAATTATAGTTGCCGCCTACCGCAACAGCGGTGGGAAAATAGACAACAAAGTAATTGAAACCGCAATTTCACGCGGAGCTAAAATTGCCGGTGGATTCTGCGGATTTATGGGAGTCTGCGGCGCAGCGATAGGTGTAGGAGTAGCAATAAGTGCTATTCTTGAAGCCACTCCGTTGACACCCGACCTAAGATCCACCGCTCAAAAGGGAACTCTTGCCGCGCTTCAATTAATTGCTGACATTGAAGCTGCAAGATGCTGTCAGAGAGACTCGTGGCTTGCCCTTAAAGCCTTCGCAAAAATATCAGAAGAAATTATGGGCTTGCGTATTACTGCAGACAAGCATATGGTGTGCAACCAAATGGATACCAATCTGGAGTGCATGGGCCGAAACTGCCCTGTAATCCGCAACAATAAAGGGAAGAATATCTTTATTTCTCCGGTGTTGGACTTAAGCGTTAATTATGCTAAAAAAAGTTAATTACGCGCTTGACTTTTACATCGAGTTACGGATACTTTCCCCTCTCTTATACATGATGGAGGTTAGTTACAAATGTACGCAATAATAGAGACTGGCGGCAAGCAGTTCCGCGTTGAAGAAGGCTTGGAACTCAATATCCAGAAAATGGACGTTGAAGCAGGCACCAAGGTCGATCTTGATAAAATTCTTCTCATCGGTCAGGGCGAAGATATTAAAATCGGAGCTCCTTACGTTGAAGGCGCGAAAGTTGCCTGCACAATCCTTGAACACGGCCGTGATAAAAAAATCATCGTTTTCAAGAAAAGACGCAGGAAAGACTCTCAGACCAAACAGGGTCATCGTCAGGATTATACAAGAATCAAAGTTGAAGCTATACAAGCTTAACTTGACGACAAGTCCTAACTAAGGAGATTTAAAATGGCACATAAGAAAGCGGGCGGTAGCTCGAAAAACGGTCGCGATAGTAATGCGAAACACCGCGGTGTTAAGCGTTATGCTGGTCAGGAAGTTCTGGCTGGAAGTATCCTAGTTCGTCAGGTTGGAACTAAAATTCACCCCGGCAAAAATGTAGGTACTGGTAGAGACTGGACTTTGTTTGCACTGGTTGACGGCGTTGTGAAATACGAAAAGTATATCCGCAACAACCGTAGCAAAACCAGAGTTCTCATCGTTCCTGCCGAAGCCTAATTATTTCAGGCCGAAAGTTTTTCGGGCAGAGGTCGCATTGATAAATGCGTCCTCTGCCTTTTCTTGTCTGGAATACATACATGGATCTCCCTTATCCCGCTGTGACAGCCCCCTAGAGTGCATGCCTGATTATTCAAAAGGCACTCGAAAGGTATACTCACAGCTTTATCTATATTTTATCCGAGAATATTCCTGCCTGAGAAAAGGCTAGGCCCTTCTCAGGTCATTCAAGGAAGGAATTCAATGAAATTTTTTGATGAAGCAACAATCACAGTGCGGTCGGGAAAAGGCGGCAACGGATGCGTAGCCTTCAGACGTGAAAGGTACATCCCAAAAGGTGGCCCTTGCGGCGGAGACGGCGGTAAAGGCGGAGATTTAATCCTTCGGGGAAGCTCCGATCTGTTGTCTCTTTACGACTTCAGACTAAAAAGAGTCTATGACGCTAAAAACGGAATGCAGGGACAGGGCAGTGATAAGTACGGTAAAGCTGCCGACGACACAATTCTCGACCTGCCTATCGGAACTCTCGTATATGAAGTATATGAAGACGGCTCCGAAAAACTGCTTGCTGACCTGACAAAAGAAGGTAAGCAGGTTGTTATATGTAAGGGAGGCGATGGCGGACGTGGTAATATTCACTTCAAGTCCTCCGTAAACCAGACTCCCAGACAATCGGAAGACGGCTTCCCCGGTGAAGAAAAAAGACTTCGTCTGCAACTTAAAATTATTGCAGATATTGGTTTACTTGGACTTCCTAACGCCGGAAAATCGACCTTTATTTCTAAAATTTCTGCTGCGAAACCTAAAATCGCAGCATACCCGTTTACCACCCTCGTTCCTAATCTTGGAGTTATTGAGGATTACATGGGCAACAAGCTCATTATTGCCGACATTCCCGGACTGATTGAAGGAGCCAGCACAGGGCTGGGACTGGGACACAGATTCCTGAAACATGTTGAACGCACCAGATTTCTTGTTCATATTTTGAGCGCAGCAGACCTCAGCCTTGACGATCCTTTTGAAGGGTTCAATATGCTGGACGAAGAACTCCGCATATATGATAAAGAGCTTGCAGAAAAAACTCAGCTCCGTGTAATCAACAAAATCGATTTGCTTTCCGAAGAAGACCTTGCGACTTTGAAAGAAAAAGCTAAGGAAGCAAACGACAACATCTACTTTATATCCGCTCTGCACAAAGACGGAGTTGACCTGCTTTTAAAAGACATGTGGGACAGATTCAACACCATGAATCAAGAGGAAAAAGATGAGCAAGATGAGCAACAGGCTTGAGACTCTTCGCGAAGCTAAAAGAATTGTTGTAAAAATCGGCAGTGCCGTTCTGACCACGTCAGAAGGCATCAACCTCGGCCTTATATGCAGACTGGCAGATCAGCTGGCAACTCTGCATGAACGGGGTGTTGATATTGTTCTGGTTTCTTCCGGCGCTGTTGCTGCCGGACGTAAATCTATTCCTTCAGGGCAGAAGCTGAGAGATCTTCCGGCCAGACAGGCTGCTTCATCCATCGGACAAAGCAGGCTTATGCACGAATATGATGAAACCTTCCGCAGATTCGGACTGGTTTCTTCACAGATTTTGCTCACTCGCGATGATTTAAGACACCGTGACCGCTTTCTCAATGTCCGCAATACCCTCTCAAGACTTCTTGAATGGCGGGTAATTCCTATCATTAATGAAAACGATACTGTTGCAGTTCAGGAACTCGAGTTCGGAGACAACGACACTCTGGCAAGTTTGATTCTGAATGTTGTGGAAGCAGATCTTTTCATTAACCTCACTTCCGCTGACGGGGTCTTTGATAAAAATCCCGACCAAAATCCCGACGCAAAAAAACTTTCCCATGTTGAAAATATAGGGTCGCTTGACCTCGACGCCATGTGCGACGGAAAAACAGCAGTAGGCTCAGGCGGCATGTTCTCTAAAATGAGAGCAGCTCACAGAGCGGCCCAACTCGGCGTTCCAACACTGATATTATCCGGTAAAGACCGCATGGTAATTGAACGGGTATTTAACGGTGAAGACTGCGGTACATGGATTGTTCCTGATGAAAAGTGCGTATCAGGCCGTAAATTCTGGCTTGCATACAACTGTGACCCGGCCGGTGACCTGATCATCGACGAAGGTGCGCAAAAGGCACTGATGGCCGGAGGTAAAAGCCTGCTTCCCGCAGGTATAACTGCGGTTGAAGGTGATTTTAAAGCGGGCGAACTTGTACGAGTTGTCAGCAAATCCGGTAAACCTGTTGCTGTAGGACTAGCCTGTTACGGTTCCGAAGACATGAACAAGATTCTCGGTCATAAATCAGATCAAATAGAATCCATCCTGGGCAAATGCCCTTTCCCCGAAGCAATACACAGAGATAATCTGCTATTAGACGCAGCACTTTAATCAACACTCCCCCTATCCCGCTGAGCCAAAAACATTCCTATAGTTCCGGCGACAAAAACCGCCAGATACATTTGTCCGAAAAGACCCTGCAACATAACTAAAGACCTAGCCATATTGGTAACGGGAATCATTTCTCCATACCCTATTGTCATCATTGTTACATAGCTGAAATATACAAGAATATTACGCACAGCAAAAACGGATTCACTTAAATCAATACCGGAAACTGCGCTGCGGTCATAAAGCACGCACAAACTATACCCGTTGGCCCAAAGCAACGCGCAAAGCATATACACGCAAATTGCCCCCGATACTAAGTCGCGAGTAACTTTTTTCTGCTTGCGCATGAAGATCAGAATTCCCCAGATCGCGATCCCGAGCATCATCATATCAGAGGCTTCACTTACGCCAAGCCAGTAGATGGAATGCAGTTTAAAAAACAAAACAGAACTTACAAAAGACGTTACATAGAGTGATATAAAAATAACAACTTTGGCTCGACTTTCGATTATAGCTGTAACCGCTGAAAGAAGAACTAAGTATGTGTAAAAATATAAAATCTGCTGAAGATAAATAGAATTTCCAGCAATCGGGGTTAAAAAAATCTGCGAAATCATAAACCCCAGAAGCACTGTAAATTTGGAAGGACTGTATCTGAATATTTTGTGTAATCTAAACATAGTTGCTCTTAATTAACTGATAAGAATAATAAACTCTATTAATTTATCGTATACAGATTACTTATTATAAAAGTGAGCGGCGTTCATGTTGCGGTGTCCACAATTTGCGAGTAGCTTGCCACTTCATCTACATCTTCGGAAAGGATTGCTATCTGATGAAAGATCTCTGTAAAAATAAAAATCTCCGCATTTTATTCGCGGTTACCCTCATGGCCATCATGGGAGTCTCAAGTATTATCCCGTCTTTACCGCTAATGATCAGGGAACTCAATATTTCTCCTTCATCAATAGGTTTAGTCTTTACTGTTTTCACTCTGCCGGGAATCATTTTTGCTCCTCTTGCAGGAATTTTTGCTGACAGAATCGGCAGGAAAAAGATTCTTGTTCCCTCGCTGATTCTTTTCGGAATAGCCGGAATAGCCTGCTATTTTGCCCCCGACTACAAATGGCTGCTTGCTTTACGGCTTTTTCAAGGAATTGGAGCCGCAGCTATCGGAGTGATAAACCTTACCATAATAGGTGACCTTTTCACAGGTCAGGACCGAATCAAAGCTATGGGACTGAATGCAAGTGTTCTTAGCATCGGCACCGCAATATTTCCGGCAGTGGGAGGAATACTGGCTCAAATAAGCTGGCAAACACCATTCCTGCTAGCAGTTGTGGCTCTACCACTTGCATGGGTCGTCGCCTTCAAGCTTGAGAACCCCGAGCCTTCATCAAACGGCGCATTCATAAAATACCTAAGCGCGGCAGTAAGCGGCATGAAAAACAAGCAGGTGCTGGGACTTTTCGCAATTTCCATGCTGACCTTTATTATTCTATACGGCCCCATCATAACCTATCTGCCCATACTTCTAAACTCACGTTTTGAAGCTTCTCCAATGATGATAGGATTTGTTATTTCAAGTGCCTCATTTGTTACAGCATTAGCAGCTTCGCAGTTAGGAAGACTAGCAAAAGTGATTTCACAACCGAGGATGATTGCAGTCTCAGCTTTCGCATATGCTACTGCAATGATTTTAATTCCGGAATCAGGATCTGCGCTTTGGTGTATAATCCCCGTCTGCTTTTTCGGCCTGGGACAGGGACTGAATATTCCGAATTCAATGTCCATGCTGACCACAATTGCTCCCATGGAACAACGGGCTATTTTTATGTCCATGAACGGAATGCTGCTCAGAGTAGGACAAACCATCGCCCCGATACTTATGGGGCTTATTTATTCAGGATTTGGACTGGAATCTATTTTTTATGCAGGAGTAGTAATATCAGCAATAGTCTTTGTTATTGCAATCACTACTTTAAAAGGATTTAAAGCTGAAGAGTTGCATGAATAGATATGGAAACATCAATAATTGACTAAAATTCAATTTAGAGCCACTTTCTTATATCAATGAATGACAATAAATAAGCCCTTTCAGGATAAACAGTTAACCAGCTAGAAACTAACATGAAAATCGGAATCAAAGAATTTATGGAGCATATATTTAATCCGCTCCACATTTATTGCAGGCTCATTGACTGCGGCCTTTCATCCCGCACAGCAAAAAAAGTAGCCCGAATTTATGAACTGTTTATATTTAAGCCCACTGCTTTTTGCATTCCTGCTATCAAGCATCAAAAGCAGGCAAAGTAAGCTCGCCATCAATAACGTCAGCATCTGTTGAATTATACTGAATCACTCTATGTAAGTGTGTAAAGCTTTCCTCATCCAGCAAGATAAAATCTACAGCCAGACCGGAATCATCAGACCTTACAACCTTCCCCTCAATGCGGATAACTACCTCTTCTGAAAGAGTAATTAAAACTTCACACTTCTCCCCGACAGCGAACCCTTCCACTCCAGTGCAGAGAATCCCTTTCAAACTTAAATTCTGAGTTTCAGCAATCGCACTGAAACCATTTTTATTTAACTGAACGGTAAATTCTACATCAATACGAGTTCTGCGCCTTTTATTCTGTTCCATCACCAACTCCATCCGAGCTTATTAATTTAAAAAAACGGCTTATTGCTTAATTTATTTAAAAGAATAAATACCCGCTATCTGTAAAATAGACAATTTAATATATGTTAAAATTTATGTAATTAGAAGTCTAAATACGCCTATGCACGCTTCCCGGGATATCACCTACTTTATTAAGAGCAATACGAGTGCAGATAGGACCGGCAATCTCAAAAAAAACTGTTGCCGTAGCTACAACGGTGACAATTGATTCAAACTGCGAGAACCTGTGAGCTGCGGCAAGAGCCATACCCAGTGCAACTCCTGCCTGCGGCATAAGCGCCAACCCCATCCACCTGCCGAAAGTTTTTCCTTCCCCCGCTACCCCTGCTCCAAGTATCACCCCTATTATACGACTTACTATGCGCAAAAAGATATAAGCTACGATCACTAATGCGTTAGCCGAAATATCCTTAAGCTCAATACTGACTCCTGCAAAAATAAAAAACAAAACTATAACGGGCCATTCCACCCCTTCGATGGCTGAAAATGGACGGGTATGATGTTTGGCAAGATTTGCAACAACAGCTCCCATTGTCATAGAAGAAAGCAGAAACGACACATCGAGCCATAATGCAACACCACTGCATATAAAAACCATCCCAAGAGCTTCAACGAGAGTAGGCTCTCCCCGCTGGATACGCCCGGTAAGAAAACTCATAGGCACTCCCAGAGTCACTCCCACAAGTATCGCAAGGAAGAGATCCCGACCGCCTGTCATAAGAATATTCATACTTCCACCGCCAAGCATTATCATCTGTGCTGCGGCAAGCATAAAGCTGAACAGAATCAACCCCCATGCATCATCTATTGCAGTTATTCCTAAAAGAGTCTTTGTAAAACGACCTTTTGCCTTTGATTCATTTATAACATCCGCCGTAGAAGCAGGGTCTGTTGCGGGAGCGAGCCCTCCATAAAGAAGTGCAAGCTGCAAAGGGATGCCTACCATCCATAAACCGAAGCTCACCATCACAGCGGTTATCACCACAACGGCAATTGAAATAGAGATAACAGCGCGGCCGGATTCTTTTATTTCTGAAAACTTTAAAGAGTTGCCCAAGAGAAATCCGATCATTGCCAGCGCCATATCAGACACAAGGGGCATCCAGTGGTTCGTTGTTACCGGTAACACGTCAAACCCGGAAGGCCCTATGCAAAACCCGAAAACCAAAAGAGCTGACACGCGGGGTAAGGGAGTTCTACGCCCGATAAAATCCGCAACAAGACCCACAAGAAACAAAAGGCCCAGCGTGATTAATGAAAGTGCTGATGAAACCATTTTTTACCTTATTCTTAATTTGAGAATGCAGTAAGAAAACACACAATTTTATAGAATTATAACAATTTTTAACTTCATAAAACATCTCCCATCCTGTGCAAAGCTATACGGGTAAATACAGGTCCTACAATTTCAAAAAAAACTGTGGCTGTAGCGATCACAGTTACAATTGATCCCAATTCTGGAAATCGATGAGCAGCGGTTAAAGCCATTCCCAGCGCTATCCCGGCTTGCGGCATCAAAGCCATTCCCATCCACTGACCGTAGGATTTATCAACACCCACCACCTTCGCGCCCGCCATAGAACCGATAAGACGCCCGGCAATCCTGAAAACGATGTATAAAATTATAAGCAGAGCATTCTTTGAAACATCTTCAAGTTCAATGCTGACTCCTGCAAAAATAAAAAACAGTGCAAGAATCGGCCACTTAATAGTTTTTATTGTTTCGATAGCGCAGAGAGGACAGTTATGATGCCTAGCCATGTTTGCGACAACAACCCCCATGGTCATTGCCGCTAAAAGAAATGAAACATCGAGCCACAAGGAGACTCCACCGCAAATAAAAACCAATCCAAGAACTTCAAGAAGTGTCGGTTCCCCGGGCTTAACCCGCCCTGCGAGATAACTCATAGGAAGTCCAAGTAAAACTCCCACAAGCACAGCAAGAAAAATGTCGCGTCCCCCAACAAAAATAATGTCTAAACCGCCGCCACTATTTATCATCATTTGTGTGACAGCGACCATTATACTAAAAACAATCAACCCGAGAGCATCAGCAGTCGCTACAATTTTAAGAAGACTATCTGTAAAAGATCCATGAGCCTTGGATTCATGGATAACATCAAGAGTCGTAGCAGGAGCGGTTGCAAGAGCAATTCCGGCATAAAGAAGAGCCAGCTGTATTGAAAATCCTGCTACCCAAATACCGACACTCATAATTAAAAGTGTAATTATCACAACTGAAAAAACCATGCCCAGAACCAACCGTCCAGAGTTTTTAAGGGCAGACCATTTTAAGGAACTTCCCAAGACTACCCCGATAAGAACCAGTGCCATATCCGAAACAATCGGCAGCCATTTACCTGCTTCCTCGGGAAGCACATTAAATCCGGAAGGGCCGATACAAAATCCAAAAACAATAAGAATAGAAACTCTGGGGACAAGCGTAGTCCGACCGAGAAACTCGGCAACGAGGCCCAGTAAAAATAGAAGGCCCAGCGTGATTAATGTAAGTGCTGAAGAGGTCATTTTTTTACCTTTATAAACAATTCACTACAAATTATAACTCTTGTACTTTGAGAGCCACCGAGCTTACTATTTTAAATCAAAAGTTAATATTTAAAAAGTAAATCAATCAAAAATTCCCTTGTTCAATTTCTAACTCAAGAAAGACAGGGTTTCCCTCGGCACTTTTTTAAATTATACAAGCTTTGTAGATTCAGTTATTTAATTTTACTGCACAACTTAAAAAAGTATTTACATATAAATTACAGGTTCTAAGTTAGATATTAAGGAGAGTTAAGATCATGGAAAGAGATATAATGAGAGCAAAACTTCTAATTGAATCACTACCATACATTAAAGAGTTTTTCGGGGAAACCGTTGTTATCAAATATGGCGGAAATGCCATGATAGACGAAAACCTTAAACGAGCCTTTGCCCTTAATATAATTTTGCTGAAATATATCGGGGTAAATCCTGTTGTTGTACACGGGGGCGGGCCGCAAATTCAGAAGATGTTAAGCGCACTGAACATCGACAGTCATTTCAAAAGCGGATACCGCGTAACCGATGAAGCAACTATGGATGTTGTGGAAATGGTCCTCGTCGGACAGGTGAACAAACAGATTGTCAACCTGATCAACCTTAACGGCGGAAAAGCTGTCGGACTTTCAGGAAAAGACGGGATGCTCATTAAAGCCGAAAAAAAAGAAATGGTTATTGAATCAGAAGCTAAAGCTCCTGAAATCATTGATCTAGGAAAAGTAGGCGAAGTTACTGAAGTTAATACAACCCTGATCAATTCATTACAGAGAGACGGATTCATCCCCGTCATTGCACCTGTCGGAGTTGATGACAAAGGGTCCACCTACAATATCAATGCTGATTCTGTTGCCGGAGCCGTTGCGAAGGCTATGAATGCCAAAAGGCTCCACCTGCTCACAGATGTCACAGGATTGCTGGATAGAGATAAAAAACTCATTTCATCAATGACCTGCCAGCAAGCTGCGGAATCCATCTCTTCCGGTGTTGCCACAGGCGGTATGATTCCTAAGCTTACCTGCTGTATTGAAGCAGTTCATGGCGGAGTCGAAAAGGCTCACATAATTGATGGAAGGGTTGAAAATTGTGTCCTGCTTGAGCTTTTCACCAAGACAGGTATCGGCACTGAAATAGTTGGTTAATATAATCTGGAGATTAATATGAAAGCTGTTGCAATAGTAGGAAAAAAGAAAAGCGGAAAGACGACTCTTGGACTGGCTCTTGTACAATATTTTACTGATAAAGGGTTAAAAGTCGGAGTGATTAAACATTCTCATCACGGCTTTGACGAAGAAGAAGGAACCGACACGCAGCAGTACAAGCAGATAGCGACTTCTGTGGCGGCTTATTCTCCTTCACAATCTTTTGTCTCATGGAGTAAGGAGAAGCCTCTTCAAGATCTTATCCCTCTGCTTGATGCGGATGTTATCGTTATGGAAGGCGGGAATAAAATCGGCTGGATGCCTCGCATTATCACTGTCCGCGAAGACGATGACGACAAAGAGTTTTTCCCTGAACTTGCGCTCGCCCAGATTCCGGCTTGCACCAAAGACAATCCTCCAAGCTCAGAAGAAATTGAACGGTTGGCTAAGCTTGTTATGGAAAAAGGATTTTTGTTACCCGGACTTAATTGCGGAGCATGCGGAAGAGAATTCTGCAGAGATTTTGCCGCAGATATTAATGCAGGAAAAGCAACACTTAATGGTTGCAAATCTACATTCGGCAAAATGGATGTTACCTGCAACGACATGCCTCTGGCTCTTAATCCCTTCGTTGCCGATATGCTTTCAGCAGGAATTTCAGGAATGTTATCCCAGTTAAAAGGGTATGTTCCCGGAGACCTCAAAATAACTATTAAAACCGGTAGCTAAATAAATGCATCATGATTTTTTCAACATCATAAGCCGAGAAGAATTTGAATCTCTGCTCCTTTCTTTTGCTCCTACCGGCATTGAAAAAAGTTCCATCGCTGACGCATACGGCCTTGTACTTGGCGAGGATATTCTTTCGCCTGAAGACCTTCCACCAGCAAACCGCTCCTGCATGGACGGTTATGCTGTAAATGCCCGCAACGCTTTCGGAGCAACAGAAGGAAACCCTGCATACCTCGAATGCTGCGCTGAATTACGAGTTGATGAAGCCCCGGATTTCACACTGAAACCCGGCGACTGCGCAGCCATTCCGACCGGTGGCACATTGCCGGACGGTGCTGATGCTGTAGTAATGGTTGAACATACCCACGAACTGGGGTCTGGAACCATTGAAATCCGCAAATCATCTGCTCCCGGCGAAAACATCATGCTTAAGGGTGAAGATACAGCCAAAGGCGAAAACATATATGAAGCCGGACATACCGTCCGTTTTCAGGACGTAGGCTTACTGGCAGCCCTTGGTATCGGTAATGTTTCGGTCCACAAAAAACCGCGCATCGGCATAATCTCCACCGGAGATGAGCTTGTTGAAATCGAATCACCGTCCCGTGCCGGGTCTATTCGAGACGTAAACTCACACACTCTGCGCTGCCTCGTATCCAAAGCCGGAGGGATTCCCGTAAATTACGGTATAGTTCGTGATGAAATTGAAAAACTCGAAGCCACCCTTGCTAAGGCTATTGCTGAAAACGACATAGTTCTCCTCTCAGGTGGAAGCTCGGTCGGAATGCGCGACTTGACGGTTCGAGCCATCGAATCCATGCCGGAGTCAAAAATACTCGCTCACGGAGTCGCAATCAGCCCCGGCAAGCCGACAATTTTAGGCAAAGTAGGTTCCAAACCTGTACTTGGCCTGCCGGGTCAGGTAACGTCCGTTCAGGTCGTTATGCTTTCAATCGTAATGCCGTTTATCAGGCATATTATGGGACAAAAAGACGCGTTTGCATGTCTTGACCGCCCCATTCGTTTGGCAGAACTCGGCCGCAACACCCCTTCCAAACAAGGGCGTGAGGATTATGTCAGAGTCAGCCTGAAACACAGAGAAGGAAAGCTTCCTATTGCCCATCCTGTTTATGGTAAATCAGGACTTCTTAAAACTCTGATTAAGGCTGACGGGCTTATGATCATTCCTGCTGATACGGAAGGCTTATATGCCGGAGATCAGATTCAGGTCTGGTTGATTTAGTTTACTTCATTTACGGAGAATCATTATGTCTAAACGCAATATATATCTGAAAACAATTCCTGTTCATGAAGCCGTAGCTACCGCCATTGCTGCACTTGACCGCGAAACTCTCGTTAAACCGGAAAGTATTGCTGTTCACGAAGCGTTGAACAGAGTTACCTCCGAGGCAGTACATGCCCGTTGTTCTTCCCCCACATATCACTCCGCCGCTATGGACGGATATGCTGTAAAAAGTGACACAACTTTTCCCGCACGAGAAGGACAACCTCTTGATCTGATCAAAAACAAGACATGTATCCCGGTCAATACGGGTAATGCCCTTCCAGACGGCATGGATGCTGTTATAATGATAGAAAATATCGTCGATAACGGTGATTCTGTCAGCATAGAGGCTCCGGCATTTCCATGGCAGCATGTGCGCAGAATCGGTGAAGATATTGTCGCAACAGAAATGCTTCTGCCCCGCAATCATACTATTTCCGCATTTGATCTCGGAGCGCTGCTTTCCGCCGGTATCTACGAGATAAAAGTTCATGAAAAAATACGCATGACCTTTATTCCCACAGGGGACGAAATTCTTCCTTTCGCAGACCGCCCCACACCGAAACCGGGTGAAGTGATTGAATCAAACTCACAGGTGTTTCGTTCTCTGGCTCTGGGGCTGGACGTAGAATTTAAAGCAACATTACCGGTTCGTGACCGTGAAGATCTGCTGGCTAAAGCCGTTGAAACTGCTCTGCAAAATTCTCACATTGTAGTAATAGGTGCAGGCTCTTCAGCCGGAAGCAAAGATTTTACGAGCAAAACTATCGCTCAACTCGGCACCCTGCTCGTTCATGGTATCGCAGTAATGCCGGGCAAACCGACAGTGCTCGGAACTGCTCAAAACAAACTGCTCGTCGGCGCTCCCGGATATCCTGTAAGCGCAGTTGTCTGTTTTGAAGATGTTCTGACTCCTATAATTTCATGGCTTTCAGGCAAACCGACACCGGAAAGAGAAAAAGTTCAAGTCAGACTTGCCAGACGTACCCCCTCCAAACCGGGTATGGAAGAAATTGTCAGACTTGCGGTTGGAAAAGTCGGCGAAGGTTACGCAGGAGTTCCCCTTGCTCGCGGAGCAGGAATGATAACCACGCTTACCAAAGCGCAAGGATTCACCCGTGTTCCAGCTGAAAGCGAAGGTATTGAACTGAATGAGTCCGTTGAAGTTGAACTATTCTCAGGCAAGCAGACCTTAGAAGCCATACTCATGCACGTCGGAAGCCACGACAACACTCTTGACCTGCTGGGTGACATCCTCATGGGCGGCGACACTCCCATACGACTGGTATCTACTCATGCGGGGTCAATGGGCGGACTGGCGGCTCTCAAAACAGATGTAGCTCTGTTCGCCGGAGTGCATCTTTTCGATCCTGAAAGCGGTGATTTCAATTTTCCGTTCCTTGAAAAATACCTGCCCGATGTAGATGTAACTGTCATCAATCTGGCTATCCGTCATCAAGGGTTTATTGTTCCCAAAGGAAATCCTCTGAATATCACAGGAATTGAAAGTCTCCGCGATGGTAAAGTGAGCTTCATCAACAGACAGAGAGGAGCAGGAACAAGAATCCTGTTTGATTACCACCTTGATAATGCCGAAATTTTACCGACATTCGTCAAGGGATATGATAGAGAAGAATATACCCACATGGCCGTTGCGGCCAACGTGCTGACAGGTTCCGCCGATTGCGGACTTGGAATATACGCTGCTGCCAAAGCTCTAGATCTGGGCTTTGTCCCTCTGGCTCATGAAAGATATGACCTCATAATACCTGATAAATATATGCAGGATAAAAGAATCATATCACTGATTAACCTTCTTAAATCAGATGAAATTAAAAAAGCTGTAAGTGAACTCGGTGGTTACGACACTCCTCTGACAGGAAAAATAATGAAACCGGGTATGGGCCTCGGCTAGAGAATCAAGCGAAGGGGATTTATGAACAGAGACAAAGAACATCTTATAAAGCAGAAGTGCCGTGAAAACGTCATCGGCTTTGCTCCGTTCAGATACAAATTCAGTAAAGGCAGCGCCGTAAGAGAAGGGTTGCTGAACATCGGCAAGTTCAAAGAAGACAACGGGGAAAATCTTGTCCTGACCTTCATATTCGATTCCGACAATTTAAAGACTGACAGCGATATTCATAATCGTTTGTCACACCTTAAATTCGACCCGATTATGAAAAAAGGGCTACTTACCGCTCTGCGCAATTCTGCTGAGTTTGAAGAAAATGAAAACTTCGCGATGCATGAATTCAACTTCTACTTTGACAAAATGCCGGCCAATCTTGAAAAATTAATGAATGCAACCATGACCCCGTTTTTTATGGAACATCTACCAATAAAAATTGGCAAAGTGGAATGGATGAAAGATGACGAGGGTCTGAATTTTTTCTGTATATTGAAAAGCAAGTTGAACTTGTAGGATTTGCCTGAAAGACAAAAAAATAAGTCCCGCTGAATTTAAACTCAGCGGGACTTTTGTTTTCCATAAACTAAATAGTTCTAACTCTTTTCATGAACTTCCCAGTCTTCGGCCTTGTAATCTTCCGGCACTTCTTCCCAGCCGCTGAACATGGCGCCGATATGAGCCGTTAAAGAATGTCCTGTTGTAGTCATATAAATATGCACAATCAGGAAAGCCAGCAGTGCGTAGGCACATCCCATATGCACATTCGCAACAGTTTCCAGACTTACAAAATTAAGCCCATAAGCGGCCCAGTCATTATAGGTCCAGTACAGCAACCCAGTTACCATCTGCAAAGGAAGAAGAATCGCGGACAGGCCGAGATAGACAAGCCTCTGCAATGGATTGTGTTTAGCACCAGCGCTCTTGTGAACAGGATGCTCTTCACCTTTGAAGATACCTACTGCGTAATATCTTGCCACCGCAAAAAGCTTCTTGGAAGTAGGAATATACTGCTTCCATTCACCGGTTGTGAGCAGCCAGAAGATAATAAACACAAATAGTACCAGCCAGCTTAATCCCAAGGTATTATGCAGATCTACTGCTCTTTCAAAACCAAAGAGCTTGAAAACTCCGTGAACTTCCATCCCTGTGATCATAAGCATGATGATCAGTATGGACTGAGTCCAGTGCCAGAAACGCTCGAACCGTGAATACAGATATATCTTTTTCATATTATTATGTGTTGCAGCCATGACTAGTCCTCCTTGCGTCCCTTTATGAAGATTCGCCCGAGTGCATGCAGAACAACTCCCACAACGGAAGCTATTACGATGAACCAGCCGCCCGCATCCACAACACGATTCGCATCACGTCCCGGCATATAAAACGAAGTTAGACTGCTCAAACGACTTTGCTTGCTGTGACACGCTTCACAGGCAAGAACGTTATCCTTAGGAGCAACCATATGTGTGATAGGATAAACATATTCAGTATCTACAAAACCGACATCTCCGCTGAAAGGAAGCCCCGCATAAGCCATTCCGGCAGCGGTTGCCTTAGTCCAGTCATATCCCTTCCAATATGCAGCCTTGTCCTTACCGAACAAGTGCGGAATTA
Source organism: Maridesulfovibrio ferrireducens (assembly GCF_900101105.1). Taxonomy (NCBI): domain Bacteria; kingdom Pseudomonadati; phylum Thermodesulfobacteriota; class Desulfovibrionia; order Desulfovibrionales; family Desulfovibrionaceae; genus Maridesulfovibrio; species Maridesulfovibrio ferrireducens. The sequence goes on from NZ_FNGA01000002.1 coordinate 879,881, forward strand.
CCATATTCTTATTAACCACGTCGTAAGGAGTCTTTCCGCGATGCACCTTGAAAGGCATAATACGCGACTTATGATCCTTACTGCTTCCGATAGGTCTGCTGACCTTCACAGAAGCTCCGGGATCAATAATAGTCTTGGCGGTAATGGATTCTATTGTGCCGTTAAACCAGTAATATTCAGGGATAACATTCTTTTCCCAGCGCATGTCGCCTTTCTTGCTCATATACGTAGGCTTGCCCCACTCACCCTTGACCACATAAGGCTTGCCGTCCTTCATCTTACCGGCCTGCGACCAGTCCCACCACATTTTGGTTGGCAGTTCCCGTGCAAAAGTAGGGATATGGCAACTCTGACAGGCGACCTTGTCAGTATGATCATTAAGCTTCATACCAATCTCGGACTTATGCGGAGTTGCGCTGTGGCAGGACTCACACATAATCTTTGCACCAAGGTCATCTTCGAGCAGAGACTTACGATCCACAGCCGCCGGATTTGAATAAATACGGCCCGCAATCTGATGCTTCACAGTTGTATGACAACGGGAACATTCAAAATTCTGCCCCTTCGTGCTCATGTGAACATCAAGATTCTTGCTCGGCATACGCATGGATGAATCAAGATCACCATGCTTTACGCCGTCACCACCGCCACCGTAGAAATGACACGTTCCACAATTAGCACGGGTCGGACGACTGACAGACTGTGCAACCTTGTTCCATTCTGGTGACTTATAAAATTTACCGTTCCCCTTAAACAACTTCCCCGGCGCTGGGGCAGGATTACCCGCTCCGGCTGGAAACTTCTTATAAGTTCCGGTCTGTTCGTGACAAACCAGACAGTCGATCTTTTCTTCCGACTTAAAATCAAAATCCTTATTTTTCCAGCCATATCCGGCATGGCAGGAAGTACAGCGAGGTTCATTGGATTGAATGCTGATACAAAAATTATTAACAACAAGCCCCCCCTTGCCTATACCCATTTCTTTTTCAGCCTTGGGGTCGAGCCATGTCCAGTGAATAGTTTTGTGAAACTGATGTCCGGCCTCTGTATGACAGGTCAGACAAGCCTTTGTAACTTCAGGACCGCTTTTAAATGGCTGCTTAAGGGCATCAAATTTCGAATGGTCCGCAGTAATCCAAAGTTCTTTACCCTTTGTCGCCTGACGAGCCATTTCTATGCCCGGAGCATCATCACCGGCTCCAAAAGCCGGACCACATAAAAACACAACTGCCACCAGTGCTAAGACTGATCTTCTTATGAACCTCATTACCACCCTCCATCTTTTGTAAGCCCGGAAAAGTTAAAAAACCTTACCACCTTCAAAGTATGATGAACGCCCCCGAATAAGGGCTGTCAACGCAGTAATCCCGAGAAGAATCGCAAAACTTAAATGTGTCCAATCAATCATCATAACCGTAAACGGGTCCATGGTTACGTATGGAAGATTCTTAATTACACGGAAAACACCCGTAAAAATTACGGCAGCAAAAAGCGAAGCACGCACGACACCGCAGCGCGATAACTGCAAAGTATTCCGTTTGCTCAAAATATAAACCGTAGCCAAATACATGACCATAAAGATTAACACTGCGCCCAAAGCGTAATGAAGTTTATTAGTGAGATAAAAATCGGCAAGCCAGCCCAGACCGGGAAGATCCGAGATGTAATATCTTTTAAAAATAGGCATCTGGGCGGCTCCGGTAAGAGCCATGAAAAATACTATTATTTTAAATAAACGAGTGAATATAATGTTACTCATTGTTCTTCCCCTTTGCGGAGGAGGACAGGTAATTCCCTACCTTGATAATTCCGGCGGCAATACCGGCTAACGGAGCAATAGCAATCGCTGTTGCAAGAGTTTCCTCATCAGCCATTGAATCAGCTACCGGCTGCAAACCGGGCTTTCCAGCTCCCTTATCAATTGCTCCGTTCAAAAGATCAAAAGGAACAGGGGATACATAAATTGTATTGGTTCCGCCGTTCTCTTCTTCACCGTAAATGAACCAGCCGTTTTTATCTGCAAGCTCATGCGCCTTGGCTAAAATTTCACTGCGCGGACCTATGGTTTGAACATTCTCGGGACAAACTTCAATGCAAGCCGGCTGCTGACCATCGGCAATGCGATTGTAACAACGATCACACTTATACATCACGCCATTACCACCGAACTTCGGAAGCAATCGCATATACAGTCCAACTCCGGTTTGACGCTGCGGAATATGCCAAGGACATACCGTCCGGCACTTTGCACCGCCCAGACATACATTATCAAAAATTCTTGTGATGCCGTTCTTCTGCTTAGCAGCCGCGCCCCACGGACAAAGATTGGCGCATGGCGGATTCTGACAATGCAGACAACGGCGTGGAATATTAATTTCATGAAGAGTACCGTTGTACTCAACTTCCGCACTCTGAATGAAAAGCCAGTTATACGGTGTCAGCCGATCATCCACATCCCGTTTATCCGACCAGTCTTCAACCTTAACACGGGATGTCGGATACATTACCGGGAAAGGTTTTTTCGGTTCAGGATATTTAGATTCGTTAACTTCAGAGCATCCTCTTACGCATTCACCGCAACCGATACATTTGGAAATATCAAGCAAAGTCGCAAGTTCTTCTGTGTCCGAAGAAGCCGCGACAGCAGGCAAAGCTGATGGCAGAAGCATAGCAGCACTTCCGGCACCAAGCCCTTTTAAAAAATTGCGTCTTGATACACCTTTGTTTTTTATTGTCATATATATTTTTTCCTAATTCCGAGTTCAAATTCAAATTCAAATGCTAATATTCATAGATTTGCTGCCTGTTTTTTATATAAACAAAGCAGAATTCGTGCCCGAAAGGTGTATTTTATAAATAAGTACCACAAAACAGTGTAAAAAGGCCAACTTTTGCTTTTTCTCTTAAAAACAGGCTTCACAAGGGAAACTATCAAATTAGACATATGTTTAAACATATGTTCAAATATATACATATACACTGACAAATTGAACACAATTGGACACGTGTAAAACAGCCACACATAATCGTGGCATTAAAGTAAACGGGAAGACTAAAAAGCATGAAAGATCAGGAAATTAATTTATATCTTCGTAAAGTAATCGACACCATGAACGAAGGCCTTTTTCTTATCCGACCGGACGGAACCATCATGCTGGTTAATGACGCATTACTAAGAATGACCGGATTTGAACGAGAAGAGTTGCTCGATAAACCATGTTCAGTACTTGGCTGTGATGCTTGCGAGCGTTCAAGAAAACTAGGCAAGCAACACTGGTGCAAATTATTCAATACCCACAAAGAAAACCGCAAGAACTGCCACATTATCAGCAAGAACGGTTCATATCTGCATGTGCTGAAAAACGCTTCCCTGCTTAAAAATGAAAATGGAGAAATAATTGGCGCGGTTGAAACATTTACTGACATATCGGAACTAGATCGCAAGGAACTTAAAATACAAGAACTGTCACTAAAATTACATCATGAGGATGAACGCTTTTGCGGGCTTGTCGGCAAATCTTCGTCCATGCAGAAAGTATATGCACTCATCAAAAAGGCCGCACAATCAGATGCCCCTGTAATAATTTTCGGAGAATCAGGAACGGGAAAAGAACTTGCCGCACAGGCCATCCATGAACTCAGTCCGAGAAGCGAAAAACCCTTTGTACAACTCAATTGTGCGGCCCTGAACGACGCATTACTTGAGAGTGAACTATTCGGACATGTAAAAGGAGCTTTCACCGGAGCTTACAGACACAGAGCCGGAAGATTTGAAGAAGCCGGAGACGGGGATATTTTTCTGGATGAAATAGGAGATGTGCCGCTCCCTATTCAGGTCAAACTACTACGAGTGCTTGAAACACGCACCTTCGAAAGGGTGGGCGACAGCCTGTCACTTTCCATGAACGCCAGACTCATCACCGCAACAAATCAAAATTTGCAGGAACTGGTGCTGAACAAAAAATTCCGCGAAGATTTCTTTTTCCGCATCAACGTAATCCCTGTACACCTGCCTCCCCTACGAGATCGGAAGGAAGACCTGCACCTGCTGGTTGAACATTTCATCAATATTAATCCGAATCTGGATAAGACGGAATGCCCCACGCCTGAAACAATGCGAAAACTTATTGAATACGACTGGCCCGGAAATGTGCGTGAATTGAAAAGTGCGTTGGAATATGCCGCAGTGGTAAAAGAAGCAGGCCCCATGCAGCCCGAACATCTACCACCGCAAATCGGTGCATTTTCAGAAAAATATTGTGCCTGCCCTGAAATTCAGCATATAGCCACAGATGATACACTGCCAAGCGAGTTAAACGAAAAAGATCAACTTATATACGCACTTAAAAAATCCGCAGGAAACAAAAGCGAAGCGGCCCGTATCCTGAAAGTTAGTCGGGGAACCATTCATAACCGGATTCGCAAACATGGCATAGAGTACCGAATTTACGAATAATTGAGGTTTAATCCACCTCATTTATAATAATTATTCAGCCGGGCTCACCCTTTCAAGAAGAGAAGGCGAGAGTTGTTAACACTGGACATTTTCTGACAAATTACGTAGTGGTCTTAGAACATCAGGGAAGGAAGCACCAGTCTTCAACCCCGCTTTTTCAGCCGTATAACTTATACACTGGCGACATTAATCAAGCCGCAGCTGACTTGATCCCAGTGACAAAGCAACAAGATTGCCCGCTCAGCCATCCGGATTTTTTCAAGGTTCACAAAAACCCCCTGAAACCGGACACCGCAATACCCCGGCATCAAGTAAAATTCAGTTCTTTTCAGGAGACCCCACCAATGAGCAATGAAGAAAAAGCTACTCTTAATTACAAAGGTAAAAAATATGACTTACCTATCATCACAGGATCAGAAGGCGAAGTTGGTCTGGATATTTCAAATCTGCGATCACAAAGCGGATTAATCACCTTCGACCCCGGTTTCGGAAATACCGGTTCCTGCAAAAGTGACATCACATTTGTTGATGGCGAAAACGGCATTCTGCATTACAGAGGCTATCCCATCGAGGAACTGGCAGAACACGGGAATTTCATTGAAACAGCATGGCTTTTGATTTTCGGAGAACTGCCTCTGAAAGAAGATCTTGCCAGATTCAGAGCGCTGCTTTGCGCCGAAGAACTGATTCACGAAGATCTGCTGCATCATTTCAACGGCTTCCCTTCACACAAGAGTCAGCCTATGGCTATTCTTTCAGCTGTAATCAATGCGCTCGGCAGTTATCATACTGACCTTTACGACATTCACAATAAGTCTGAATTTTTCCTTGCTGTGGGTAAAATGATCTCCAAGGTCAGAACCATTGCCGCATTTTCATACAGAAAATCCATCGGCAGACCTTTCATGTACCCAGACCCGGATCTTAGCTACTGCCATAACTTTCTGCACATGATGTTTTCCATTCCGAACAAACATTATGATCCACCGATTGAAGCAGTAAAAGCTCTTTCATTAGTGTTCATGCTCCATGCCGACCATGAGCAGAACTGTTCCACTTCCACAGTGCGTATGGTCGGATCTACTCAGGCAAATATTTTTGCATCCGTATCAGCCGGAATCTGCGCTTTGTGGGGCAAACTACACGGCGGAGCAAACGCTGCGGTTATCGATATGCTCGAGCAGATCAAAGACGGTGACATCACCATTGATGAATATCTGGAAAAAGTGAAAAAGAAAGAATGCCGACTCATGGGATTCGGTCATCGCATATACAAGAGCTTTGACCCCCGCGCGCGCATCCTTAAAAAGGCCGCGGACAATCTGCTCCAGAACGGTTTCAACGACCAGCTTCTGGATATCGCGCTGGAACTTGAAGAAAAAGCAATTGCAGATGATTACTTCACCGAACGCAAACTGTATCCAAATGTTGACTTCTACTCTGGAATAATTTTGCGGGCACTGGGCATTCCGGTTGCAATGTTCACTGTAATGTTCGCCATAGGCAGACTTCCCGGCTGGATTGCTCACTGGTATGAGGATTTCGAAAATCCAACCACAAGGATCAACCGCCCAAGACAGATTTACACCGGGCAGACTCAGAGAAATTACATCCCTATCGATTTCAGAAAATAAGCTAAAAACTAAGTCCAAGATTACATCATATAATAATGCGTAGTCTTGGACTTTTTTATTAATATGCACCGAGCAGAAAACACTTGCATTCACCGTAACTTCAATTTATATCCACCGTCGTGCCGAAGTGGTGGAATTGGTAGACACGCTAGGTTCAGGGTCTAGTGGAGTTACTCCGTGGAAGTTCGAGTCTTCTCTTCGGCACCATCTTTCAAAGAAAAAGGGTTACAGCTTAATAGCTGTAACCCTTTTTTCTTTTCGGCGTGAAACAATATAAAACCGACAAGATAGCCACAAACAGTTAGAGACCAAACAGCAAATACTTTATTCTCGCTCTTTTATTCTTCGTAAGCTGACAAAACGTTATTCAATGTGTCTATTGATACTATCTCTATTGTCCCGTTTCCACTTTTAAGAATTTCCCGTTCATACAGGATGGATAAGACCCTGCTAACGCTTCTGAAGCTTGTTCCCAAGTAATCGGCAATTTCTCCTTTGGAGACAAACAATACTCTAGAATTGCTATCATTTGACAACAATTTTAAAAGCTTCAACACCGAATACTCCAAAGGATATGATAAATGGGTTGCCGCACGTTTAGTGATTTTTTGCAGCCGATCACAAATTATTTTGTTTATCAACAAAGTAAAGTCGTGGTCGGATTCCAACCACTGCAGATAATCCTCTTTCGTAAGTGCAGCCATCCGAACATTTTCAATAGCTTCCACAGAACAACTATATAATTCTCCAGTTAAAATCTCGACCTCTCCCAATATCTCGCCCGGGCCTTCTATGGCAATAAGATAATCGCTACTTTTCAGCGTACTATGGAAAATTTTAACAGCCCCTTCCAATATAATAAAAACATTTTTCGGCGCAGAACCTTGTAAAATTACATTTTCTCCTGCCCGCAAGAAAACCTCAAGGCCTTGGTGTGCCAAGGATAGAGACCTTACCTCATAAGCTTTCAGCAAATCCAAAGCTAATTTATTGTGCAATGCTTCCATATGAACACCCTCAGGACAAATGTCCTTTTAACACAAAATACTTTTATGTATTCCTTCAATCAAAACAATTGGAGAAACAATGTATAAAAAAAAAATCAATGTTATTGCATTCGATGCAGACGACACTCTATGGGTGAATGAACCCTTTTTCCAAAAGGCAACAACCAACCTGTGCGCGATGCTGTCAGACTATAGGACTCCCGAGAACGTTGGCAAGCAACTTGAAGAAATTCAAAGCCGCAATTTGCAAATATTTGGATATGGAATCAAAGGATTTATTATTTCCATGATGGAAACGGCCCTAGAAGTTTCCCAAGGTCAAATAGATGGAGACATTCTTAAAAAGATCATAGGCATGGGCAAAGAAATGCAAACCCACCCCGTCAAACTGCTTCACGGCATAGAAAACACCTTGCAGCAACTACAGAGCCATTTCAAACTCATGCTTATAACAAAAGGCGACTTAATTGAACAAGAACGCAAGCTCCATCAGTCAGGATTATTGAACTATTTTAATTATGTGGAAATAGTAAGTGAAAAAAATGAAACTCTTTATGAAAAGCTGCTCACAAAACATGGCATAGCGCACGATCAGTTTCTCATGGTCGGAAATTCAATCAAGTCCGACATTCTCCCCGTGATAAACATAGGATCACACGCCTTTCATATTCCATTTCACACTACGTGGATTTTGGAACAGGTTAATCAACAAGATATTCAAGACCAAAAGATTATCACCCTGAAGTATGCCCACGAATTGCTAGATATATTATTGCCTCCAAGCGTGAGCCAATAACAAATTTACCTGCATAGCTTAAATTTTTTACACATTAGAAGGAATTAACATGCGAACCATCTCTGACCGTATCCGCCACACCATATTATTTGAAGGAATAGCCCTAATTATTGTCATCCCCGGCACTTCAATTATCACAGGCCGCCCCCCTCATGAAATAGGAGCCATGTCGATTATCGTAAGCATAATCGCCATGAGTTGGAATTATATATACAATTTAGGATTCGATAAAATATTAATCAAAATGAAGAAACCTCTCATGCCTCGTCCTGCCCATATGCGTATCTGTCATGCTCTTTTCTTTGAAGTGGGACTTATTGGTCTTATGGTCCCATTTTTTATGTACTGGTTCCAAATGGGAGCCTTGCAGGCTTTGATCTTCGATGCAGGTATAGCTCTTTTCTTTTTGATTTACAGCTATATGTTCAACCTAGCTTACGATCATCGTTTTCCTGTTCAAACAAGAATGGAAGAACTACATACGTAGGCTCTCGCTCACTTCTCTTCGGCACCATCTTTCATAAAAAAAGCCGCAACGTAAGTTGCGGCTTTTTTATGGTTTTATTAAAAGACTAAATTAGCTGGCAAGAGGCATATAGTACATTGTGAGCTTATGTACTGTTCCTTCAATATCTTCTTTCAGTTTGATTTTAATATCACCTTTAGTCCACTTGTTGACAGTCCAGCCATCTTGAGTGGAGACTTTTGATTTGCCAAAACTATCACTGAAATGCTTGTAAAGCTTATCAAGATCAGAAGAATCAAAGATATTTACTATTCGGGCATACAACTTTCCACCTTTGAAAGCATAAGTAACCTTAGCAGCAGCAACCTTAGTGACTTCACAAACCTTTTCGCCTTTCACTACATAGTATTTAATGTCATTGCTTTCGTGCGAGAAGGTCAAATTCTTGAATGTTGAAAAGTCTTTTCCCCAAGAGAGTTCGTGACCATCAGATGCATAAGAGATGCTACAGATGGAAAGAATGAACAAGGCACACAGTAAACTTACAAGTCTTTTTTTCAAAGCAATTTCCTCCATTTTTTCAATACGATACCTAATTATGATTTATTAGCAATGATTGAAAAAAAGGGGCATGCCTTCAACTATAAAAGACCTAATTTATATGACTCATGGTTATACTTTTCTGCATACTTCAGCGAGGAACTATATTGGTAGAGAAATATTTTAATATATTATTTATGTGTTCAATTAAATTTAACCAAAAGAGCTAATTCATCAGTTAAATGAATTTCATCTTCGTTTTTTATCTTTCCCACGAATCACTTTAACGTTGTAATTAGCTTTTCCTTATTGGTTGTCAGCCAAGCACCAAATGTAACGAGAGCCCTATCTACTTTGCGAAAATCCCTGTCGTTCTCGAACTCATCAAAAAATGGAATATATTCCTTCAAGTAAACTTCTCTTTGGGCTGAATATGACAGTTCATCAATGTTACAAATCTTTCCATTTTGCAAATACCTCATAGCACAATATACGTGGCGATCAAAAATAGGAAATTTATCACGGTTATTACAATGAAGCCAAAAAATAGGCCAAATAACAGTTGTATGTTTTTTAAGGAACTCAATAACTTTATCGTAATCCGAAGGGCTGTGTGGCACAAAAGAATCAGGTTGATATTTTTTTTTAACAGATTCTACAATTTTTGCTGGCATTTTTCTGCCGCCATATTTCCATTTGAATAATTCCAAAATCCGCTCTTGAGTCAATGGTTGATCAATATTATCTAGATAGACTCTATCAGCATCAGAATCCCCGTAAAAACTTGACCAAAAACCAACAAAATCATCTTTAGAAACCCGATTTAGTACAGGTATTGAAAAATTCATAAAGACTCCTCCTTGCTTTAAAACTATCCCTTTACGAGAATGAAATATTAACAATAACAACATCATTGTTATTTCTAAGTACACTGTCAAGTGTCACCTGCAATATGCGATATCAAGTAAGATATTCCACAATATAAACACCCCCCCTCCCCCAAAGAAAACACTTGACCCACTTTCAATTTGATGCTTAAAGGGTCATCGTCCGTCCAAATCCGGTTGTGTTGATTCTGTGTTTTTCAGAATCGAATCATGCAAGGGCAGTGTACCTGTTTCGTACTCCGTCCTACCTAATAGACGATAGACCTTAGAACTCCTTTTAAATTACAGGGACCATAACGCTAAGCACCCCGCTTGGCTGTTCTAAGGATAAGTACGATCTGCCTTTGACTGGCTTGCTACCCGCTTGCTGTTTGTAGATCGCGATAACCGGACGGTCCCCTCAATTACCGGACATTAATTACGGTAGAAAGACTTCCCCATATTTTCTTGGGGTGGGCTTTTCTTTTGTTTGCACCCCGCAATTTCCGCCGACCCGGAACCTTCGATCACGAAGAGTTGATCGTGTTTTTATTATTTTTGCTTATGCAAAAGTTTTAGATAACCGACTGATGGTTTATAAAAAATCCGGATTAGCTGAATAACGGGAATTAAACATGGGACTATTTATTAAATGGCCCCTTTATGATGTTTATTGCCCTGTTTTCATTACTCAACTTATATAATCAACCACTTCAACACACATAAAAGAAAATAAATAATATGGAAAAATTTAGAAATCTCGGCCTTTCAGATGCAATTATCGACGCACTTTCAAAAAAAGGTTTCACCGAACCTACTCCTATTCAAGCACAGACAATTCCTATGCTCCTTTCCGGTGAAAAAGATATCGTTGGTCAGGCTCAGACCGGAACAGGTAAAACCGCTGCATTCGGTCTGCCTATCCTTGAAAACGTTCGTGAAGGCGCTGGACATGTTCAGGCAATCGTCCTCACTCCTACACGTGAACTTGCTATGCAGGTTGCTGACGAAATCAGCTCATTCCGTGGAAATAGAAGAGTTCGCATTGCTACCGTTTACGGCGGACAGGCTATGCTTCCTCAGCTTAGAGCTCTCAAGAGCGGCGCGGACATAGTTGTCGGTACTCCCGGACGTGTTCTCGATCACATCAAAAGAAAAACTTTAAAACTTGCAGACATTTCCTTCTTTGTTTTGGATGAAGCAGATGAAATGTGTAACATGGGCTTTCTTGAAGACGTAAGCGAAATCATGGAAAACGCCAGTGGCAAACACCGCACACTGCTTTTCTCCGCAACCATGCCTCAGGCTGTTATGCGTATTGCCCGTAAATTCATGGGTGATTATGATGTCGTTTCTGTTAAACCTGAAAAGAATGAGATTCCTCTCACCGAACAGGTTTACCACGAAATGCCTGAACGCGACCGTCTGGAAGCTCTTTGCCGTGTTATCGATTCCCAGAACGACTTTTACGGACTGGTTTTCTGTAGAACACGTGCAGACGCTGACCGCGTAGCCGCTGCTCTCAATGAAAGAAAATATCCAGCTGAACCAATTCATGGTGACCTTTCACAGTCTCGCCGTGAAGAAATTCTCCGTAAATTCAGAAACCGTAAATGTAAAATTCTTGTTGCCACTGACGTTGCAGCACGAGGCATTGACGTTCCTGACCTGACTCATGTTGTCAACTTTGCTCTTCCACAGGACCCGCAGAGTTACGTTCATCGCATCGGCCGCACCGGTCGTGCAGGTAAGAGCGGTATCGCTGTTACTTTGATCAACCCTCATGAATTCGGTAAACTCAGATATATCTCCAAAGTAACCGGCGCAAAAATAGAAAAGAAAGCTCTGCCTACTATTGACCAGGTCATCGAAGCAAAAAAAGCACACATGGGTGCTGAGCTTACCGATATCGTCACCAACGGCAAGCATTTGTCCTACCTGCCGCTTGCAAGTGAACTGCTCGAATCAAGCGAAGCTGTCGAAATAATCGCAGCGCTTCTCAAACATTCACAGGGTAACGTTCTGGATAAGAAAACTTACCGCAGAATCGACGAAGGCGGACGTAATGGAGCTAGCGGCAGCGCTCGCGGTAGAGTTAGATTCACAGCTTGTGTTGGTCGCGCCCACGGCATGACTCCTCGCAAACTGGTTGATATGATCTGCCTCAGATCCAAAATCAATCCTGTCCGCATTCAGCATGTTAAGATTAACGGTCAGCAGTCCACTTTCTCCGTTCCCGGTGATGACTCTGATCGCGTAATGAGCTCAGTTAACAAATCTTCAAACAACGGCAAGCCTCTTTTGAGACGTGCTTAGTAAATATTCAGACATTTAAAAAAGCCCGTCCAAGGTTACTTGGACGGGCTTTTTTTTGCCTAATTTATTATGAATATGATTTTGCTATTCAAGCCCCATTCCGGGATGATGTGCAGCATAGTCCATATCATTTTCATGGCAGACTGTGCAGGTTCCGCCTGAGCCTATCGGCTTTGCTTCCCCCATATACTGAAGCGCGCGCAGATTATCGCGTTCATCCTCGGCAGGGAAAACGGCATGCGGTGCATTGTGACATGCTGCGCACATAACCGCGTCCATTTCATCCTTGCGATTACGGAACAGTTCAGACTTATCCTCGTTCCAGACATTAAAAGCAGAATCAGTATCAGGTCCGGCAAAGTCCACATGACAGGTGAGACAGTCAGGCTCCTGCGTCCAAGGCGTGCGCGGATTAATCTCTTCCATCTCCATGTCAACGGGCATCAGCAGACCAATCAAATCTTTTGCAACGGGTTTATCTTCTTCCGCCTTGAGCAATGCCAGAGCATGATTTTCCATCACGCCATGACAATTCACACACTCCATCCCCACAGTACGATGCAATCCGCGCAAACTCTCCTGCGGATGACACATGGTGCAGGCTTCATTATCTTTACCGGAAAGGTAAACTGCATGGAAACCGTGCAATGCCGTCGACAAATCAAGCTGAGTGTCGCCGTCGTGACAGCTTAAGCAGTCAATCGTATCGCAGGCATCAGACTCTACTCGCGCTACAAAATCCGTATAGTTATCACGATCATGAATTTTCAGGAAATCGTCCGCAGTTTGCGCAGCAAGTCCCCCCTGATCTTTAACAGCCCAATCGCCGCCATGACAATTATTGCAACTAGCCCGCGTTGAAACCGGAAGAACAATCGTTGTAGTTGCAAGTATCTCTCCGGCACCATCAACCGCGCTGACTTCCACCAGCGGCAACGGCTGATATCCGTCATCCGAATATGGAAGCGCATTTATAGAAGGAGACTCAAAGAATCCGTCTTTAACCTTCATTTTATAAGGCTGATGAGCATTTTTAAGCTCACAGATTATCTTCACATCATCGGTTACAACTTCAGGAGGATCGCCACGCAGAAGCAATTGTGCGCGTACCTTGCTTCCACTTTCGGAAACCGAAACCCGCCCTTCACTTTCTACAATCAAGCGCAATCCTTCCAGAGGCCATGCCATTAAAACATACTCTTGATCCGCTACGAACGGAGCAGGTTCAACCTTTGCTTCTTTCACGTCTGCAAGCACAGTTTTAACCTGCGGACTGAGGCTGTCGATGTATTCGGCAAGAGCCATCCGTTCAGTTTCGTCACCTAAGAAAGGAGACATATATTTACTGAGCTTACCCATTCCTGAAATAAACGCATCCAGTCCGGCAGCGCTGTACTTAGCAGTCCTAGGCACAATATCGTTCATAGGTCCGTTAATGGCATGACACGAAACACATTCCATCTGATACAGCCATGCTCCGGCCTTAAGTTTATTCTCATCAGTAATTTTTCTTAAATTATCCGGCACCCATTTAGCTTCCTGCAAAAGAGATTTGCCTTCCATCTCGGCAGCTTTATCAACCATGACCGAGTTGGAATATACAACTCCCCACAACACATAAGGCTTTCTTCCGGCTTCGCGGATAAATTCAAATGAGCCGTAAAAAACCAATGCGATCAAAAGTAAAATCAAAGCTGACGGGAACTTTACTTTACGAGGCATACAGATTGCCATGATCAGTCCACCCACAAGAATAATCGGAGCGGTGATCTGATACATCTTCAAGAAATATGCAACCCGGTGTGATTTATTTAAAATCATCTCGGCCTGTTCAGGAGGCAAAGCCATCAGATACCAATATCCGCACGGCAATAACAGAATAAGCCCGAGCAAAGTCCAGATGCTGCAAAGACGAACCATCTTACAGCGGATAACTGGATCTTTAAGCCACGCCGCTGTTACAAAACCAAAAAGACCAGCCAGCATAACCGATAGAAAAGAACGGAAAAACAATTGCGGCCAAAAAGTAGGATTAAATATTCCATCCCAGAAATCGTGGGTTTGCAACCATTCTCCGGGAGTAAGCATAAAGCCGACAACACCGTTGATAGTGAAAAGTGAAAGCCACGCAAAAATAAAATAGAACCAGCCTATCTTTATATGATCAGAACGGCTCATTTTGTCCCATGAATAAAAATAAATCAGCAGGGCCACAATTTCGCCCACAAACCAGACCCACTCAGTTGCCCACGCAAATAGAAATTCGCGGACAAGAATAAGCGCCCCCTGCGGACTTAAAAGAGCCATGCTGAACCAGAGGGCAACACCGCTGACTCCTCCGAATACCATGGTCAGGAGCAAGAAAAATTTTGAATGTTTTTTTACATAGTCCAGCAGTTCATCCGAACCGGTGCGATAAGCCATCTGCTCACTTAAAACCAGAAACAAACCTCCGCCTACAGCAAACTGAGCCACAAAAACATGGATGGTTGCGATAAAAGCAATCCAGAAGCCGCCGCCGAAAGTGGTGAGGTGCCAAATTGGATATTCCATAATTAACTCCTCCCCGACTTGCACATAAGCTTAAGCATGTAGATTATCGAGATGATTCCAATTACCAGCGATATGAGAAATAAATAAAAAGGAGAATATTGACCTGTGACTGGAATGTCTTCGACTTTAAAATAAGGAGCAAGGTACGCATCTCTCAGCAAATGCCTCATGACTACCATCACATAGACCATAATCACGGTAAGAACAGATGACAGTACCACTTTTTGCTTCATTCCGGCATATATCAGGGCTACAGTTCCCACCAGTCCTATTCCAAGCAGCGAAGTTGCAAGCATATCCTTTCCCATAAAAATCAGCATAATTTCTCTGGGAAGCACCATCAGGAACCATAATCCGACACCAATATTAACAACGGTAGCCCACACGAACCACTTGAAACCTGTTGCAACGTAATCCTGATCAGATTTCCTTTTGCCCAGAATCGCCACAAACAAACCGCCGATAGCCAGCGCGGAAACCATAAAATGCAGATAACGCGGCATCAATGCCGTATCATTAAGATTGAGCACCAACCCGTTAGGATTATCAAAGTACGCTAGCCAGTGATCAGGTCTGAGCATAAGCGTCATATTATTAGAAAGCATGAACCCTACATATAAAAGTATGCACAGCACCATGAAGATTAACCCCTTGCGCCCGCCGTCTTTCATACTTTCGTAGCGGTAGTAATGCCAATAGAGGCCATAATAACCGACAAGCAGAGCAACAACTGCCACAAGCCAGTATACCGCCATCAACACCGATGAAGTGTAATTAAACTGAGCGTAAATCGCTTTTACAAACAGAAGCGGCGGCACTCCGGCATTAATGACTAAAGCAAGTATAGTCGGCAGTTTACCGGAAAGGTCGCGCGAAATTTTGCTTCCACCACTCAAGCTATGGCAAGCAACAAGAACTGTTCCGCCAAGTGCAATATTCATGAGTAAAAGGTGTATCGCAAAAGTAGTTACCAAAAGAGTTTCCAGCCAGATAGGCGCAACTGCGAGAGTATTTATCGCCGGAATAAGTGAAGATGGGATCATGTATATTCCCCCTGAATATTTTCCTGATTTATAAAGGTATAACAAGACTATTAGCTACAAACAATTAGAATTTTAATTGAGTTCACAATGACACATACTTTCCAAGTTTTACACTGGGCAATATATTTTCTATTCGTGCGAAATGATTACCTCTAAAAAACGCTTGCCAAAGAGTTCTTTAATCAATATATACAGTGCTTCTGAGTGCCGAAGTGGTGGAATTGGTAGACACGCTAGGTTCAGGGTCTAGTGGGGGTTACTCCGTGGAAGTTCGAGTCTTCTCTTCGGCACCACTCAAAAAATTAAGGGTTGTAGCAGCTAGCTACAACCCTTTTTTATTTTCAAAACCCACCATGATCATCAGCCATAATTTTAATATAGGTAGTCAATGACAAGCAATTCTAAGCATCTTCCCATTATAGCATTTGTACTGCTCGGCGTAATATGGGGGAGTAATTTCATATGCATGAAGCTTGCTTCCGAACTAATCAGTCCCGCTCAAATTGTATTATTCAGGACTATTTTCGGCTTTTTCCCAGTTCTAATTTATGCTCTTGTCAAAAAATCACTATGTTTAGATCACCTAAAACACTCTGCCCATTTTTTGGTGATGGCCTTACTTGCAACCTCCCTAAACTATTATTGTTTTGTCAAAGGAACATCATTATTACTTACCGGCGTAGCTGGCGCACTTAGTGGTTCTATTCCCCTTTTCACATTCATACTTGCTATTCTTTTCATTCCAGAAGAAAAGCCTTCTCTTATGAAAATTGTCGGCATCGCCATAGGTTTTATAGGTGTTGTCATCATCGCCCGCCCTTCCGGCGACAGTTTGCTTTCTTCGAATTTTGAGGGAGTATTCTACATGGTCGCAGGCTCATTAAGTGTCGGATCTTCATTCGTTTACGCAAGAAAATTCATAACACCTCTGAACATTCCTGCATCAGCCATTACAACTTATCAACTTGGCTTCGCTATGATCCTGCTGTCACTTACAACCAGCTATGACGGAATGTCAGCCATATGGACCAGCTACAATGCGTCAATTGGATTAATAGTAGGACTGGGCCTTCTCGGCACAGGCTTAGCTTACATAATTTACTATTACATCGCTTCAAAGATGGGGGCTGTCACCGCATCTTCTGTTAGCTACATTCCTCCCCTTGTCGCTCTTGTGATTGGATCAGCTATCGTCGGAGAACCAATTGAATTAGTGGATTACTTCGCAACGGCATTAATTTTTGCTGGTGTATATATGCTTAGACGAAAATAAAATCATGAAGATAAGTTTTCTATCGTGCAGGTATGAAAAAACATGGCAAAAATTCTCTCTTTTAAGTATGGTAATAATCTACAAAAAAAAGGAGCGTTTATTATGAGAACTTATTTTTCTGCATCAAAAACTTTATTTATATCTTTCATAGCCTTATCTTTCTTACTTGTTCAGATCTCAACAGCAAAGGCCTTCAGTATGAATGACCTTTCATCCACAGCTGAAACCGCTAAGACGGCGACTGATTCAGCCCAAACCGCTACCGATGGTGCAACCCTGCTAAATCGCGCTAAAAATGTATATTCAGGATTTTCAGACTCGACTGAAAGTCTCATAAGCGCGCAGACCGCAACCATGAGTCTCATCAATCCAACTCAGCACGCAGGAGCTGTTGAACAGATAAGCTCCTTTGACTCTGCAACCGGACTCACGAAACTGATGGAAATGAACTCATATTCTCAAAGTCTTAAATCAGAAATGGGCGGTATGGACCTGACCGGCAGACTGAAACAGCTTCTTAACAACCCCGCAAGTCTTGATAAAGCAAAGTCTATCTACACAGACGCTTCCGGAGCTTACAGTTCCGGCAAACAATCTGTAGCCGAAGCAAAAACTCTTTATACAGAGATCAAACAGTTCATGGCAGCTCCGTCTTCAAAAAGTTTAAGCAGCTCAATGCTTTCCAGTCTTGGAGACTATTCTGATAAAATTCTGCCTTTCATAATTGAAAACGGCCCTGAACAGGTTAAAACAGCCGCAAATCTTGCAAATGTATTTAAAGGTTTTCTCTAGACAAAAAACGTCCCCGTTTACCGTAAGACTCGGTAGGCGGGGACATAATGTATAATTTAAATAAAATAGCCATCAGATTTTAAACTTCCGATCAAACGCTCACACATCGAAGCTCGATTAAGTGTATAAATGTGAACACCGGGAGCGCCGCCGTCGAGAAGACCTGCTATTTGTTGCTGCGCAAAATTAAATCCGAACTCCATTACAGCCTTGTCACCGCCGGCCTCAAAAGCTTTTTCAACCCCGCAATATAAATCTCCCGGAATAGATGCCCCGCAAAGCCCCATAATTCTCCGCAATGACCCTAATGATTGAATAGGTAAAACTCCGGGTATTACCGGTTGCTCAAACCCCGAAATTTCAAGTCTACTGACATAATCAAAGTATTGGCGATTATCAAAAAACAGTTGAGTAATAGTAAAATCCGATCCTCTGGAAAGTTTATCACAATGATATCTTATATCCTGCGCAATAGTTGACGCATCAGGATGCCCGCCCGGATATCCGGCAACAGCTATTCCCACATCTGAAAATTTATCATCAACATATTCAACGAGATCTGCGGCATGAAAAAATCGGCTTTCATTATTCACATCATCTTTTCGCCCATCACCGCCTAGTGCCAGAATATCTGAAACTCCCGCATCATTTAGTCTGCCTACAAAGTCATCAATTGACGTTTCGCTTGCTCCCACACAGGTCAAATGAGCAAGAATATCGACCCCCATTTCTTTTTTAATGACTCCGCAAACATCAAGGGAATTATCATGGCTTGATCCCCCTGCTCCATAAGTGACCGATGCAAAAAGAGGTTTTAAATTAGCCAGTCTTTCCGCTTTTTCAGTAAAGTTACCCCATGCCTGTTTTTCTTTGGGAGGAAAAAATTCAAAAGAAAAAAACTGGTTGGACTCTTTTATGCTGCTTGCCACATTCATTGTATTATCTCCTATAATTAAAGCCTCTCCGGATCAAAAAATATAGATCCAACCCGGGGAGACATTGCTTTACTAAATTTTCCGACGCACCCTTTTAGCAGCCTGAACCATATTAACAAGAGAAGGCTCAACTTCTTCCCATCTGCGGCGAAATTTCACCGCCTTCCGTTCCCCTCAGAACATACATTCCTAATTCGCTATATAAACATATTGTTATATAGAAACAAAAAAGTGCCCATACTTTTCGATTAAGTCAAGCTTGATTTTAAATTTGTTGATGAAATTCATAACAACATATCAAAAACAGCGCATAAAAAAGCCCTCGAAAGTATTGCTTCGAGGGCTATATAACCAATAATGAAAACTTAAATTCTATTCACATGTGCCGAAGCGAAGCTTCTCACGAAAAGATCCGTTTGCCGCAGGAAACTTCAGCAAAGCCCCTTTAACAAGACACTTACCGAAGACATCAACACCTTCCTGCCCCTGACTGGATGCGCTACCGCGCCAGAGAAAAGTTTTCAGACCTTCATTTTCAGGAGTAACCATATATAATCGCACAATATTATCATTTCTATCGGCGTCACTTGCCTTAACAACACCGATATCAGTGTATGAATTGCTTAGGTAATCGTAGTTATATGAGTCACGTTTATATGTAACTCCTCTCTCCATCACAGCTTTGGAACTAAAATTAACAATCACAAGAAATTCAGGAGAATTCACGTCATAAACAAATCCCTTTGCTTCTAACTCGACTCGTGCAGCTTTTAGCAAGACAGCTTCAAGATCACTCTTGGAATCATTGGACTTTTTATACGCAAACGTGTGGACTGTACTCATATCAAAGCCCGGTTCAGGCTTATTCACCACATTCATGTCGACATAGACACAACCTGAAAGCATCAACCCAATCAAAATAAAAACCGCCAATAACTTCTGCACCCCGGACTCCTAGAGAAAAATAAAAATTAAGCAACCTTGCAATCTCGGCTTAGCTGCATTATAAACACACGCAATGTTAACTTTATTATGACTACTTACCTGCTTTATCTTCTTTAGCCAAGGATTGAAAGAGCTTTACCATGTGAAATTAAAAAATAATACACTTCAAAGATTAATAACAATAGATTTGGGCTCAGGGAGGAGAATCAAAATGAATAATTTTCAAGAAAGACGCGACTCAACTCGAATAGACCTTAATAATATTGATGGTTTTTTCAGGCAATGTGATATTGCAACATCATCATGCAACTCTGATCTGGACATCACCATTTTAAACATTTCACCATGCGGCATGAAGCTCAAACTTAATTCAAAAGAAGACCTCACCAAGCTGGACTTGAATGCTGAAGTTTTTATCCGCGGGTGCATATTTAATGACCGCATAGGATTCCTGAGCAGTCAAAAGGCTGTCGCGGTTTGGAAAGAAGAATCTCTTGTAGGACTGCGTTTTACGCCTGAGTTAGATTTTGACGAGCCGGCCCTTCGCAAAATGATGAAAAACAACTAGTCCCTTTGCAGTCCTCTCAATTATCAAATTAAAAAAAACGAAAGTACCTGCTTTATCATACTCCCATAAATTGATACGTTTCCACTTGTGAACAAAGAAAACACCAAAATAATCGCGTGGATCGGCAACACATTTTTCCGCACGGGAATGGATCAGCTAGGTTATAAAACAATCCACATCCCAATCCGCGGACAGCAGGTCTTTACATGGAAAGACATTGTCGAAAAATCTGGATGCATCCCAGACATGGTGGTTTACGCAGACCGAAGCATAGCTCCGCCTTTAGCCGGAGTTGAATCTTTCCCATGCCTGACAATATTCTACTGCATCGATACCCATATTCACAGCTGGTACCCACTTTACGCACAAGGGTTTGATATCTGCCTTGTCAGCTTGAAAGATCATCTGAATAGATTCACACCCCGCCTGCCCGACTCCCGTCTTTTATGGTTTCCCCCGGTTGTGATGAATAATGACGTTCCGCTCACAATGGAGAAAGAATGGGATTTGCTCTTTGTGGGTAAAGTAGATCCGGACTTGACTCCTGAACGCATGAAATTTCTGGATGAAGTGGCAAAGCTTGTTCCTGGACTTCACATTACACAGGGCGAATATCGCAAACTTTTCCCCAAAGCCAGAGTGGTGCTGAATATTGCCGAGCGTGGCGATCTCAATTTCAGAGTATTTGAAGCACTGGCGTGTGGCTCCTGCCTGCTTACCCCTTATATTGAACATGGTCTAAACGATATATTTACCGACGGGGTTCACCTTACTACATATGAAGCGGGCAATGCGGCAGATCTTGTAAATAAACTTGAGCAATTATTGGCAAATAAAGAATTGCGTGAGAAAATAGCCAGACAAGGAAATGAACTTATTGAATCCTCCCACCGCATTATTCACAGAGCTGAAACCCTTCAAGCTGTAATCTCAGGCATGGATGTAAATAAAGCAGTGTCCACTCGATTAGCGGCAAATCCCATAATTAGAAAAAATTTCATGAAAAGTATTTACCTGCACTGGGCTGAAGCCATTTCCGATCCACTCCTTAAACAAGTATACCTGCAAGCAGCTAAAAACTAACACCTCCTTTACTTCACTCTCCTGAATTTATTACAATTTAAATATTACAAATATTTATTTATTTTGACTGTGCTTAAATCAGCAATCACTCACTAATCTATTTATGAAATAGCAATAATATAAATAACTAAAGAATTATTTTTGACCTGCGACAATTATAAGATATATGTTACAGGTCAATAGAATTTAAGTAACAGTAGAGCGTGCCCAAGTTAAAAGGATTGGTGTAATTTGCAATATCCCTTACAGTGGACAAACTCGTTTCAACAGTGATCATACAAGTTAATAAGCCTTCACTAACCCTCCCAACTGATAAGGAAGTAAGAGTATGAGACTTAACTTAAAAGCAAAATTTATTTTTACCATTATCCCGATGGTAGCTCTGACAATCGGGATATTATCGTGGGTGGCTTACTCCTCCGGGGCAGGAAGTCTTGAAAAAGAACTCACCGCAGCTATGATGAACACACGCGATAAAGCGGCATCAACTCTAGATTTCTGGTACAATGACAGGATTAGAGATGGTAAAATTTTAAAGACACTCCCTGAAATTGATGATGCTTTAACTACAGAAAACTTCGAAGATGTAACCACATCTCTACATCATTACTTAAAAGAGTCCCCTTTCTACGAAAACGTATTCCTTATGACTCCTGACGGAACAATTAAAGCTGATGGAGGGCAAAGTACATCCGTAGGCTCCAATATAAAATCAATCAATGATGGTCGCGTGAACATTGAAAAGGCCGAACAAAATCAAATTTTCATGGGAGATGCGTATGAAGGCGAGAACAAAAGCCCAATATGCCTGCTGACCTTCCCCGTTATGAAGTCAGGTAAATTGATCGGAATTATCGGTATGACTCTCAAAATTTCAGTTTACAACAATCAATATCTGAAAGGGGCCAGAATAGGAGAACAGGGTTACCTGTTTTTAACAAACTCCGACGGCCTTATAATAGGCCATCCAAATAACAAAATACTTATGAAATCCAGCATAAAAGATTTTAGCTGGGGTAAAGAGATACTAGCGAATACAACGGGTTCAATTGACTATTCTTATGAAGGAATTGAAAAACGTATGAGTTGGCAGAAAGATTCTAAAACCGGCTGGTATATAATCGCAACTGTGACTCATAATGACATTTTTCAGGCCAGCACAACCATGGCATGGACTCTATTATGGCTCGGACTTGGTTCGATATTAGTCTTATCCATAATCATCATATTAGTAACTGACAGAATCATTATATACCCGCTTTCAAATTTGCTTGCACTCTTCAAAAAAATTGCCGGAGGGGATCTTTCCATCAGTGCTGAAGTTAAAGGGCAGGATGAAATAGCTGAACTTTCATCGGCTACTAATGACATGGTTAAACGAATTTCAGATGTTGTTCGTGAAGTTCAGATGGCCTCGTCATACGTGGAATCCGGCAGTAATGAATTAAGCTCTACTTCACAAATCATGTCTCAAGATGCATCGGAACAAGCTTCTTCTATGGAAGAAATATCTGCATCCATGGAAGAAATGGTATCCGGTATTGCTCATAACGCAGAGAATGCAAAAAAGACCGACGAGATGTCTCGTAAAGCCGCATTGGAAGCGGAAAAAAGTGGCGAGGCTGTCATCCAGACTGTTGAGGCAATGCATAAAATAGCCACACGAATTTCCGTTGTAGAAGAAATTGCACGACAAACGAACCTGTTAGCTTTGAATGCGGCTATTGAAGCAGCGCGAGCC
This sequence comes from Maridesulfovibrio ferrireducens, assembly GCF_900101105.1. Taxonomy (NCBI): domain Bacteria; kingdom Pseudomonadati; phylum Thermodesulfobacteriota; class Desulfovibrionia; order Desulfovibrionales; family Desulfovibrionaceae; genus Maridesulfovibrio; species Maridesulfovibrio ferrireducens. The sequence continues at coordinate 902,895 of NZ_FNGA01000002.1, forward strand.
GGAGAGCATGGCAAAGGGTTTGCAGTCGTTGCTGCGGAAGTTCGCAAATTAGCTGAAAGAAGCGGTCAGGCTGCTGGAGAAATAAGTGAGCTATCCACTTCCAGTGTTGAAATAGCTGAAACTGCGGGTAACATGCTTAAAGCAATTGTACCGGACATTCAGAAAACAGCAGAACTGGTTCAAGAAATTACGGCTTCAAGCGCTGAACAGAATTCAGGAGCTGAACAAATCAATAGCGCCCTTCAGCAATTCGATGTCGCTGTCCAAAATAGCGCATCTACATCAGAGGAAGTAAGCGCATCCTCAGAAGAACTACTGATACAGGCTGAAAGTTTAACAAACGCAGTCGGATTTTTTCGGCTGTCAGGAAACACAGGATCGGTTTCACCAACCCTTTCTCTCGAGTTAAAAACTGAAAAGAATTCGGATTCAGATTTCCAGCGCTTCTAACCTTTTTACCAAGCTTCAAATCTTCGACCTGACCAAACAAAAAAAGCCCCGATGAAGAATTCTTCATCGGGGCTTTACTATTAACTATTCCGGCAAGCACTTCAAAACTAGACTTACGATTACTCTTTGATTCTGAGAACCTTGGTAAGTTTTGCAAGAATTTCAGGCTTACAGTTAAGATCAGCAGTCTGCTCAAGGAAGTGTCTGCGCTGAGCAAATCTATCTTTGAGAGTCTGAATATAATCATCATGATTTTCAGCATTCTTAGGATTATATGTGTCATAAAATCCGGGAAGAATTCTTTCCATACAATTACGCTTAGGCAGCTGTGCACCGGGCAGAAGATCCCAATCTTCCCATTCCAGTTTATCCAGAAGGATTGAAGACTGCAAAGTAAGTGATGTCTGTAATGGAATCGCATGAAGATCGGAATCGGAAGAGTTCCAGAACCCTATTGAGTTGAAACTGTATCCAGTTGCACCGCATTCAAAAACACCTGCAAAAGCTTCAACATCTTTCCAAAGCTCATAGACCCTGAACGGGTTGGCATAAGGAACAAAAACCAGCTTTTTCAATTCTTCTTCGGAAACGTTTTCAGCAAGATTACGCTTTGTCATAAGGGCTGCGCCCATTGCAACTGCGAGATATGTATCTGTGAAACGAATAACCGGAGGCAGACATGTGTCCTTCATAAGCCAGCACAAAACTTCAGGGAATTTACAACGATTGACGTATTCACCCAGAACATCACGATCAATCAAAGCCCGCCCGTTCGGATTACGGAGATCCTGCCCGACAGGCAGAACTTTTCCGTCAACTTCAAGAGTTGCATGGTTCATTACTGAAACCATATATTCCCAGTCGGGATGTCCAACCGGCCTTGAATCTGTCTTATCAAACAAAGTAGGTTCCCATGCCCGGCAGACACGGTTAGCCGTATCAATCTGAAAAGCATCATCGTGCAAAACTTTCTTGGAAAATCCTTCAGGAAGAGTGCCGCCGTTATCATGAGAATTTGTATGAGAAGACTTTCCTGTTCCGGAAAGTCCGAAGAAAGCTATGGAGCGCTGTCCGATTTTCTTTGCATTTTCATCAGCACAGCCGGAGAAATCAAGTTCCTTGATTCCGCCATGACATGCTGCCATGCCTACGCGAATGCCGGAAGTCCATGCGAGAGTCAAAGTTCCTTTTTTGCGTTCACCGAAGTAACGCATGCCGAAATTGTAGATGACATTGCATTCTTCATCGACAAGTGCGAGCTGAGGGAATCCCTGATTATGATAAAAAGGGTCTTCGTTGCGCCAAAGATTATCACCGATAATGATGATATCCTGAATGGGCAGTTTCGCGCTTTTTTCATACTCTGCTGCCAACTCTTCATAAGGAGTAAAGTTGACGAGCCAATTAAAAATATTTGCAGCATCATCTTCGCCGCCGACGATGGTAGCTCTGATCATAAGATCTTTATCAAGACCGATAATAGCTTCAGCCTTGATCAAAGGACGCTGCTGCATGTCAGAGATAGCTTCTCTAAGGTCGCCAAGCACTTTACGCTGGTCCGGTCCATTCAGATTATTATAAAATCTGCGGGCCTGACCTGTACGACCTACGATCTTACCATGACAGTTGTTTAAAACAGTGGCGCCTTCCGGCAGACCTAACCGTTTTGCAGCCTTAGGATAGATCTTCTGATCAGTATCCATGACATCCCACTGCTTCTTAGCAAGTTCGTATGCCTCGGCAGCATTTATTTTTCTTACTCTTTTATCATTAACGAGAGTTTCCGCAATAGCCCGTAAAGGCGGTATTTTAGAAAGATCGTTTTTATAGAACTCATAGGTAGACTGACTAGCCACTGTTTACTCCTCCAATGAAAATATAAGTCTGACTAAATGTTAAGAACCGCCCTAACCCTATTCCCCAGAAAAATCCACTCTACTTAACAGCCCTCTCCCGAAATATTGTGAAGAACTGAACAAACCTAACGAATGTACTTAAGAGTGGTCACCCAAATACTACAATAAAACGGTACAATTTGATTTATTACGAAAAAAAAAGCGCATTCTCATTTCGAGAGTGCGCTTTTTTTTCATTAATGAACAAAGTTTATCTTTTTCACCGGCATGGTTGTCGTCAAGCCGAGTTTATTACTTTTTAAAGCTTGCTTAAGCTTTTTCATTCTCGCTCGATTTGTGACGACTTTCATGATTTATCCCTATAACCCAAGTACCGACCAGAGAACTCCTGCCCCAACCGCAGAACCAAGTACACCAGCTACATTCGGAGCCATGGCGTGCATCAGCAGGAAGTTGTGCGGATCATCTTTACGGGCAACCATCTGCACAACACGCGCAGAGTCAGGAACAGCCGAGACACCGGCAGCTCCAACCAAAGGGTTGATCTTATCTTTAAGGAAAAGATTCATAAGCTTGGCAAAGAGTAATCCACTGGCAGTAGCTACACAGAAGGAAGCTGCACCAAGACCAAAAATCAGCAAGCTGTCAGGAGTCAGAAAAGTCTGAGCCTGTGTTGATGCTCCGACCGATACACCCAGAAGGATAGTAACAGAGTCAATGAGCGAAGTACGTGCTGTTTCAGCCAGACGTTCAGTTACGCCGGATTCCTTTAAAAGGTTACCGAAGAAAAGCATCCCTACCAGAGCAATTGAACCAGGTGCGATTAACGCAGTGATAATAAATGCTCCGACGGGAAAAAGAATTTTCTCGCGTGTAGTAACCTGTCTTGGAGAAGACATGCGGATCAAACGTTCTTTTTTAGTTGTAAGCAGCTTCATAATCGGAGGCTGAATAACGGGAACAAGTGCCATGTACGAATAAGCCGCAATGGCAATAGCTCCCAGCAGATGCGGCGCCAACTTGGACGCAAGGAATATCGCAGTAGGACCGTCAGCCCCGCCGATAATTCCGATAGCACCGGCTTCAGCCGGACTGAAGCCTAGGTATAGCGCTCCGACAAGGGTAATGAATATACCCATCTGAGCCGCCGCCCCTAGAAGGATTAACTTTGGGTTGGAGAGCATGCACGAAAAGTCGGTCATAGCTCCGATTCCAAGAAATATCAGCGGAGGAAAAACACCTTTGCTGACCCCGAAGTATAGATAAGAGAGCACACTCCCTTCGTCATAAACGCTGAGAGGCATACCCGCGATAGACGGGATATTACCTATAATTGCTCCGAACCCGATAGGAAGGAGCAAAAGCGGCTCATAGTCCTTTATAATTGCAAGGGCGATAAAAACAATTCCGATGACAATCATTATAAAATTGCCCGGAGTCATTTCCGCAAAGCCCGTTGTACTTAAAAAATGAAAAAGTATATCCATGACGTCCGTCTAACTCTTGTTTTTATGCAGATATGCAACTGCAGCTGCGACTATTTCAGCTTCAACCGGTCCCGAAGGAGCTGGCTCCATCCCGCAGTGATGAGCTGCAGGCGGGATAATCTTATTGAAGAATCCAGCTAACCTTGGAAGCATAGCGATATAAAGGCTCACCAGCATCAAAGCTACGAACACAATACCCATACCAGTTATGGAAATAGCTAATCCGTTACCATTGACCACGTGCTGCCAACTGAACACCATTTCTTGCATTGGGATCTCCTTTTGCTTTTAATAAGTGTCCGGCTAGATAGTCATCTGAGCTAAAGGCTGTCCCTGCTGAACTTGATCACCGGCGGTAACCGCGAAAGAGACCAATGTTCCGGGCCTGTGAGCCTTAACTTCCATTTCCATCTTCATAGCTTCCATAATCAGCAAAGTCTGACCTTCCTGAACCACAGTTCCCGGATTAACTGCCAGACGGACAATAAGTCCGGGCATGGGGGCTGCAATGGGTTCAGTTACGCCGCCGGCTGGAGCGCCGGAAGCTGCCGCGGCAGAAGTTCCATCTCCGGAACCGATACTGAAAGATTTGCCATTCAGAGTTGCTGTGTCACCGTCGACAGTAACAGTATAGGACAAGCCGTTAACTGAAACATCCACAGTTCCTGAACCGGATCCACTTGCAGAAGCAGTTTTTCCGGTAAGCTTAGCAACCTGTTCAGCTTCAACGTCTTTCTTATAACGGACTCCTACGCGGGCATCACCTTTAAGATAGGTGATTCCTTTGTCCTTACAAGTTGCAACGATGAAAACATTTTCGTCAGTAACAGGAAGACCTTCTTCTTCAAGACGCTTGCGAGCAGGAGCAAGCCCTTTCTCTGGATCAGCATCGTTGAGTTCAATAGGGCTTTTAGTGGTAGGCTCAAGTCCCATCTGTTCGGATGCACGTTTAACAATTTCAGCATCCGGAGCAACCGGTGTTTTACCGAAGTATCCCAGAACCATTTTGCCGTAACCGTCAGCAAACTTTTCCCATGGACCGAACATGACGTTATTGAACGCCTGCTGGAAGTAGAACTGGGAAACAGGAGTAACGGAAGTACCGAATCCACCTTTGCGGACAACTTCACTCATGGCACGGATGATCTCAGGGTAGCGATCCATCAGACCGTTATCTCTGAGCATCTGAGTATTCGCAGTCAGCGCGCCACCGGGCATCGGGCTGAAAGGAATCATAGGGTCGACCTGAGTTGCTTCGGGCGGCAGGAAGTAATCCTTCATGCAGTCACGGAAGACATCTTCAGCAACAATAATTTTATCTATATCTATATCGAGGGTATAATCTGTTCCGCGCAGGATATGCCACATGGTGACGATATCAGTCTGACAGGTTCCGCCGGATGCTGGAGCCATTGACAAATCAATCGCATCAGCTCCTGCGTCAATGGCGGATTTATAACAGAGTCCGCCGATTCCAGCTGTTTCATGAGTATGAAAATTGAGCATTACATCTGCGGGAAGCATCTTGCGAGCGCGCTTGATGGTCTCAAAAACTTTAGCAGGAGTAGACGTTCCGGAAGCATCTTTGAAACAGACTGAATCAAAAGGAATATCTGCATCCAAAATCTGACGGAGAGTACTTTCGTAGAATGCGGCGTCATGGGCGCCCGAACATCCGGGAGGCAGCTCCATCATTGTAACGACAACCTGATGTTTCAGACCGGCATTTGCAATGCACTGCCCGCTATAGATCAGGTTGTTAACGTCATTGAGAGCGTCAAAATTTCGGATGGTGGTAATACCATGTTTGGCAAAAAGATCAGCATGAGCCTTGATAACATCACTGGATTGAGATTCAAGACCTACAACGTTAACTCCGCGAGCCAAAGTTTGTAAATCTGCGTCAGGTCCGGCAGTAGCCCTGAATCTGTCCATCATATCAAATGCATCTTCATTGGAATAAAAATAAAGAGCCTGGAACCGTGCTCCTCCGCCTGCTTCAAACCAGTTTATACCTGCGTCTCTTGCAGCTTCAACTGCAGGCAGGAAATCATCGGTTTTGACTCGGGCACCGTAAACGGACTGAAAACCGTCACGGAAGGCAGTACACATGAACCTAATTTTCTTCTTGGCCACTTCCCCTCCCTTGGTATGTGAATGAGTGATTCACCGCAGACTCGACAGCCTACGTTTAAACATTCTTGTTAAACATATATTTCTAAAGGAAACCAGTTATTTATGAGAACATATTCGCCATGTAGGAATATCACATGACATTATGACAAGCTGAAAGTGAACATCAAGTAGCATAATTCAATTACAAATTCAGCAAGAAACCGCAGCATAAAAAAAATTAGTGCCAGTTTTGGACAGCAAACTGAAAAGAAAACTTCTATAACAAACAAAAAAAAATAATGAAAAAAGGATTTAGATAATTAACTATCTGATTTTATAGAAAAAAGTTTTGTTATAAAAAAATTATGTCATTATAATGCAGAATAATCATAAATTACGCGTTTCGCAATCAAAAGCTAAATTTACACTGACATCGTAAGATTAAGCACAGGATTACCAATCAATAAAGAAGAAATTTACGCAAGAAAAGTTGCTTTTTTACAATTTTGTCTCTTAAATTATGCATGACTACGCATTGATTAATTTAAATCAGTTTTAATCTGCAAAAAGACGTATTGAGCTCCTTAATATCCATTATGCTCAAAATTATTTTTTAAAGCTTAATTCCGTTACGACACAAAACCTTACACTAATAGTTCATTTAAAGGAAAAGCCACCCTAAACTGGATGGCTTTTCCTTTAAATGCGAGTGAACAATCAAAATTGTAATTTTCAAAAAAATATAAAATAGGCAACAAGTCATTAACCTGTTGCTCCGTATTTACTTCTTCTTTCTAAGATCTCCAATCTGAGATTCATCAGGACCGGAACAATCTCCCTTAGAAGTTTTATTTGCACCGCCACAATCACACCCGCAACCGCATCCCGACCCCCCTTTCCTGAACCATTTAATTCCCAAGTACAAAGCCGCTACTGCTATAATTACAAACACTAATATATCCTGCACAATATCTCCCGCTGATATAGAAACTCATTTTCATTTACCTTATAAATAATATTTATACAGCTTAAGTCAATCCTAATCGATAATTAAAAATTTTCTACTTCAAAATAACCATATAAAAAAATCCTCACTCAACCGAACAGGCTGAGGAGGATTTTTTTGCATACACTTCAATCACTCATGCGAGAAAATTTTGCAGCATACCAATGATTTTGTGAGCCGGTTCAGGAAATCTTTCCACAAGAGTTCGAAAAGTTATATAGCTTGCGAACAAGAACGCCGCAAATCCGCCATATACAACAACATCAAACAGAACAGGAATGACTTTTTCAGACAATCGCATTTTGTGCATATTTTTCCTCCTCCACCTAGCGTTGCAACAAATACACCAATATCTAAATATTTTCTAAAAACTGCATCCAGCAGATAAAATTAGGAAAAATCATGCTGTTAGCCAAAAACATATAAAAATATAGATCACAAAAAAGTAACAACCTTAAAATTTCAATAGCAAAGTTTATGCTGAGTTCTTGACACACACACGGTGGTGCTATATTTCTAAAAAAAGTATGCACACATGCACCTAAAAGTATAAAACAAGCCCGAACGTTCTTGCTCAATTATAAAGAGGATCGTGAGCCATGCACATATCTGAAGGAGTTCTATCCCTTCCCGTCCTTGCTGTAGGAATAACTGTGACCGCCATCGGCACAACGATAGGCCTTAAAAAGCTCGATTCGGAAAACCTCATTACAGTAGCTCTCCTTTCTTCGGTTTTCTTTGTAGCCTCGCTTATTCATATTCCTCTTGGTCCTTCAAGCGCACACCTTATTCTCAGTGGACTTATGGGGCTTATACTCGGCTGGGCAGCCTTTCCTGCTATATTTACAGGACTGCTTCTGCAAGCCATCCTTTTCCAGTACGGCGGGCTTACCGTAATCGGAGTCAACACAGCCACAATGGCTTTACCGGCTGTTCTCTGCCACTATTTGTTTCGCTCCCTGCTCAGCAAGGGCGGAAAAAGTATGAGTATCGCTGCTTTTATGTGCGGTGCTCTTTCAATCGCACTTTCTGCTATACTGACTGCTTTCGCGCTATCCTTCACCGATGACAGTTTTATCGGAGTTGCTCAGCTAATCGTATATTCACATATTCCCATAATGATTATCGAAGGCTTTATCTGCCTGTTCACTTACAGCTTTCTATATAAGGTCCGCCCGGAAATGCTGGTAGTCACTCAGGAATCAGCTTAACAAAATAGCCGCTTCAAAATTTCACAAAATAAAGGGCATAAGAGGAATTCCTCTTATGCCCTTCTTGCTTTCCAGATAAAAACAATTTCCATCTATTCGATAACTTTCATACTTTCCCACTTTCCACCCTTGAAACGGAAATAAAAAACAAAACTGAGCACGAGCACATAGGCTGTAAAAATTGCCCAGAGAAAATTCGGGCCTGCCTTAAATACTTCTACGCCCAGATAACACGGAATAACCATCAGCGTTACACAGAAAAACCCGACAGCTTTCATAACATAAACAACATCACCCGCTCCCTTAAGCGCGCCTGAGTAGACGAGCGCAAGCCCATCGAAAAAGATATAAAAGACCATAAACAGCAAGAATATTCTACCATGTTCGAGAACTTCGATAAACTGAACATCACTTATATCATGCGGACGAAACATACTTATCAATACATCTGGAATCGTGACGTAAATAAGCCCCATAAAGAGCATCCAGACACATGTAATATGAAACGCGCAGACCGTCGCCCTTTTCGCATAATCAGGGCGTCCCTGCCCGATGGCCTGACCGACTAAGGTGCTTACCCCGACGGATATCCCATACGCCGGGAAAAAAGAAATCCCGTCAATCGAAAGAGCTATATTACTAGCTGCAAGGATAGTTGTTCCCAGCCTGCCCACCATATAGACAAAAAAAGTTACTGCAAAAATATCCAGAAAAAATTGTGTACCATTTGACAGGCCATACTTGATAAACCGGATGAAAAGATCCGGTGCAAATTTGAAATTACTTATAATTCCATATTGCTTTTCATTCTTACTATTAAAGATAAGTGGACAATAAAGCCCTACAATTACGCCCCCGGCTGCAACGGTAGCGATTCCGGCCCCTTGGATGCCCATTTCCGGAAAAAACCAGAAACCATTAATAAGGGCATAATCGAGCGGAATATTAACCAAAGCACCCGCCATATTTACGAGCATAACTGTCCGAGTCAAACCGCGACCAGAATAAAAGCTTGAAAGAGCAGTATCAAGCACCGGCAAACCGGCTCCGAACATCAAAATTCTAAAATACTGAGTTTCAAGTTCAGTAACTTCCGGTGGATGACCACCCAAAACAAGCAAAGGGGTCAAAAAATGGCCTACCAGAATTAAAATAACCCAAGCGGCAAGCGAAAAATATATCCCCTGCCAGAGACTCGTTGCGACTTTATCAGGTCTTACGGCACCGGTATACTGAGCGATAAAAACGTTGATGTAGCTGGCAACGCCCATAAAAAAGGATATGAATAAAAACGCGAGAATTCCAGCTGGAAGCGCGGCGGCAATAGCTTCAACCGAATATCTTCCCAAAAAGATCCTGTCAGTGATCTGCATAAGAGTGGTTGAAGCCATACTTACAGCAAGAGGAAGGCTGATTTTTAAAACATCCCGGTAGCCGAAAGGCCTGGTCCAAAGAGAAGACATTTAACATTACTCCGTAAATAACAATTTAGTAGCAATACGCTTAGATCTTGCCGAAAGTTCACGCAACCAGAACTTTCACAAACACCCTTTAGCAAGAAATAAAGAATTTATACTGGCCAAATTTATCAAAATTAAACTTTTATCATCAGCCATAAAAAAAGCCGCTCCCGGAATCCCCGGAAGCGGCTTAACAGTCAATATTGAATAAGCTTATTTAACTGCGTCCTTAAGAAATTTTCCGGGGGCAAACTTTACTCCGCGAGAAGCAGGAATCTCAATGGCCTGGCCAGTCTGAGGGTTACGACCTGTACGTGCGGAACGTTCAACAGTTTTAAAGGTACCGAAACCAGTAAGGGTCACATTGCCTTCTTCCTTAAGTCCATCTTCAATTGCGCCGAGAACGCCATCAATCGCTGCGGAAGCATCTTTAGCACTCATGTCTAATTTTTCCCGGAACTTCTTAACAAGAACAGTCTTACTCATAATAAACTCCTTCATTTTTTTAAACCGCAACCCGAGCGGTATATCCGTACCCCAACAGGCCCACTACACCATTAAACAATAAAAAGCCATAGGGTAATATCAAATCATAACTGACTAAGCATTACTTTTATCAGAATGATATCAAATCAAGCTTTATACAAAAGCAAAACATTATTTAACCTTTTTTGGCTGGACGTGGCGGACTACAGGGAAGAACTGCTAATTGTCAAGCTGAACCGCATAATTTATATACTTTTCGGATTAAGAGACATATACAGATCACTCCTTTCAACGAAAAGCAAAATCAAATACTTTAATACCGTTTTTTTCATTATACGGTGTTGACATATTGCTCTTCTGTCTTAATTTAATTCAACTTCATACGCATGAAGCGAACTGCCTTGGATGACACAATAGGCAACTCGACTTTAAAAATCAAAGAAGAATCTGCCACAACCCCGCAGATTATTAAGTGATTATCAACCAATACTTTATTTAGTTCAGGAGGAAACATGACTCTCAAACCGTTACAGGATCGCGTACTCATTAAGCGTCTGGAAAGCGAACAGAAAACAGCCGGTGGTATTATCATCCCTGATTCCGCTCAGGAAAAACCTATGAAAGGTGTTGTTGCTGCAGCCGGTCCAGGTAAAGATAAAGCTCCTATGTCCGTAAAAGAAGGTGACGTTGTGCTCTTCGCTAAATATGCAGGCAACGAACTTTCTATTGATGGTGAAGACTTCATCATCATGCGCGAAGAAGAAATTCTCGCAGTTGTTGAATAATTTTCCGCTAGCGCCTCTATATATAAATCAAACGAATTTCTCTCAGGAGGATCTTTAAATGGCTAAAGCTATTGAATTTAATGTAACAGCACGTGAACATCTCAAAATCGGCGTTGACACTCTCGCCGACGCTGTAAAAGTAACACTCGGACCCCGTGGTCGTAATGTTGTGATCGAACAGTCCTGGGGCGCACCCGTCATTACTAAAGACGGTGTTACCGTTGCTAAGGCTATTGATCTGGAAGATAAATTCCAGAACATGGGCGCTCAGATGGTTAAGGAAGTTGCTTCCAAAACCAACGACATCGCCGGTGACGGTACAACTACCGCTACAGTTCTTGCTCAGTCCATTTTTGCTGAAGGTGTAAAGCTCGTTGCTGCCGGACGTAACCCAATGTCCATCAAACGCGGAATTGACGCCGCTGTTTCAGCTATTGTTGAAGAACTCAACAAACTTGCTAAACCAACTCGTGATAAATCTGAAATCGCTCAGGTCGGAACAATTTCCGCAAACAGCGATTCCACAATCGGCGAAATCCTTGCTGAAGCAATGGACAAAGTCGGTAAAGAAGGCGTTATCACTGTTGAAGAAGCTAAATCCATGAAGACAGAACTGGATGTAGTTGAAGGCATGCAGTTTGACCGCGGATATCTTTCTCCTTACTTCGCAACTGACACAGACAAAATGGTCTGCGAATTTGAAGATCCTATGATCCTTCTCTGCGAAAAGAAAGTTTCCAGCATGAAAGATCTTCTGCCCATTCTTGAGCAGGTTCTCAAAATGTCCCGTCCTCTGCTCATCGTTGCAGAAGATATCGACGGTGAAGCTCTTGCAACTCTCGTAGTTAACAGACTCCGCGCCAACCTTCAGGTTTGTGCTATCAAAGCTCCTGGCTTTGGTGATCGCCGTAAAGAAATGCTTCAGGACATCGCTGTTCTGACCGGTGCTCAGGTTGTATCTGAAGACGTAGGTTTGTCCCTTGACGCTATGACTATCGACGGACTTGGAACAGCTAAACGCATCAGAATCGACAAAGAAAACACCATCATCGTTGACGGTGCCGGTTCTGTTGATGATATCAAAGCTCGTGTACGCAGAATCGAAAGTCAGGCAGCTGACTCTACTTCTGACTATGACCGCGAAAAATTACAGGAACGTCTCGCCAAGCTTGTTGGCGGTGTTGCAGTAATCAAAGTCGGCGCAGCAACTGAAATCGAAATGAAAGAAAAGAAAGCTCGCGTTGAAGATGCTCTTAACGCAACTCGCGCAGCTGTTGAAGAAGGCATCGTAGCAGGTGGCGGAACCGCTCTTGTTCGTTGCGCTAAAGTTCTCGACGGCCTCAAAGCTGGTAACGATGACGAACTTGCCGGTATCGGTATCATTCGCCGTGCTGTTCAGCAGCCTCTTCGCATGATCGCTGAAAACGCTGGTTTCGAAGGTTCTATCGTTGTTGAAAAAGTTGCTGAAGGCAAAGAAGGCTTCGGCTTTAACGCAGCAACTGGCGTATACGAAGACCTTATCAAGGCCGGTGTTATCGATCCTAAAAAGGTTACCCGTATCGCTCTCCAGAATGCAGCTTCCGTTTCCAGCCTTCTGCTGACAACCGAATGCTCCATCTCCGACGCTGTTGAAGACGACGAATAGAAGTCTTTAACTTCACGGTTATAAATATTAAAGGCCCGGAAGCTCACGCTTCCGGGCCTTTTTTTTAGTCCTCATCCTGCCTGATCATCCAGTCTTTCTACAAGTATTAACCTTGAATTATTGAATTTTATCTTTCAATTATGTCATGATTGTTTCTGCTTATTAAAATGAGCTTTACCGAAAGCTAAACTTTTAGTTGACAAGGAAACTATATTTATACATTTTAATAAAAGGTTGACAAAGAAACTTTCTATGTGAGGCGATTATGTCTACTTCGAATCAAATGGTTATGGAACTGCTTAGACTTGGTACATATTTACAACGCGAAGGAGCACGAATCTCACGCGAGTTCGAGTTGACACAACAACAATTTGTAATACTGGTGGTGATAAAAAACCAAGGGCCTATTTCTCAGAAAGAAATTCTTTCAGATCTGTTATATGAAAAATCAAATGTTTCCAAATCAATAACCCGCCTTACATCACTCGGGATGGTTAAAACATCAAAAGAGAAGAAAGATTCTAGAGTAGTAATGTGCGAAGTAACCGACAAGGGACGAGATGTTGTCAAAAAATGTATGAAAACCATGAAAACATGGAATGAAAAATGGTTGGAACAAATTTCTGATACCGACTTGAAACAGATGGTGAAGACCTTAAGCTCTATTGGAGCGATGAAGTAAAGGAGGCGATATGAAGTGGTGCATTCTCATTTTTTTTGTTCTGTTTCTAGCAACACCAGCTAATGGAGGGGATATGAAAAAGGATACAACACAGACGTATGTTTATTTTTATTTCATGAAAAAGAAACCTGAAATCATCAAACAAGCCGCCCCTGACCATGCTAAATATTGGATGTCTTTGAAACTGGATGGGTACAAAGGGGGACCGTTTGCTGACAGATCAGGAGGAATGATCCTTTTTAAAGCGAAAAGTAAAGAGTCGGCAAGTATGACAGTTGCAGGTGATCCGTTCGTAATCCACGACTTGATAGGAGAATCCTGGTTAAAACCGTGGGTGGCTCATTAGCGAAAAAAGAGCCGCATCGAAATTAACCGATGCGGCTCTTCTAAAAGCAATATTACGTGCAGAATCTACCAGTCGAGAGTGCCTTTGAAGGCATCTGCAAGAAGATGAATCTTGCTTCTGACTATTCCGGTTGTTCCTTCTGCAAGGCCGAAAGTATCAAGTCCGGTTGTCATACCTATACGTCCGAAAACCTGTCCTTCGAACAGGGCTTCAAACTTCTGAGCAAGCTCAGGCGATACAGTCACAACAAATCTACTTGCAGATTCACTGTAAAGGATAGCTAGAGTACTCAAACCATACTCGGAAGGAACGGAACAGAGATCAGCCTCTACGCCGATTCTACCGCCGATTGACATCTCAGCCAGCGCAACTCCGAGTCCGCCGTCAGAAAGGTCATGACAGGCTGAAATAAGCCCCTGGCTCATGGCTGTCTGAACTGTTTCATAACGTTTAAGAGCAGTAAGTGCTTCTACATGCGGAACAGAAGGATGAACAAACCCGAGCTGGGAAGAAACTTCCGAGCCGCCAAGTTCATTTCTGGTAATACCTAAAACATATACAAAGTCACCGGGATTCTTGAAATCGGAAGTGACACACTTATTAATATCAGGAACAATCCCGACCGTAGAGAAAAGAACCGTTGGAGGAATGGAGATTTTTACGCCCCCGCCCTTGTAGTCATTTTTCATTGAGTCTTTACCGGAGATACAAGGCACGCCATATGCGCGACTGAAGTGAGAAAGAGCCTGATTAGCTCTGACCAACTGAGCAAGCTTGTAATGTCCGTCAGGAGTTGTTTCGGATTGAACCGGATCACACCAGCAGAAGTTATCAATTCCGGCCATGTGTGAAATGTCACCACCCACGGCTACGGCGTTTCTGACAGCTTCATCAATAGCATTAGCCATCATCCAGTATGTGTCGAGATCACTGAACTTAGGACATATTCCGTGAGAGACAACAAGCCCCTTATCGGAATCAAGGTCAGGTCTCAGTACACCGGCATCAGCGGGACCGTCCTGCTTCTTACCGACGAGAGGTTTAACGACACTGCGCCCCTGAACCTCGTGGTCATACTGACGGATGACGTATTCTTTGCTGCATATATTAAGCCTGCCAAGCATATCTTTAAGCAGAGCAGTATGATCTTTAACTTCCGGCTCACCTTTGAAATCAACAACTGGGCGGTCCCAAACAGCTTTAAGCTGCATCTGAGGAACACCGTCATGCAGGAAGTCCATACGAAGTGCTGCAACAGGCTTATCACCGTATCTAATGTTATAGATACCGCTGTCTGTGTAAGTACCAAGCGCAGTTGCTTCAACGTCCATCTCTTTTGCCAAGGCCATGAATTCGTCCAGCTTTTCGGGAGGAACAGCCAGAGTCATACGCTCCTGAGCTTCGGAAACAAGAATTTCCCAAGGCTTAAGACCGTCATATTTAAGCGGAGCCTTAGCAAGATCGAGATCACAACCACCGGTATCTTCGGCCATTTCTCCAACGGAAGAAGACAACCCGCCAGCTCCGTTATCAGTAATAGCACTATATAGACCGGTATCACGGGCGCGCATGAGGCAGTCATACATCTTACGCTGAGTAATAGGGTCACCGATCTGAACGGCTGTAGCAGGAGATCCTTCGTGTAATTCTTCGGATGAAAAAGTTGCGCCGTGAATTCCGTCTTTACCGATGCGACCGCCGGTCATGACGATAATATCGCCGACCTGAGCTTTCTTTTCATGGCTCAGACGTCCGGCAACCTTAACGGGCATTGTTCCGACAGTTCCGCAATAAACAAGAGGTTTACCGAGGTATCTTTCATCGAAAACAATGGAACCGTTTACAGTAGGCACACCTGATTTATTACCGCCGTGTTCAACACCTTCGCGGACTCCTTCGAGAACTCTGCGAGGATGAAGTAAACGCGGAGGAAGTTCTCCTTCGTAAAAAGGAGAAGCAAAACAGAAAACATCAGTGTTACAAAGAAGGTTTGCACCCAGTCCGGTTCCCATAGGGTCGCGGTTAACACCGACAATTCCTGTCAGCGCTCCGCCGTAAGGGTCAAGAGCGGAAGGGCTGTTATGAGTTTCCATTTTAACGCAAACATTCAGCTTGTCGTTAAATTTGATAACCCCGGCATTGTCCTTGAAAACTGACAGACAAAAGTCGTCATCGCCTTTGTCTTTACGGATTTCCTTGGTGGTATTCTGAATGCAGGATTTGTAGAGACTGTCTACGGTAGAAGAAACTCCGGTCTCTCTGTTCTCGTATTCAATTTTAGAACTGAAAATTTTGTGCTTGCAGTGCTCAGACCATGTCTGTGCAAGAGCTTCAAGTTCAGCATCTGTTGGATTAGGATCAATCCCCATTTTCTTACGTTCTGCAAGAACTTCGGGATCAGAATAGTAGTCACGAATGGAATGAAATTCTTCAATACTCATGGCGAGAGTATTCGCACGGCTGAACGCCATCATTTCATCATCATTCATTGCAAGAAGATCAATAATTGCAACTTCGTCACTGGCTCTACCTGTGACCTGAGCCGCTTTAGCTTCAAATCCGGGAGATTTTTCCCATTCTTCAGCAGAACAAATTTCATAACGCTGAATCAATTCGTTAGCTAAAAGATCTTTTGCAATAGATGCAATCTGCTCTTTCTCAAGCTTTTCTGAAAAAATGTACTGAGTAGAGGTATAAACCTTAACTTTTGCAGCATCTTCAGGATTAATAACCAGAATCAGAGATTCTTTTGCAGTGCGACCTTCGTTATCCGTTACACCCGGACGGAATCCGACTTCCAGATTCCAGGCGAAATCAGCCGCAAGAGGGGTAAGAGACGGAATGTGCAGGACAGGATCATGCAGAACTCCAAGCTCCAGCACCTTATCAATATCGGCTTTTTCAAGACCTTCAACAGTATAAACTTTAATGGTCCGGACTTCACCGGCTTCTATGCCGAGCTCTTCCCTGATTTTACGGGAAATTTTATTCCCGTGAACATCCCGGACATTATTTTTAAGACCAACCTCAACCCGCCAGAGCATGGTTATCTCCTTTTTTAATATAAATAATAAAATCTCAGCGATACGCTCAAGATTCTTTTTTCGCCCATTTCAACAAATTACCACCCAAATCCTTGGCTTCATATGCCGCTGTGTCAGCCCGCTTAAGCATACTGACCGGAGAATCTCCATCTTCATAAACGGTCATACCGCCACTGATGGTTACTCTCCCTGAAAATTTAGTATCTATTTTCATCCGAATTCTATTCCCTATCATTTCAAGGGATTCAGGCCGGACCTCTGTAACAATCACTCCAAATTCATCTCCGCCGTATCGACACGGGAAATCCATTCCTGCTCTGAGTTCTTCCTTCAAAATAACCGCGACACTCTTCAAGACCTCATCTCCGGCCTGATGTCCTTCTGTATCATTAACTTTTTTGAACCTGTCCAAATCAAAAAACAATATACCGACAGGCCGCCCGGTTCTTTTACTACGGGTTATTTCACGTCCGAGCATCGTGTTGAACTGAGTATGATTGAACAACTCTGTCAGCCCGTCAAAGACAGCCTGCTTTTTCAGTTTTTCTTCCAACCTTCTGATGGCAGTCATATCACGGGCGACGATCAGATATTTCTCGCCGGCACCTTCAAGTTTACTGATGACAAGTTCAAACGGTAAGCCAGTAGAATCCGTTCTTTTCATCAAAACTTCCACAACAGATTTAGGCTGCTCAAACAGTTCAGGCCCCCATCGGCCGGTAAAAGCACCTGAAGGACTCGCTATATCAAAGAGATTACGCCCTAGAAAAATTTTGGAATAACGCGATGAAACATAATGTATATTTCCGCGAACATCGACAGTGAAAACAACATCACGCATGGAATCAATAAGACCTTCCAGAAAATCTTTCTGCTTAAGCGCCTGAATCTGAGTTTCCGAAATTTCGCGAACATCTTCCATAATTACAGAAATGAGCCAGTCTTCACCACTTTTTTGCTTATATGCTGAGATATAAAGGCAGGCATCACGCGGGATTCCTCCCGTACGAAGTCTTACACAAAGGATTTTGCTGAAAGAAGTCTTGGAGTTATCTACAAGAAAATCAGCCCATCCCTTGCCAAGTCCAGCACCGACACCCATATTAAATAATTCGCTGAACTCCTTCGCTCCGGAAATTTCAGCTCCTCCGATAATACGTGCCATCTCATCGTTCATATCAAGAACACTGCCCTTAATATCTAAGCGGGCAATCCCGAGAGGCAGAGTTTCAAGAGTTACAGCCCGCCCTTCCAGCAAATGCTGCCTAAGACTGTAATGCTCATAAGCCTGACCGATAAATCGGAAATATAATTTTAAATCACTCTTCTCACTCTCAGAAAGCCCCGGACACAAACACCGAAACTCACCAAGGAAAACACCACGGCTGGAAATGGTTATACCATCAGTCCGCACATTCCACTTGAGGTCTTTTTTATCAACCCGTGAGAAAACCCTTTCCAGTCCAGACTCTCCGACTCTATACAAATAATATTTATCAAAATCAGGAGACTTAAGGGCAAGCTCCCATTCATTTATATCCCAGTTAAGCTTAACATGACGCCCTATTATCCGGGAGATTGAATCCACTCCACCTTCGGCTGTAAGAAGCTCGAGGCTCATAAAATAACTGGCTTGAAGTGTCTTTATGGAATGATTATAAAAATGGGTTCCACTCCCCCCTTCATCCATTCCCAATGTGCCGAGCATGGATTGAAATTTAGTCCGGCAAACACTTCTGAAATCTTCAATCGCTTCTTCATCCATGTCCAAAGCGTTCTGAAGCTGAACTTCAAACTGCAAAACATTAAACGGAGCAGAAGAATTGCCCAGTTCCATTTCAGCCCATTTAGTACCCAGAATTACAGCCTGAGTCGGCAAATCGAAAGAATCTAATTCCTCTAAAGAATGATGATGCAGGATAGAAGGACACTCAAGAGTCTTAAGTTTCCAGCGAGAAAGCAAAAGCTGACTGAGTGCTCCATGAGTCATACCCCAACTATCATTCTCAGCTTCTGCCTGACCGGAATAAGATCTTGTAACTGAATCACTTGAAAGCATCTCAGGAATTTCATCAGGAGCAGCACATCTGAGAAACAACAGAGAGATATCTTTAAGAAGACAGCAAAGATACATTTTATCAGCATATTCAGGACAAATTCTGGAAGCAATCAATTGAGCTGAAATAGCTCCCCACACGGTGAGCATCCAATCACTGTAAATCTTGTAGTCTTGTTTCTCAAGATGGGCAGAAATATGTTTTTGAAACGAAACAGTAACCGCAAGATTCAACAACTCTCTCGTTCCCAGAACTATAGCCGCGCGCTTAAGATCTGAAACTTCCTGTGACAAACCATAGAAAGGAGAGTTGACCAGATTAAGTATGGTAGTTGAAAGAGCCGGGTCCATGCTGATAATTTTTCCCAGCACAGAAAAATCAGGCTCAGGCTTAGCAGCCTCCTCCATCAGTTGAAGCATCACCGGAGGAAAACTTAGCTTCATCATCAGTCGTGGTGATTCAAGGATCTCGTCCAGACTCATAGGTCGCGGCTCCTGTTTTTAAACTACACCTACTTACGGCGGGTCAAAACAAAGTCGGCGGACAGCTTGAGAACTCGGCTTTCAACACTGTCAGACAATGGAGTCAGACAGGCTTTAGCCTTTTCAATGTATTCGGCTGCGGATTGCCTTGTTTTTGTTCCCAACCCATGCGCACGGATACTTTCAAGCACTTCATCCCGCCTAGCATCAGAAAGAGTACGATTTTTAATCTCAGCAAGCAAAGATTCAGCTTCCTTATCCTCTAACATCTCAAGATAGAGAATTAAAGGTAAAGTAACCTTGCCTTCTTTCAAATCTCCGCCTTCCGGCTTACCTGTATCTCCGACAGGAGATTCATAATCAAGAGCATCGTCAACCAGTTGAAAAGCAATGCCCATATTAAGGCCAAAATCTCCGAGAGCGTCTTCAAGTTCTGTGTCGTCACAAGCAACAGCTGCCCCGATGCGACATGAAGCTTCAAGAAGCCTTGCAGTTTTACCTATGATAATATCCATATATATATCACGGTCCACTTTCGGCTCTGAAATATGTGCTATTTCCCGAATTTCTCCTTCTGCTGTGGACATTATCGCTGAAGCCAGAATCGAGCTTATACGGGATTTTCCGTAATCAGCGCCGATTAAATTGGCAAGAGCAAGAAGAACATCCCCGGCAAGAACGGTCTCTGTAATACCGAAAACAAGATGTGAAGCCGTAACTCCCCTTCTCAGATCAGCGTCATCTAGTATGTCGTCATGAAGCAAGGTTGCAGCGTGCAGCAGCTCAAGCGAGCTTGCTAAAGGATAAATATCTTCCTTTGAATATCCTAAAGCCCGGGCAGAAAGTATGGTGAGAATCGGACGTATCCGTTTACCGGGAGCAAGCAGTACATGCTTCGCAACCCCCTTTACCAACCCCTCAAGCTTATCGGTCTCTTCATCCAAAAAACCGTTTATCTTAGGCAACTCTTGTTCAAAATAGGCTAATAACTCAGTCATCCGCGTATGAATTATCCCAGTTGTGAGTGGAAAGAAGCACAGCAAAAAATCGGGCGGTTTTACTTAACCAATGCAGAGCAAATTCGGCCGAGTTCGGCTAAAGCTCCCAGCAAATCCCAATCTTTACGGTCTCTTGATCCCACAAGGTTCGATACAGTTCGCACCTGACATACGGGTATACCCGAAAGAGTACATCCATACGCGGTTGCAAAACCTTCCATATTTTCTATATCCGCCCCAAACTCAGTTTTGAGTCTTAAGGCTTCATCCGCCGTTGCAGTAACTCCGCTTACTGTTAAGGAAACAGCTTCGGGCAGTTTTTCAAATCGGTCAAGCACTGACTTTTTAAGAGCACTGCCTGAAAAAAGATCAACTCTGTCCCATATCGGTTTATTATCTACTTCAGCCAGACTGAAACCAAGCCCTTTCGGGTCGACATCTTTTTCTTTCTTAAGTCCGTATTCCGGCCAGATCTCTGTTTTTACAACGCATGCAGATCCAACAGGAAAACGTTCCGGATCGAAGGTTCCTGCCACTCCGGCAAGAACAACAAGCTCTATTTCATATTTTGCAAGAGTTTGTCCCAATGCAAAAGCCGAATTAATAATTCCAATACCGGTAACCAGCAATAAACCTGATTTGCCACGAAAATCAAAAGGAACCGCAACTCCCTGCTTTAACGCAGGCAATATGCACACTCCGCCAAGGGCGGCTTTCATTTCCTTTACAGTCGCAGTGACAAAAAGAATAGTTTTCACAGACTTTAAAGTCTCCAGAATCTAATTCCGGCTTTAGTCAATTCATCCCGGTCAAAGAAACATTTTACATCAATGACCAGAGCATTCTCAGGCTTTCTGAACCAGCTCTTAATTTCATCAAAACCGAGACTGTGGTATTCCTTATGTGAAACAGCAAGAATAAGCGCATCAAGGCCTTTAAACTCAGAAAAAGGTACTGTTTCCAGTCCGTATTCTTCTACAGCTTCCTTCGGATCAGCATAAGGATCATGAACAAGAACATTCACACCGAAAGAACGTAATTCTTCAACAACGTCAACGACTTTGGTGTTACGCAGATCAGGAACATTTTCCTTAAAAGTCAGACCGAGGATACCGACTTTAGCGTTTTTAACTTTGCTGTCTCCATCAATCATCTGTTTGATTGTGGTTTCAGCTAAAAATTTACCAACAGAGTCATTGATTTTACGTCCGGCAAGAATAACCTGCGGATGATGACCAAGAGCTTCTGCCTTTGTTGTGAGATAATAAGGATCAACTCCGATACAATGACCACCGACTAAACCTGGACGAAACGGAAGAAAGTTCCATTTTGTTCCGGCAGCTTCAAGCACATCAAGAGTATCAATACCCAGACGGTCAAAAATCATGGAAAGCTCATTCATCAATGCGATGTTAAGATCACGCTGAGTATTTTCAATAACTTTGGCGGCTTCAGCAACTTTAATACACGAAGCTCTGTGAGTTCCGGCAGTAACAATGGTCGAGTATAAATTATCAAGAAGTTCAGTAACTTCATCAGAACTACCGGCTACAACCTTTACGATTGTCTGCAAGGTATGTTCTCTGTCGCCCGGATTGATTCTTTCAGGTGAATAGCCGACTCCGAATTCTTTCTGATATTCAAGACCAGACTCTTTTTCAAGAATAGGAATGCAGATGTCTTCGGTAAGACCGGGATAGACTGTTGATTCGTATACAACAATTGTCCCTTCAGACATGTTTTGACCGACCATGGTGGACGCGCCTACGACCGGACGAAGGTCAGGATTGCGTGCTTCATCAATCGGAGTAGGCACAGCAATGATAATAATCCCTGCCTTTTTAAGGTCTGCGGGATTACTGCTGAATTCTACAAAATTATGAAAGTCTGTTTCAAGAACTTCAGCAGTGCGGTCATAGCCAGTGCGAAGTTCACTTATACGCTGTTCAGAAATATCCAGCCCCAAGACATTAAAATGACGTCCTAGAGCAACAGCCAGAGGCAGTCCTACATAACCAAGCCCGACGACTGCAACATAAGTTTTCTTATCTTTAATATCTTCAAATTTTATCATAACATCATGTCCTTTAATGTTTTTCCGGAAAAACGGATACCGACAACTCTATTCATTACTTAATAACTAAAATTTTTATCAACAAACTACTGACAGAGGGGTAGACAATGTGTGGCAGCCCATATAAAACTGCTGCTATTATGAATATTGACTGGTCTTTTCTGCTATCAGCCCTAGGCTTGGCCTTCATTCTTGAAGGAATTCCATACTTTTTGTTTTCTGAGCGTATGCCCAGAATTCTAATTTCTATTATCGAAAGAGGCCCGAAACAATTACGTATTCTGGGTCTTATCGCAATGATCTTCGGATTATTGCTGATCTCTTTCGGACAATCTCTCGCAGAACTCTGACGACTTTATTCTGCCGGCTTTTCAGCCACATGAATATATACAATACCGGAAAGCAACGGAATAAACATAACTCGGCCGAACCCTGAGTTACGAAGCTCTGTGCCCAAAGTTCTTTCATCCGGAAAAGAACGGATTGTATCTGCCAAATAAGTATAGGCTCCGGAATCGCCTGATACAACCTTTCCCAAGAGCGGAAGGATTCTATTCAAATAAAAATTATAGAACCCTTTCCATATACGTTTGCGTCCAGAACCGAATTCAAGAATACAGAATCTGGCACCGGGTTTCAGTGTTCGCAAAATCTCTTTATAAGCTTCTTCACGAGGAAGAATATTGCGAATTCCAAACGCGATAGTTGCTCCGTCAAGACAGGAATCCGGCAGCGGAAGTTTCTTTCCGTCAGCCTGTACGGCGGCAATAGAAGTCCCTCTGGTGTGCTCATGCTTTCCGTCGAGCTTCTTAGACTTACCACAAGCAAGCATAGGAAAAGCAAAATCCATAGCTAGAATTTTAATGTCCGGATACTGTTTCTTCAGCTCCACAGAAACATCAAGAGTTCCGGCAGCAAGGTCAAGTACCAAACCGTTCTTAGCCGGACGGACTAGCTTTACCAGCCTATACCGCCAGTAAATATCCTGCCCCGCGCTCAAAGCGTGGTTCAAAAAATCATACCATCCGGCAATGCGCCCAAACATGGCCGCAACTTTTTTACCGTGCTCCTGGTGTGTCTGATCCTGCATCTACTCAGATTCTCCGCTAGCGTCTTTCGGCTTACTTTGCTGCTGCAATCTGACAGATGCTATAACATCGGCATAAATTGAACTGAAAGTCTCAGAAAAATTAGAAGGAGAAATTCTTCCCACTTCAATAAATTTCACTACGATTTCCTTAGTTACCTGCAAAGCCTGCTTCTCAATTTTATCCATAATATGCCTCCTGCTTACGCTGAAAAAACCCCGCCCGGGGGAAATGGCCACGACCTCCACAGGTAGGGCTACCGGGCGGGTAAAAAGAAAAAAACTGGAAAGCCCCTCTCTTTTGAGAGGCTCTTTAACATGAGACCCCTATTTAGTCGACCCGCTTATTTACCCCTAAATAGGAATTAAAAACCTGTGGAAAGAGCAATAAACCTTAATAATTAAGACACATAAACTAAAACGGCCCGCTGGAAAATTACTCCAGCGGGCCGTTAAATTAATCTGTATTTTTTTAGCTTGTCTATTCTTCAAAATCGCGGGCAAGAGCCGCAATTTCTTCACGAATAATCCGCGCAGCCTCGGCCGGAACCGATTTTTCGAGCTTTTCAGCCAGAATATCATCGATAGAGGATTTAAAGGCGTCTTCAATTTCGCCCTTAATGTCTTCTATTTTTTCAACTAAACGCGGAGCCAGATAATCTTCAATATCTTCTGTGAGACGACTCTTTATGCGATAAAATGATGTGGAATCAGGATCAAGTTCTTTTTCCAATTCCTTACGCACAAGCTCTTCCACATCAGGAGCAGTTTCAAGTTTTACTTCTACAGCTGCTATCCGCTCACCTATTTCAACCTTAATTTCACGAAGTCCAATCTGAATCTGTTCTTCAACTCGTGCCTGTATCTCGTCAGCCGCCGTAGCTGCAATTGCAATCACAGCGGGAGAATCAGCTTTAAGCTCTTCGCTTAACTTCTGCCCGACAACAGACTCAATCTCTCCCCCTGACAATCGTTCTTCAAGCCCCTGAACGGTAGCCAACAAAGAAGAAACAGTACTTTCAAGAGCATCAATCTGAGCAACTTTTTCTTCCAGATCTATGATTCTTTCAGAAGCTTCAGAAAGCGAATTCTCAAGGTCTTCCGCACGTTTTTCCGCCAGACCTACTTTTTCCTCAAGATTAGCACCCCTGCATCCAACAGCAGTTGCTTCAATAAGACCCTTCATTTTTGCTAACTCTGAATCAAGAAACTCAACTTTATCAGTCAAGTCATCAACAGCTTCAGAACTGACAACAGCAGAAACGGGTTCATCAATTTGCATAGACTCTTCTTCATCAAGATCGGAAAAATCTATATCAACATCTTCAAGCAATTCTCCGAGATCGATATCGTCGTCATCCAGCATAATATCGTCACCACTATCTGAATCAAGAATTTCTGCATCATCAAATGATGTATCAAGCTCTTCATCTTCAGCAGTAAGGGATAGGTCTAAATCTGTGGTACTTTCAAGAATTGAATCGAGGTCAACATCTTCAAAATCTTCTTCGGCATCTAATACGGTTTCAGCAACCTCAACAGTCTCGATAACTTCAACCGGTTCAGCAACATCAATAATTTCTGCTGTTTCAATCTCAACAGCTTCAACTTCAACCGCTTCAACTTCTACTTTTTCAGCAGGTTCTACTGTTTCGACCGGTTCGTCTACGACATCAAAATCTGCGTCAAGAACATCATCGAGAGGTTCAAGTCCTTCTTCCGAAATCTCTATAATATCTTCCTCGTCCGAAAGCAGTCCTTCAATATCTTCATCTGCAAGGACATCCTCTCCCAGACCGGAAAGATCCACTCCGTCAGAGACCTCACCAAGCAAATCATCAAGTTCACCACTCTCGCCATTATCACCGGACTCTTCCAACAGTTGATCAAGGTCCGCGACATCTGTGTCGCTGTCAAACAGGTTATCAATATCCTCTTCATCATCTGCGGCAACGGTAATTTCTCCGCCCAGCTCGTCGATAACATTATCCAAGCCTTCGGGATCAATCTCACCTTCAACGGAATCATCCGCCTCAGCCATAAGCGATTCTTCACCGAGATCAAAATTTTCTAAAAGATCATCTGTATCAGAATCCGGAGATTCTAATTCATCAACTTCCTCGACAATGTCATCGAGTTCCAGAATATCATCAAGTTCCAGAATATTTTCTTCCTCTTCTTCCACAACGTCATCAAGGATCATCAGATCTTCATCACTGACTTCTTCGACAATATCATCGAGCACAAGAAGATCTTCATCCTCTGAATCGTCTTCATGATTAACGACAGCGGGCTCTTCAAGCTCCAGATCTTCGGAAAAAAGGTCTTCAAGTTCCTGCTCAAAACTGGCATCTACATCATGACCTCCAGAAGCATCGTCTTCAACGATTTCTTCCGCGATATCATTAAGGTCAAGAACCTCATCCTTTGCCTGCTTATCCGGTGAATCCGGGGTCATAGCTTACCCTCTGTGAAAATTTGAAAAGGGGGCCCGAAAGCCCCCTTTCATTACAAAATCAAGAAGACTTACTTCTTAGGATGACAAGCGCTACACTTAGTAGGTCCAGTCTTAGCTTTAGCTTTCTTCAAAGCTTTATGACAACCTACACAGCTCTGTGCAGACTTAGCATGGAAAGCAGAGTAGAAGGACTCAGGCTTTTTCTTGCCTTTCTTACTTGTGTCAACATGACAACCTTCAGTAGAACATTTCTTTACTGCAGCAGCGCCGTCCCATGTGTGATGGCATTTTTTACAGTCAAGAGCAGCATGCCCTTTGTGAGAAAAATTAACAGGCTGTTTGGTCATCTTAGCACCAGCAGGTGCTTTCAAAACCATGTCGCCGGGAGCGTCTACAGCGTACAAAGTTGGAAGTGCGAAAGCACATACCAATGCAGCTGTAACCATACAAATCAATAAGGTCTTTTTCATCCTAAGTTTCCTCCATTAAAATAACGTTAACCTAATTACAGTCTTCATGAGGATTTAATTTAGAAAAAAAACCATGTCAAGCACACTCAACAAAAACAATCTATTAACCGCTACTAAATTAAACACTTTTCCAGATTTATCATATGTCATACTTTCCAGCATAACCACGCGGGGTTAACATTTTCCCCGAGACAGCTCTGGTAGAAGAATTACCAATAATCAGGACAGTTTGCATATCAACATCTTGCTCATTTACCGTATCAAGAGTCACTAACTGAACCCTTTGACCTTCCCTGTAAGCCTTGTTCACAATTCCCACAGGAGTTGTTCCAGACCGAAATGTCTTTATAATTCTTATAGCATCATTCAAATGCCCGGCCCTTTTCTTAGAGCGGGGATTATAAATTGCGATAACAAAGTCAGCATCAGCGGCGCATTTAAGTCTTTTTTCAATCTTATCCCAAGGGGTAAGCAGATCACTTAAACTGACCGAAGCAAAATCGTGCATCAACGGAGCTCCGAGTAAGGCCGCCGCCGCAACAAAAGCAGGTATCCCCGGAACGACCTCAAAACAAATATCTCTGAAAAGATCGCGAACTTCAAGTAGCTCCATAACAAGGCCGGCCATGGCATAGATACCGGGATCCCCGCTACAGACCATCACAACCTTTTTGCCGGATAAAGCTTCATCCACAGCCCTGCGGCAGCGTTCAACTTCTGCCATCATACCGGTGGATAAAACCTCTTTGCCCTCAAGCAAATTCGGAGCAATCAACTTTATATAGCCAGTGTACCCTACCACAACGTCAGCCTGATGGATAGCTTCCAGTGCCTGCGGAGCCATTAAACATTCATCACCCGGCCCGAGACCCACAATTTTCAAATATCCTTTACCCGAAAATCCTTCGCCAGAGCCATTGTCACCCGAGCACTTTTGTTCTTCGGAATTATCAAGTCCTGCCCCCCGGCCTGTTTCATTGCTGCCGCTTCGCATACGCTGCCAACTCCCATATGTTTCATGACCAGTCCCGAAGGAGTGGTTCCTTCAATTTTATCTAATTCATCCGCACTGAAAAAATTAATCTCAAGTCCCATGCGCTCCGCAAATTCGAGCATTCCCTCTTCATCATTTTTAGCATCAATAGTACCCATAGAAGCAATAGATTGCCCGGCAACTCCATGATCAGCCAAAACTGCCACAATAAGCCCACGGATTTCCACAGCCGGAACACCTCTGCGGCATCCAACCCCGAGCCGTAAACATTGCGGATAAATTTTCAAAACACTTTCCGGCAAATCGTGAACCCGCCAGTCAACACAAACCCCGCAACGCAGCTCAATTAAATCAACAGCGTCCTCAACTCTATAAAAATAATCACTCAAACCCTCTATGTCCAGAAAAGACTCAGGATCGTAGACTCCGACCTTCTCGCCATCCAGCAGGGCGGCATTAACATGCTTAATTAAACCGATATCACCGATCTCCAGTTCATTATCATAAGCAATCATATCTATTGAAGGAACTCCGGAACAATCGGTGGCAGTAGTAATCACAGCGGTAGCTCCGATCATTTCCGCAATCATACGCGTAAGTTCATTAGCCCCGCCCAAATGTCCCGATACAAGCGAAATAGCAAACTGCCCTTTCTGATCAAGCACCACCACCGCTGGATCAATATCTTTAGATTTCAAATGCGGTGCAATGGCACGAACAACAATGCCGGATGCGGCAATAAAAATATGTGAATCATAAAGAGAAAAAGTTTCCGCAATGAGCGGGAGAAATTGAGTAAAAGAAATATCCCGGTCCTCTGCATAGCGCTCAAGGACATAGGAAACCGCTCCTGTATCAAGCGCAATGGAGCGCGCAAGATCCGCACCTTTGGCGGTGAGGGCGTATATGGCTGTTTTCTGGCTATTCATAAGACTTCTCATAATAATGTAAAAAAAACGGGAAGAGTCTCCCCTTCCCGTTTTAATGCAATCTTTTTTATAACGTCAACGTCTTACAAACTAACCTTTAAAGCTTTTAACAGCTTCTAAAGTAGCTTCGTAATCTGCTTCGCTGTGAGCGAAAGAAGTGAATGTACATTCAAAACTTGATGGTGCGAGGTTGAACCCATTTGCGCGCATGTGGCGGTAAAATGCGGAATAAACATCTGCGTTACCGTTTTTTGCGGACTCAAAATCTGTTACCGGCTTGTCTGTGAAGAACAGGGTAAAGATTGAAGCAATGTGATTCAAATGAATGCTGAAACCATTAGCTTCAAGCGCGGCTTTAAGGTCCTGAGCAAGCTTAAGAGTACGAGCTTCAAGAGCATCATAATCCTGCTTCTGCAATGTGCGGAGAGTTGCGATTCCGGCTGCCATAGCAACAGGATTACCGGAAAGGGTTCCAGCCTGATAAACATCACCGCAAGGGGAAATGCGGCTCATGTACTTACGCTTGCCTCCGTATGCTCCTACAGGGAAACCGCCGCCGATGATCTTACCTAAGGTGGTGAGATCAGCTTCGATTCCGAAACGTTTCTGCACACCGCCGGAAGCGACTCTGAATCCGGTGATAACTTCATCGAAAATCAAAAGTGCGCCGTATTCGTCACAGATATCGCGAAGTCCCTGAAGAAATCCTTCAGCAGGCAAAACGAGACCCATGTTACCGGCTACAGGCTCAACGATAATGGCTGCAATGTTTTTGCCTTCTTTTTCAAAGACAGCTTTAACTGCTGCAAGATCGTTATAAGGAGCAAGCAAAGTATCTTTTACTGTGCCTTCGGGAACACCGGGAGTTCCGGGAATGCAGAAAGTTGCCAGACCGGAGCCGGCGCTGGCGAGAAAACAATCACTGTGACCATGGTAACAACCTTCGAACTTGAGTACTTTATCTCTGCCGGTCACACCGCGTGCGAGGCGAAGAGCACTCATGGTTGCTTCGGTGCCGGAGTTAACCATACGAACCATGTCGATAGAAGGGATCATTTTGATGATTTCTTCTGCGAGAGTAATTTCATCGGGACAGGGAGCGCCGAAACTTGCGCCCATGTCTACGGCCTTATGAGCGGCATCTTTAATTGCCTGATAACCGTGACCGAGTATCATCGGCCCCCAACTCATTACATAGTCGATGAGTTCCTGTCCGTCGACAGACCACATGCGGCTGCCGTCAGCTTTTTCTATAAAAAGAGGTTCACAGCCGACGCTTTTGCAAGCTCTTACAGGGCTGTTAACACCGCCGGGAAGAACTTCCTGCGCATGTTTAAAAAGATCAGAAGATGAAGCCATAAAAGACACTCCTTATCTGTTGAATAGTATTTATTAAATCCCCACGTTCTGAGGGATTTGAAAATTAGAAATATTTCATCGAAGTCTTTTTGAGTTCTTTAAGACTCCGCAAAATGCAATGATCAGTGATACCAGTTTCCGCCATCAGTTCTTTGACTACTTTTTTGCAGTCATCAGGACCTTTGCCGTGAATCATCGTATACAAATTGTAAGGCCAGTCAGGATAAACAGTGCGCAAATAGCAATGGCTGATTTCCGACCTTTTAGCCATCTGCTCACCGATTTTCTCGGGGTTCTGAGACTCTTCCACACGCCACGCAACCATTGCGTTGGCTCCGTATCCTGCCTTCTGGTGCCTGAGAGTGGCACCGAAACGGCGAATTATTTTTTCATCTTTAAGACGAGTCAGCAACTCAAGAACTGTTTTTTCATCAGTTCCGGCTTTCTCAGCAATATCAGCATAGGGCGTAGCACTCTCAGAAAGGGTACTGCCAGCAAGTGCCAAAATATTCTCTTCAATCTCGGTAAATTTTATAGCCATATCCCATCCTTGACTGCGGCCTGAATATTTCGGGCCGGATTCGTTTTTATAAAAATGGTGATACCCGCATATCACATCATCCTCAAGGGCTGAAACACAATTAATTACCATCAGCCGTTTGTACAGACAGACATCACCTTTTTTAACCTAACTTATGGACTTAAATTTCTACCAATGAGATAGTCGTATTGATAATAATTTTTTATAGGAGGTATGCTTGGAAACTTTGATATTAAGGATTTGAATTAAAAGAGATAACTCCTAACAGCATGGAGGTGACTGAAAAAATGCCAGACAACCCTAAACTAAAAGGGAGTGGCGGTTTCAGTCGAAAATGGCGTTGGGGAGTTGCAACGGGACTTTTGGTAGCAATTGTTACGGTGCTTGCATCTGGGTTTATGATAGACACGACAAATACGGATGTATTTTGTCAAACGTGTCATGAAATGAAACCGTTCAGAGCTTCTTGGCAAAAATCTGTACACGGCGGAGAAAATCCGCAGGGCTTTGCAGCTCAGTGTGTTGATTGCCACCTGCCACACGGAAACTTTCTGGAATATCTTACAACCAAAGCAATTACCGGAACAAGTGACGTAATCCATCATATCACGTTCAACCCTTCAGAGTTCGACTGGGCCGAAAATGCCGAGAAGAACAGGTTAAAGTTCACCTACGACAGCGCTTGCAGGCATTGCCATGTTAAGCTGGAACCTAAAGGTGTCAAACCTGGGGCTCTTCTCGCCCACCGGGCTTATCTCTACGGACAGACTGATAAAAAATGTGCCAGTTGTCACCCGCATGTCGGTCACAAAGACATGATTGAAATGACCAACAAGTTCTTCGAGAAGAACTTATGATTTTAATTGGGGGGTAATCATGTTGAAGCAGATGATTAAATTAGTTGTAGCCGCGATGCTTATCGCGCTATCCGCTGCAGTCGCTTATGCTGCGGAAGCTCCTTTTCCCAACCTTGCTCCCAAAGAGCTGGTCGTTAAAAGGGGTTTTTCGGAAGATGCTACCAAATGTATCGAATGTCATGCCAAGAAAACACCCGGAATTGTGGAAGACTGGAAAACAGGCAAAATGGCCCACGCCACAGTCTCATGTTATGACTGTCACGTTGTTAAAAAAACTTCGCCCATGGCCAGTCAGTGTGAAGGATTGAAAGGAACTAATACCTTCATTTCACCAATGGTGTCTTCCAAAACATGTTCCCGTTGTCACCCGCAAGAAGTTGATCAGTTCCTGAAAAGCGGACATGCAAAACTTGCCGGTGCTCCGGTCATCGAAAACAAAAAATTCCTCAAACTGATGTACTATTATGAAGGTGCCCAGTTTATCGGAGTGAAAGCAGACACACCTCAAAACATGGCTTCACGTGCAGCCGGTTGTCAGATGTGTCACGGAACTCAGGTTGAACTCGGACCTGACAACAAACCTATCAAAAACACATGGCCGGGCGGTGTCGGAACACGCTACCCAGACGGATCAATCGGAACCTGTACTGTCTGTCATACCAGACATAAATTCTCCATTGAAGAAGCACGTAAGCCTGAAGCTTGCGCCAGCTGTCATTTAGGACCGGACCATCCGGATATCGAAATTTATCTGGAAAGCAAGCACGGTCAACGTTATCTCACTCACGGTGAAGAATGGAGATGGGACAGTGCTCCTGACGCTTGGCAGCCGGGCGACTACGATGCTCCTACCTGCGCAGTATGTCACATGAGCGGAATCGGTGAACTGAGCACGACTCACAACATCAATGAACGCCTCAAGTGGGACCTCATGCACAAGAAGAGCGTTATCCGTAGCGGCGAACGCGGTGACGGTGAAAAGGGCGACAAGCTGATGCGTCTAGTATGTGCTAACTGTCACGGAACCACTCACACCAATGTTCAACGCCAGACCCTTGATGATGCTGTAGAACTCTACAACACATATTGGGACGGAGCGACTAAGATGCAGAAGGAACTTGCTGAAAAGAATCTCCTTCTTATTGATGAACCTTGGGATGACGGCTTCCAGGAGCTGATGTATTACCTCTGGCACCATTGCGGCAGACGCGCCCGTCAGGGTTCAGCTATGAATGGGCCTGACTATGCACATTGGCATGGTTTCTTCCAGGTCTTCCAAGTCTACAAGGACATGCAGAAGATCTATGACTACCGCATTAAGAACGGTAAGATTGAAGAACTGTCTCACGTAATGAGCACCGGACCTCTCTAGGCCGCACACCATTTCGTCAACAATTCAAACAGAAGGGGCCGCACAATGTGCGGCCCCTTTTTTACGTTTATGCAGGTTGCCATAATCACTTAGTATGAGTACCTTGCCCTGAGTACGTTAATGCAAATTATATCCGCCGAATAGATGGTCCCATTTTTTCTGCGGAATTCCCAATATGTTTTGTCTTGAAGGAGTAAATATGAAAATTGCTGTTATCGGTGCCGGAGCTTGGGGCACAACTTTAGCAAACACCCTTGCCAAAAATAATCACAATGTCAGTCTTTGGGTCAGAGAGCAGGAACTTGTTGATGAAATAAAGAAAACCGGACGCAACACAGTCTTTTTACCGGACTTTGAGCTTTCCGAAAAACTTATCTGTGACAGTGACCCTGAAAAAGTCATGAAGGACGCAGACTATTTTATCCTAGTTGTTCCGAGTCAGTTTATGCGCTCCGCTCTCAGCGATTTAAAACAATTTTTCCCCCAGAATCCAGCTATTATCTGCGCAAGCAAAGGAATAGAACTAAACACCGGCGCACCAATGTCGCAGGTAATTTTCGAAACACTTGAAGGGCTAAACCCCAGATACGGGCACATTTCCGGCCCTACTTTTGCTTATGAACTTAGCGCTGAAATGCCTACTTCACTGGCATTTGGCTGTGAAGACGAAAAATTGGGCAAAGAAGTTCAAGAAATTTTCGCCTGTGATTACGTACGAGTCTACACCAACCCCGATTTCCGAGGAGTTGAAATTGGCGGCGCTATAAAAAACATTATGGCTATTGCAGCAGGAATCGCTGACGGTCTTAAATTCGGACATAACGCCCGGGCCGCGCTCATTACCCGAGGAATTGCGGAAATGAGTAGACTTGGAGTTGCAATGGGTGCGAACCCCGCAACTTTTATGGGACTTTCAGGACTCGGTGATCTGGTGCTTACCTGCACAGGAGATCTCTCCCGAAACAGACAGGTCGGTTTAAAGCTGGGACAAGGTCTTAAGCTTTCTGAAATTCTCAAAATGAGAATGGTAGCTGAAGGAGTTAAAACAACGGAATCAGTTCATGCCTTAGCTCAAAAGTTAGGTGTGGAAATGCCCATAACCGAACAAGTCTACCAAATCCTATACAAAGACAAAAACCCGGCAACAGCTGTTCGCGACCTGATGGGACGCGATCTTAAACCAGAATAAAAACGGAAAAGGAGTTAGCTATGAAAAGACTTTTAACAGTTATCGCTACACTGCTGATTTTAGGCGGATGTTCCTCATGGCATAATTCAAATATAGTTGACCCTGCACAGCGGAATAAAATTCTTGCAAAGGATAAAGCTTTCTGTCGGCAACGAGCAGAACAGCAAGTTCCCATTGGATCAGAAACAGACGGAGCTCCTCCAGAACCGACTACATATCAAGCTGAATTTTCCGGCAACTATGCTCAGGCAAATACTTTTGACAAATGTATGACCGGACGCGGCTGGTATAAAAAATAATCAGCTGAAATCAAAAAAGTTAAAACCCCTGTCGGAGATTCCGGCAGGGGTTTTTGTGTTTTAAGCTTCGGCCCGTTTAGCTTTATATTTTTCAATCTGCGTTATGGCCCGCCCTGTAAGCGCCCCGAATTCCGGCTTGGTAACTTGATCGTCTGCTTTAACCTTCTCACCTTTGTGATAAAGCCCCTTCGTTATCAACGAAGAAAACAAAATCACCGGCAGCTTTGATAGTTCGGCATCTTCCTTGATCTGACGGGTAAGCGTATAACCGTCCATTTGAGGCATCTCGATATCCGAAACAATCACATCCACCATGTCTGTAATAGACTTTCCGCCTTCTTTTGCTTTATCCCGCATAGCCAGCAATCCTTCCCATGCTTCAAGCCCGTTGGTGAAAAGCTGTACATCGAAATTAGCCGCTTCAAAATTTTTATTCAGCAGAGCGCGGACAGAAGCGGAATCATCAACAATAAGTGCCGACCATTTTTCAGGAGCCAAGGCTCCTCCGCCTTCCAGATTCTCGGCCATGCCCGGATCAAGCTCACCCAAAATTCTTTCAAGATCGATCATTAAAACAAAACGATCCTTAATACTGATTGTTCCCGTGATACAATTTGTATCCATATCCGCTATATACTTGTTGGGAGTCTTTAAATCAGTCCAGCCGATTCTATGAATCTGCGTTACTCCACTAACAAGAAAACCAGTAACCACCGAATTGATCTCAGTTACTATAATCAATTGAAATTCCGATTCCTTACGCTCAATATCGAGCCAGACGGAAAGGTCAATAACCGGTAAAATCATATCGCGAAGCGACATTGTTCCCAGATAGCTGGGGTGCGGAGCGCCTTCGGCAGAATGAAGTCCCTTCGGGGCCTCCACAACTTCCAAAACTTTGGCAACATTGATTCCGAAATAATCTTTATTTTGGACGCCAGCGCCAGCGTCAGCTTCATCAATAAAAAATTCAATTATTTCAAATTCATTTGTTCCAGCATCCAACAAGATATCATTCCCGCTCATAAATTACCCCACTCAACTTCGATATTGAGACTCTACCATAAAAGTTTAACGCCGGCTTTCGCAATCTGTTTGCCCCATTAACTGTAATGGTATACGAAAGCACTTAGCAATATTTATTATAAAAAAACCAGAGGATACTATGCTTAAAGAATCTGCAATTATAAAATTAATTACGGTCATGTTCCTGCTGATGATAACAGGTTGTGCCAGCCACAACACGAAGCCGGCAGTTCCGATGACTGTATTTAACCCCAGTTCAGGTTCTTTTAATGTCAAAGTTGTACTATTTCAATTACAAGGCGACGGCAGTCCTCAAAATCTTGAATCCGGCATTGTTCCCATCGAGCAGAACATTATCACAGCTCTCGAAGGATTAGGTTATCATTATTCCCCGAACGGTGATGTTAACTACCTTATTGAAGCCAGAATCGGGAGTATTTCTCCCAAACTGGCTGTAGAGCGAAGATCTGAAAGAGTCGGCTTCGCAGTAGACAACTACGGCGGATGGCCTTTCTTCAACAGTTATCCAGTTTTAATCAGTGAGTGGTCTCCTGAAATTCAAAAAATAAAAAGCGGCCCCGACACTTGTTTTATTACCATGCAGGTTCTCATAAAAGAAGATAAAGCACAGCGGGATTTCGTCGTTTACCATGGCACACCGAGACCTCTGGAAGTTCCTTTTGCCTTGGGATGTCCTTTCTCAGAATGCGGCAAGGGAGCAAATAAAGGCTTAACTGACTATATTTTATCCATTTTTACCCCGGCGACTCGCAATTAATATACATACTTGCCAGAACTTAAACTGATCCATATACTCACGCCTCTTTGCAGCTGAAACCTGCCCTTGATCCGAGGGTACCAGATAAATATTGAATAATTGGAAGGTGTTGAGTGGAACTTAATCGCCCATGGCTTGATCATTACGACCCTGAAGTACCAAAGAATCTGGATTTTAATAATTGCCCCCTCTTTGACTATTTGGACAGAACAGCTGAAAAATGGCCTAAACGAAAAGCTATAGAATTTCAAAACTGGTCTATAACTTATGAAAAGCTGAAAAACGCAGCCGAAGTAATGGCGGCCAACCTCCGCAAAAACGGAATCAAAACGGGTGACAGGGTGGCATTGATGCTCCCCAACACCCCGCAGATGATTATATCCTATTGGGCCGTCCTTAAAGCAGGTGCAGTCGTCACATTGACCAACCCTCTTTATATGGAAACCGAAATCATACATCAAATGAATGATTCCGGCGCCCAGATAATTATCACTCTGGATATGCTTTGGCCCAAACTGCAAAAACTGCGCGACAAATTACCTGTCCGTAAATATTACATCACAAGAATTTCAGACGCTCTCAAATTCCCGCTCAAGCAGTTATACAATCTGAAAAGCTTAAGAGATAAACATAAGCCTAAAATTCCATACAACGGTTCGTCCATTCTGAAATGGGAAACATTGCTGGAAGGAAAAGAAACATACTCCGCACCCAATATTCGTCCATTAGAAGACACTGCCCTGCTTCAATATACCGGAGGAACCACCGGACTGTCTAAAGGGTGTAACGTCACACACGCCAACCTCGGAGCCAACATACAGCAATTCCACGCAATGCTGCATAAGCTTGGACGACAGCAAGAGGTTGTTCTCGGAATTCTGCCATATTTCCATATATACGGACTTACTGTCTGTCTTAATTTTTCAACATCCTTAGGGGCTACAATGGTTCCTTTCCCGCGCTATGTGCCGCTGGATGTCCTTAAGGCTATGCACAAATTAAAACCGACTCTTTTCCCCGGAGCACCTTCTTTATACATCTCTCTGCTCCAGCAAAAAGAATTGGCGAAGTTTGATATAGCTTCAATCAAATATTGCCTTTCCGGCTCGTCGCCTATGCCTGTTGAAGCTATTCAGCAGTTTAACTCCGTATTCGGTTCAACTATAGTTGAAGGATACGGGCTGACAGAAGCATCCCCCGTGACACACCTCAATCCGCTTGACGGCACAAAAAAAGCCGGTTCAATCGGAGTTCCGCTTCCCGGCACTGATGCCGCAATCGTTGATATGGAAGTGGGTAGTCTGCATCTACCTCCCGGTAAGATGGGTGAACTTATTGTTCGCGGCCCTCAGGTCATGAAAGGATATTACAATAAACCCGATGAAACTGCCGGAGCCTTACGCAACGGCTGGCTTTACACCGGGGATATCGCCTACATGGACGAGGAAGGATATTTTTATATAGTGGACCGCAAAAAGGACATGATCATATCCAGCGGTTACAATATTTACCCTCGCGAAGTGGATGAAATTTTATATGAGCACCCCAAAATTCAAGAAGCAGTAACAGTAGGCTTGCCGCACAAAACTCGCGGCGAAGTCATTAAAGTATATATTGTACTGAAAGAAGGGCAATCCATGGATCGTACAGAAGTTATTGCCTATTGCCGCGAAAAACTGGCCGGGTACAAAGTCCCCAGAAAAGTTGAATTCCGCAAAGAACTACCCAAAACAATGGTAGGAAAAGTATTGAGACGGGCTTTGCGCGAAGAGGAAGCTCAGAAAAAGAAATAAATAAACTTCACCGCTCATATTTGACAAAGCAACCTCTTACACCCATTGTTAATAAATCAAATAATACAACCAATTATGTTTAAAAAGACATAATTTACTGTATTAAACGGATGAAGCAAAGGGAGATAAGCATGTATAAAAATATGATTACTGTGACCATTGCAGCAGAAACACCCGGCACTGTAACGCTTCTTCAAAAAGGCGTCGGTGTACGTGGAACAGCAGGAATGAGCATACGGGAATTTATTAAAAGTTGTGTTGGTTTTGCTCCTGATTATATAGAACAGAGAGTTCGAACTGTTTTCCTGAATAATTGCCCTGCGGACGACATTGATTCGGTCAGAGTAAAAGACGGTGATATTTTGTCACTTTCAGGAGCCTTGCCCGGCGTTGCAGGAATGGCGATGGGACGAGATACTGCTATCAGCGCATTTCGCAGCGAAATCAGTGCTAAAAACACTGAAGATGTCGGTGAAGGCGAAATACTCGTAACAGTCAAACTCTTCAACCTGATTGCCAAAGAAGGCGGTCCCGGCCTTCTAAAACAGGGTGTAATCGTAGATGCAGCTCTCATTCTTCAAACCTTCGGGGAAAAAGCACCTGACGGGATTACTGCTGATTCGGGAAAACTGCTGTTAAAAACAAATTAAGCTCATCAATTCAGCCATAAAAAAATCCTGCCGAATCACTCCGGCAGGATTTTATAATTTCTATTCCAGTAAAAACTAATCTTTGTTCAACAATTCAAGCATTGCCTTTTTCATTCCATTCTTATCTATACCGAGTTCTTCACGAAGTTCTTTTTGTGTTCCGTGCTCAATAAACCGATCAGGAATACCAAGACGTTTTATATGATGCCCGTCAATTGCGTTTGAATCAACAAGCAACTCAATTACAGCGGAACTGAATCCACCGGCTTTAGCATTTTCTTCAACAATGACAATCCGTTTAAAACGAGCTGCCAGTTCTAGAATCTGTTTTTCAGGCAGCGGCTTTAAAAAGCGTGCGTTAAAGACTGCTACGGATTTACCGGATTCATCGTCAAGTTCTTCAACAGCTTCAACGGCAGGCCATACTCTGGAACCCAAAGTAATCAGTAACCCGTCAAATCCATCACGGAGAAGTTCTCCTTCGCCTATTTCAAGAAGAGAAGGATCTTTTTCCAGTATAGCGCCGATTCCTACACCACGCGGATAACGAACCGCAGCAGGACCGTCAAAATCAATAGCGGTTGCAACCATACGTGCAAGCTCAGATTCATCTTTAGGAGCCATACAGATAAGATTAGGAATATGACGCAGGAAAGACATATCGAAAACGCCGTGATGAGTCGCGCCGTCAGCGCCGACCAATCCACCGCGATCAAGGAAAAAGTTTACATTCAAATTTTGCAGACAAACGTCATGCACTATCTGATCATATGCTCTCTGATAAAATGTAGAATAAATTGCAACAGCAGGCTTGTAACCCATAGTTGCAAGTCCGGCGGCAAAAGTCACAGCATGCTGCTCACAAATACCTACGTCGACAAATCTGTCAGGAAAAGTTTCTCTGAAACAATCTGTTCCGGTTCCTTCAGGCATTGCAGCAGTGATGGCTACAATTTTATCATCTTTAGCTGCAAGCTTACAAAGAGTCTTCCCGAAAACTTCAGTATATGAAGGGAGTCCGCCTTTAAACTTGGCAGCCATACCTGTTTCAGGCTCGAAACTTCCGACTCCGTGAAAATAAGTTGGATTATCTTCAGCAGGGGCATAACCCTTACCTTTAGTTGTCAGAACATGAACAAGCACAGGAGTTTCAAGTTTTTTAACCTGTTCGAAAACGTCGATAAGGGCCTCGGTATTATGCCCGTCGATCGGTCCCAGATAGGTAAAATCAAGTGCTTCGAAAAGCATTCCCGGGGTAAAGAAACTCTTAAAAGAATCTTCGCCGCGCTTGGCATACATAGCAAGATCGTCCCCGATCTTAGGAATCTGTTTCAGAAGACCTTCAAAATCTTTTTTGAATCTGGTCAGAACAGGATGAGACAGCTTACGGCTGAGGAACGAAGACAAAGCACCCACATTGGCCGAGATAGACATCTCGTTATCGTTTAAAACGACAACCATTTTACGCTTCATTCCGCCGGCCTGATTAAGACCTTCGAAGGCCTCTCCCGCAGTCATAGACCCGTCACCGATGACAGCAACACAATTACGATCTCCGCCATCAAGGTCATTGGCAACAGCCATGCCCAGAACGGCAGAAATAGACGTACTTGAATGACCTACACCGAAATGATCATATGGACTTTCCGCCATACGCGGAAAACCGCTGATGCCGTCTTTGTGACGCAACGTATGAAAATTTTCATAACGTCCGGTCAAAATTTTGTGAGCATAAGCCTGATGACCTACATCCCAGACAATACGGTCAGTATCAAAATCAAAACACTTAAAAAGTGCTATGGTTAATTCAATAACTCCAAGCGAAGGAGCAAGATGCCCGCCGCCTTTGGAAACGGTATTTATAATACACTGCCGCAATTCATCAGCAAGCTGAAGCTGCTCTTCTTTTCCAAGAGCCTGAATCTGGACAGGGTTCTTTATACTTTTAAGCAGGGGATAATCCCCGCATTTACATGACTTTTCAGAACTGCTCATATTCCCCGAACCTCGCACCGGGTTATACTTCCCCAAAAAAACGTAGGCAATGTCACACAGGTAGACTCAAGGACTACTTAACAGTGTTAACCACCTAACACAAAAACGCCAGCGTGTTTTCATAAAAAACAACGATTAATATACTCTATCAACTATATATTGAGCAAGCTCTGATAACAACTCTGCTTCTGCGCCGGAATACGGAGCAAGCAACTCAACAGCTTCGTCCACATATTTGCGGGCAAGCTCTTTACTTTCTTCAAGTCCAATCAGACTAGGATAAGTAGACTTACCCTGCTCTTCATCACTTCCCACAGGTTTTCCGAGAGAAGCTTCATCACCGACAACGTCAAGGACATCATCAACTATCTGAAATGCGACTCCAATCAAACGGCCATACTCTTCCGCACGTCTGACATCTTCTTCGGTCGCCCCTACCCCTTTAGCCAGAATAGCGCCCGACTTACAAGCGGAAAGAATTAAAGCTCCGGTTTTCATTGCGTGCATAACTTTGAGCTCGTCAAGAGTTATGCCGTCACGACCGGTATATTCCATATCTACAGTTTGACCGCCGACCATTCCGCAGGCACCCGCAGAATGGGCCATAAGGCTGATAGCTTCTACTACGACTTCTGCCGGAGCATCAGCTTTTGCCATGAAACCGAATGCTTCTGTCAGCAGTCCGTCTCCGGCAAGAATTGCGGTAGCTTCACCGAATTTTTTATGATTGGAAGGCTTACCGCGTCTCAAATCATCGTCATCCATTGCGGGAAGATCGTCGTGTATTAATGAATAAGTATGAATCATCTCGAGACTTGCGGCAAAGGGCATAACCGCTTCTTTCTTAGCTCCGAGCATCTGCGCCCAGACAAGTACCAGCACGGGACGAAGCCGTTTGCCACCGGCAAGAAGGCTGTAATCCATTGATTCAAGCAAACCATAAGGAATGCCTTGACCCTTAAGACATTCGGAAAGATATTTTTCAACTTCTGCAGCATGTACCGCAAGTTTTTCTTTAACTGTCATCCGTCATATCCTCATTTTCAACTTTAGCTTCAAAATCTTCAATTAATCCATCGCCAACGATTTTAACTTCATTAGCGGCTTTCTGGAGTTGATCCGCACAATTTTTCGCAAGAGCCTGTCCTTCTTTAAAAAGAGCAACGCCCTCTTCAAGGGGAAGATCGCCCCGCTCCAGACCTGCAACGATTACTTTCAAACGCTCCAGTCTTTCTTCAAAACTTTTATTGTCTTTCATATAATTATCTTAATCTGACATCGGCTTAAAGACCGAGCAGCTTATCCGTATTTTTTTCCAGCACAAAACGAGGGTCAACAAGACGGCCTTGAACACTTACGCTCATATGCAGATGCGGTCCGGTTACTCTTCCGGTTGATCCTATACGACCGATTGTCTGGCCTCTCTCAACCATGTCGCCTTCCTTAACATCGAATTGCGAAAGATGGAAATACATCGTGACAACCCCGTTTCCGTGATCAAGGTAGATAGAATTCCCTGCATAGTAATGGTTTTTAACCAGTAAAACTTTTCCATCTTCCATTGCATAAATAGCTGTTCCCTTGGCTCCCCGGAAATCCAGTCCCCGATGAGGATTCTTAGGCTTGCCGTTCAAAATTCTCCGGGCTCCGTAAGGACTTGATTGGGCTCCTTTTGTCGGCCTTAAAAACGGAACAAACCACATTCTTTTTTCAGATTGAGTTTCTTTAGCAGCTTTAACTTCTACACGATCTTTACGGATACGTTCAAGTTCTTCTTTCGGGGGGGTGACCATCTTTTCAGGCAGGGTAAGCCGCTGAACTTTATATTTTTTATTAAAAATCCTAATTTTACGGCTGAACTTGCGCTCTTTTCCATCTTCAACAACGTTTATAAACAGCTCTTTTTTTCCTGCCTTATCAGCAAGAACATCTGTTCCGAACATTACAAGAGCAACAGATTTTCCTTTCCACTTTCTTATTTCAGGCTGAACCGTTACGCCGAGCCACTTTACAGAAACTGAATCCAAATTCTTATTTGAAGTAACTCTGACCATAAAAGGTTCACCAAGTCCCGCTTTTTGGGGATAGGCCAGAGAAACAGCCGCGAAAGCTGATGACGCAATAAATAAACAAAGCGCAACTACGAGTGTCAGAATTTTTATATATCTCATGGAATTTTTCAATTTAATATCTCCGATTCTCATTTGATCACAACTTTCGCACGTATTTCTCCAGACTTCACTCGAACAAGAAGTCCATCGC
Organism: Maridesulfovibrio ferrireducens; assembly: GCF_900101105.1. NCBI lineage: Bacteria > Pseudomonadati > Thermodesulfobacteriota > Desulfovibrionia > Desulfovibrionales > Desulfovibrionaceae > Maridesulfovibrio > Maridesulfovibrio ferrireducens. Next base: position 945,138 of record NZ_FNGA01000002.1, read on the forward strand.
CATCCATCACTTCATCAGGGCTTCGCAAAAAGGTTCCGCTCTTCTCAACGGTAACAAGACTATATCCACGTTCAAGCGGCATCTCAGGATCAAGCATTCGCAGGGAATTAGCCATGTTGTCAAATTCAGAAATTTTATTATCTATAAAAACTTTTCCGCTTCTCTCAAGTCTGGCTGAAAGGTCGGATAATTCTTTATCAAGACTATCAAAACGCCTTTCATCAAAGGAACCGCACAGCCTATACACCAACGAGCCAAGTTCCGAAGTCTTACGCTCTACAAAAAGATCTGCGCCTCTTTTGAGTCTCAACTGTTCATCACTGAACGATTCAAGAAGTCTATCAATTCTCTGCGAAGGTGAAAGCCATGAAAGCCCTTTCCGCAACGTTTCAAGGCTGGACTTGCGAACTTCAAGAAAATTATCATAACTGCGGATCAGCTTGCTTTCCAGTTCATCCACGCCCTGCATAAGAGTTTCGCGTCTGGGCCAGAGCTCCTGAGCGGCATGACTGGGAGTTGCAACCCGTTTATCAGCAACATAGTCTGCAATGGACGTATCAACTTCATGCCCGACTCCGCAAACAACGGGAACGTTTGACCTGAAAAGCGCATCAGCAACAGACTCAGTATTAAACGCCCACAAATCCTCGAGAGAACCGCCTCCGCGAATGAGTACGAGCACCTCCGCCCATCCATCATCGCAAACTTTATCAATAGCTTTAGCAATCTGCCCGGGTGCTTTATCTCCCTGAACCAGAGAAGGATAAATTCTGATCTCAGCACCGGTTCCGCGCCCTTCTGCTATACGCAGAAAATCCATTATAGCCGCGCCCGAAGGAGCAGTTACCACCGCAACTTTTGACGGAGAACGCGGAATCTCCATTTTGCGGTCTTCAGAAAAATATCCTTTATCAGCAAGCTTGCGTTTCATGGCTTCAAAAGCCAATCGTAAATCACCGACGCCCTGCTCCTGAATAAGCTCAGCAATAAGCTGATATGATCCCCGAGGCGGATAGACATTCATATGTCCGGCGCAGAGAATCTCCATGCCGTCCTCAATCTTAAGCGTTCCGCCGGACTCAACTTCGCCCGTCAGAGGATTAATTCTCTCGGTTTCCTCGTCAGAACTCCCAGCCGGACCTTCACCGACACTGCCGCGCTGATTGCCCTTGAACCAGACAACTGAAATCCCCGCTTCACCATCAGTAAGCGTAAAATAAATGTGGCCGGAAGCAGGACGTGCAAGATTAGTAACCTGTCCTTTTACCCATATAAAAGGAAACTCGGCTTCCAGAACGTCCTTAACGGCACGGGTGATATCACTGACTGAAAATATTTTCATATATGACGAAAATCGCCTTAGGTGATCAGAGAGGTGGAACCTTTTTAAAAAAAGATTCCACCCTCTGGATTCCTTAAACTATAAAGTAAGTCCCCATGACTGCCAGATTTCTGCGCGCCATGCGGTGAATGCTTCTGCGAAACCTTCAAGCGGAAGCTCAATTTTTTCGCCGGTTTTGCGATTCTTGGCTTCTACTATTCCGTTTTTGAGTCCCTTTCCTCCAAGCACGAGCTGCATTGGATAGCCGATAAGATCAGCATCAGCGAACTTTACGCCGGGCCTTTCTTTGCGGTCATCATAAGCAACATCGATACCCATTTCCATGAGCTGTCCGTAGAGTTCTTCGGCTTTTTCGCCAACGGCTAGGTCTTTGCCACCTAGTGAGATCAAGCAAAGTTCAAAAGGAGCGATGGCTGGAGGGAAAATAGCTCCGCTCTCATCATTATTCTGCTCAATAGCAGAAGCCATGATGCGGGAAACACCTATACCATAACAACCCATGATCATTGGTTTACTCTTTCCATTTTCATCAAGGAAAGTAGCATCCATTGCTTTGGAATACTTCTCACCGAGCTTGAAAACATGCCCGACTTCGATACCTTTAGTGAACTCAATCTTACCGCCGCAATCAGGGCAGGGGTCACTTTCAGTAATGACGCGAAGATCAGCAAATTTTTCAATCTTACAATCGCGACCAAGAGAGAGATGCTTGATATGAGTATCACCCTTGTTTGCACCGGCAACCCAGTCGGTTGAAGCGCAAAGTTCATGGTCTGCAAAAATACGTTTAACTTTCAGACCTACAGGTCCGGCAAAACCGACAGGAGCACCTGTCCATTCTTTAACCTCATCTTCGGAAGCAAGATCAATCTCGTTTCCACCCATAAGATTTCTAAGCTTAACATCGTTGATTTCACGGTCACCGCGAACAAGGGCCGCAACAGGCTCACCGTCAACATTGAACAGCAAAGTTTTAACAAGCTTGTCAGCAGAAATTTCAAGGAATGCACAAACTTCTTCGACAGTGTGTGTACCGGGTGTCGCAATTTCTTCAATTGCAGGACACTCAGCTTTACTTGCGCTGTCATCTGCGGGGGCATTCACTTTAGCTTTTTCAAGGTTGGCAGCGTACTCGCATTTCTCATTCATACAAACGGCGATTGTATCTTCACCGGTATCAGCAAGAACATGAAATTCATGCGAGAAATCTCCGCCGATAGCACCGGAATCAGCCTGAACAGGACGGAAACGCAGCCCGATACGGGAGAATATTTTTTTATACGCTTCAAACATCAAGCGATAGGAATCTTCTGCTCCGGCTTCATCCTTATCAAAGGAATAGGCATCTTTCATAACAAATTCGCGACCACGCATCAGGCCGAAACGGGGACGGATTTCGTCACGGAATTTGGTCTGAATCTGATATAGATTAAGCGGAAGCTGTTTGTATGATTTAACTTCTCCGCGAACTAAGTCAGTAACAACTTCTTCGTGCGTAGGTCCGAGGCAATAGTCACGCCCGTGACGGTCTTTCACTCTGAGAAGTTCACTTCCGTAAAAATCCCAACGACCTGTTTCCTGCCACAGATCACCGGGTTGAACCATAGGCATCAGCACTTCGAGAGCATAAGCACGGTTCATTTCTTCGCGAACGATATTTGCAACTTTGTTCAAGGATTTAAGTCCAAGAGGCAGATAGTTGTAAATGCCACTGGTAACCTTACGGATCATCCCTGCACGCATGAGAAGTTTATGTGAAACAACTTCCGCGTCGGAAGGATCTTCTTTCAATGTCGGTATGTAAAAACGGCTTAAACGCATTTATTTTCCTCTTTTTTCTTCCAAAAATGATTCGATCTCTTTCATAAATTCGGGCAAAAGGTTTTCAGCCCCCCGAATCTTGCGGACAACTTCACCTTTTCTAAAAATAATACCTAGATCACGGCCTCCGGCAATACCGATATCAGCTTCGCGAGCTTCTCCCGGTCCGTTTACAACGCAACCCATAACGGCAACGGTAAAAACATCCTTAACACCGCGCAGATTTTCTTCGACCTGCTGAGCCAGTTCAATAAGATTGATTTCGGTTCTTCCGCAGGTAGGACACGACACAATCTCAGGCCCTCTTTCACGAAGACCAAGCGCACGCAAAATTTCCCACGCAACGCCTACTTCGGCAACAGGATCATGAGTCAGTGAAACACGCATGGTGTCGCCCAGACCTTCCCAGAATAAAATACCAAGCCCAACCGCAGACTTTACCGCTCCGCGAACAAGAGTTCCGGCCTCGGTGATGCCTACGTGCTGAGGATAATCAACCTTCTCAGACAGCCGTTTATAAGCGGCTATGGTGTTTAAAACGGAGGAGGATTTCAGCGATATTTTAATATCATGAAAATTTCTTTTTTCAAGAAGAGCCACATGTTCCAAAGCACTTTCCACCATTGCTTCAGGTGTGGGTCCGCCATACTTGGCAAGCAGTACCTTGTCCAGTGAACCGCCATTAACCCCGATGCGGATTGGGACTCCGCGGTCTTTTGCCGCTGAAACAACAGCATCAACCTTATCTTCTCCGCCGATGTTACCGGGATTGATACGCAGTCCGTCAATTCCTGCATCAATCGCAGCAAGAGCAAGACGATAGTCGAAATGAATATCCGCAATCAAAGGGACAGGAGAATTCTTACGAATTTCCACCAAAGCGGCGGCCGCTTCTTCATCCGGCACAGCTACACGCACAATCTCACAACCCGCCTCTGCCAGTGCATTGATCTGCGTTCCGGTAGTAAGCACGTTACGGGTATCGGTATTACACATGGACTGAACACGGATAGGATTGTCTCCGCCGATTCCCACGTTCCCTATGAACAGTTCACGAGTCTTTTTTCTATTGATCATTTTTCACCTGATTTATTCAATTATCGCGATTAACTAAAAATGCGTGAGCAGGAGCATAATATATATCAGCCACGGAGCCAACCTCCACAGCTAGTAAGAAAATAATAGCCTCTGGCAGCTTAAACCCTTTTGGGAAAAGGGTTTAAGAATCCCAAAACTTTTTAACTAAAGAAGGGTATTTAAAAAGAAACTACTTTTAAAACTTTAAAAATCATTTGATCCAATTTATTTCAGAACATTTTGCGAAATGATTTTCCTTTAGGAATGAACCTTCTTTTTGGTCGAATAGGCGGGGATGATAGCTCGTAAGTTTTTGAGCATCCGGTACAAACGAACAAAATTCTTGAGCATCTTTTCCCCAGAGAAACCATTTTGCTTGCGGCTTTTTATTACTTATAAAAGTCAGTAACTCTGTTGAAAAATGTTGCCACTTCTCAGTATGACTACCTGAATTATCAATTTCACAGGTAAAAGCGGCATTGAGCATTAATACGCCCTGCTCCTCAAAATGAGTGAATAATTCAGTCGGCGGAAGGATGGGGAAAAGTCCGGCATCAATATCTTCGCGGACCTTACTGATAGCAGCGATTTCAGATGCTCCGGTATAATTTTTATGAAACAGCTTAAGCATGTTCATTAATGACGCATTTCGTTTAAGGTCAGCCCAACGATCAATATTCCCGACTTCAAACGAACGCCCAGTTGCGACTCCGCGCTGTGGGTATGGGTCTTGTCCGATAATAACGACCCGAACCTTATCAAGATTAACTTGCGTAAAACGCAAAACCCTATCAGCCGGAGGGGTAAAATTAGTCCCGACCGCAAACTCGATATATTTAAGCAAAATAAGCTTTTCGGTAGTAAAAAAAGAATCCCACGAGCTATCAACTTCATATGTTGCGTCACAAAAATTTATTTTCATTAGAAATATCCCAGTGATGTTAGTAATTCCAGATTTTTTTCTTTATCTTCGCTTCGGCCCTGCCGTTCGCTCCCGCCATCTCCCAATACTGTGCAGGGCTGGCATCCAAGCGACCTATATCCTTGATCGTAAAGTTCACAATGCGGAAGAGCGTGCATAGTAATAAATGACCAGATATCCATCTCTGTCCACTCAAGGATAGGATTAAGTAAAATATGATCTGGATTTTCCCGCTTTTCAAGTGATTCTCTAGCGGCTCTGCTCGGATGCTCATCACGCCGGATTCCGGTGATTAAAACCTGAATGTCATATTCTGCCAACGCCTTTTGAAGCGGCTTTATTTTTAAATCGCGGCAGCAGGAAACTGTATCTTTTGCTACAGGGTATGTTTTTATATCCAATTCAGGACGAAGAACTTTTAAATCAATGTCCCACTCTTGTGCCAAGCTGTCTCTGAATGCCATCACCTCAGGGAACTTAACACCTGTATCAATAGAAAAAGATAAAGGATTAAACAGCCCTTCAGCCTTAAGAACTTCGCGCCATATGGCAAGAACTACTGTGGAATCTTTTCCGCCAGTCCATGCAACCGCAATTTTTGACGGCTCATATTCACGCAAAACAGTTTTCATTTGAGCGGCAGTATCTGCTACTTTCTCATCCAGCGGGGAATTTGCTGTAATCATATCAAACGTTCTCTCCTTTAATGTGCATATGCATGTTGTTGCCTGAAATGATTTTTTTATCAAGAAAGGTCGAAACACAGAGAATATATACTGCGTTCAAAAAACAGCTCGGTGGTTATGGAAGTAAGTTCCTCCCCCGGACTATAATATATAGAAAAAACTGCCGGAAAAGATATCGTTGTAAAACATAATTCCACACATCGACAAAAAGCATTCCACACATCGACAAAAAGCATTCCACACTACTTCTCACTGAAATCATATAGAAAAGCAAAGACTGCTTAAGCTTATCTTTTTAACTTTATTCAACTTTATAATTCTTAACACAACTTGGTCATAAACTTGCTTAAAGACATCATCTGCAACTTTTTATATTCCAAAAAAGGAGGTTTTCATGGTTGGAATTTCATCACTGGATGGCAGCATGGCCAATGGTGTTTTAGACACTGGTCAAGTTGTTAAGCAAAAACAGGTTGAGGATGAAGAATTAATTCAAACTAAAATGAAATCCGGAGACACGGTTACCATTTCAGCAGAAGCGATGACTTTATTCAAATCAAAACTTGATGAATACGGAGCAGACGATCCTTCTGAGCTTTCTGACAAGCAGAAAGAAGATTTGAAAGGAACCATGGATGAATTTGCTAAAGATCACGGACTTGATCCATCCAAGGTTGAGGGCATGCCTCCTTCACCCGGAGGAAACGGTGAAGGGCCGCCAGAAGGCAAAGGAGAAGGTCCACCTCCAGAAGGAGCTAAAGGTGCAGGTAAGGCGAAAGGAGGCGAAGCAGCCCAAGGTTCAACTGCAAGCTCTGATAAAATAAGCGACAAAGAAAAAGAAATTGAAGAAAAAGAAGCTGAAATTCAAGAACTCAGAGCAAAATCTTCCACTGATGAAAAAGCTGCTGAATCTTTAAAAATGAAACAATCCGAATTAGCCCTACTTCAATCCGAACTTACTATGCTTAAGAAGAATTCAGCATAAACAAGCCTTAAAACGTGACTTCTTTACCATTAGAAAACCCCCGAATTCGACTTAACGAATCCGGGGGCTTTTTAATTCATAATGTACAGAGACTACTCAGTTGGAGTTTCAACTGGCTCATCAAAGGAATAATCCAGTTCGGAAAGCTGCTTGAGAAGTTTATATCTCTGCAAACAATCCTTTTCAATTCCAGAACGCAATGTCTTGGAAGTCTCGGGCATCATGCGCTCGAGCATTGCGTAGCGATTTTCGCCGGACAAGAATTCCTGAAGAGTTCCATCTGGGTTCTTGTATTCAAGAATAAGAGGATTCTCACCATTTTCAGCGCGGCGTGGGTCAAACCTATAAAGAGGCCAATAACCGGAATCAACAGCGAGTTTACCTTCGTATTGAGTTTTACCCATACCCTTCTTGATTCCCTGATTAATACAAGGTGCGTATGCGATAACAAGGGATGGTCCGGGGTAGGATTCCGCTTCAAGGAATGCTTTCATTACCTGATTCTTGTTAGCACCCATGGATACGGATGCTACGTAGACGTAACCGTAAGTCATCATCATACGTCCAAGATCTTTCTTGGCAGTCAGCTTACCACCGGCTGCAAACTTAGCGATAGACCCGAGTGGAGTCGCTTTAGAAGCCTGACCACCAGTGTTGGAATACACTTCGGTATCCATTACCAGTACGTTGATATCCTTGCCGGAAGCAAGAACGTGGTCAAGACCGCCGAAGCCGATGTCATATGCCCATCCGTCACCACCGAAGCACCATACTGACTTCTTGGTGAAGATATCTTCCTGCTCTTCAATTTCGCAAAGCAAATCACTGCAATCAGCTTCAACTGCAAGATAGTCACGAAGTTTATCACCGTATTCAAGTGATTTCTGAGCATCATCTTTATTTTCAATCCAGCCTGTCATGGCTTCGCGCAAGTCTGAACTGATATCGCCTTCCATAGCCTGCTTCATGAGCACGACCAGACGGTTACGACGATTGGAAACAGCCATTTCCATACCGAAACCATATTCAGCGGCATCTTCAAATAAAGAGTTACCCCATGCTGGTCCGTGTCCTTCCATATTCTCGCAATATGCAGTGGAAGGAGCCGATGCTGCCCAGATAGAAGAGCAACCTGTTGCGTTGGCGATAATCATGCGCTCACCGAAGAGCTGGGTCAGAACTTTTGCATATGGAGTTTCACCACAACCTGCGCAGGCACCGGAGAATTCCATCAAAGACTGCTGGAACTGGCTGCCCTTAACAGTTGTGCGAGGCAGAATGTCATCCTTAAAGGAGACAATCTCAGAGAAGTCATAGTTAGGAACCTGAACCTCTGTCTGAGAAGCGATAGGTTTCATAACCAGAGCTTTTTCTTTCGCAGGACAAATATCCGCGCAGTTTCCGCAACCCTGGCAATCAAGAGAGTTGACCTGCATACGATACTGCAGACCATCAAATCCTTTACCCTTAGCTTCAACAGTTTCAAAACTATCAGGAGCAATTGATTTTTCTTCTTCGTTGACAAGCACGGCGCGCAGAGCACTGTGCGGACAGACGAATGAACACTGGTTACACTGAATACAGTTTTCTTTGTTCCATTCAGGAACCATAATTGCTACACCGCGTTTTTCAAAACGGCTGGTTCCCATTGGGAAACGTCCGTCTGGTGAAAATGCGCTGACAGGTAATTCGTCACCTTTCTGAGCAAGGATAGGGTTAACAACATTTGTGATGAATTCAGGCTCGAAAACTTCTTCGTCCTGCGCATCTACAGCAGTTGCCCATGATTCAGGGTATTTTATTTCGTTGATGTTAGCTTCAGCTTCATCAACAGCGGAATTATTCATATTGACGATTTTATCGCCCTTTTTGCCGTATGCTGCTTTAATTGATTCTTTAAGGTAAGCAACTGCGTCCGCGAAAGGAATAACTTTTGCTAATTTAAAGAATGCTGTCTGCATGATCATGTTGATGCGGCCGCCAAGACCGACTGCACCTGCAATCTTAACTGCATCAATTGTGTAGAACTTAAGATTGTTCTCAGCAATTTTGCGGCGAAGCTTTGCAGGCAATTCTGCTTCCAGCTCTTCAAGTCCCATGCTGGTATTCAGCAGGAATGTTCCGTCGGCACGAATTCCGTCAAGCAGATCGTAAAGTTTTACGTAACTTGGATTATGACAAGCTATGAAATCTGATATTTCAACAAGATATGTTGATTTAATAGGATTATCACCAAAGCGCAGATGCGATACAGTGATACCACCTGATTTCTTGGAATCATAAGCAAAATAACCCTGAGCAAACATATCGGTTTTATCACCGATAATTTTAATTGCCTGTTTATTTGCACCGACAGTTCCATCGGAACCGAGACCCCAGAACTTACACTGAACAGTGCCTTCAGGAGTAACGTCCAGATTCGGGCCGACTTCAAGAGAAAGACGGGAAACATCATCAGTGATACCGACAGTGAAATGATGTCTTGGAACAAGAGCTTTCATGTTGTCGTAGATAGCCTTGACCATGGAAGGAGTGAATTCCTTAGAACCGAGGCCGTAACGACCAGCGTGAACAGGAAGATCAATATTCATTTCTCTGAGAGCAGTACAAACATCAAGATACAGAGGATCACCGATTGCGCCGCCTTCTTTAGTGCGGTCGAGAACAGTAATCTGCTGAGTAGTTGCAGGTAGTGCGCGTCCCAGATGTTCCATTGAGAACGGACGGAAAAGTCTGACTTTTACAAGTCCAAGTCTTTCACCCTGTGCATTCAGCCTTGTGATGGTTTCTTCAATGGCTTCACAACCGGAACCCATAGCGATGATAACATCTTCAGCTTCAGGATCACCAACATAGTCGAATAATTTGTATTCGCGACCAGTGATATCCGCCACTTTTTTCATTGCATCTTCAACGTGACCAGGAACTGCATCTCTATAAGGATTGATTGATTCAAGAGCCTGGAAGTAAATATCCGGATTCTGAGCAGTTCCTCTGGTGTGAGGATGTTCAGGATTCAAAGCGCGATCACGGAAATCTCTGACTTTTTCCCAGTTAAGGGCTTTTGCCATATCTTCATAATCGATAAGTTCAATTTTCTGGATTTCATGAGAAGTTCTGAAACCATCAAAGAAATGCATAAAAGGAATATCTGATTCGACAGTTGCAAGATGTGATACAAGCGCAAGGTCGAGACTTTCCTGAACAGAGTTGGAAGCCAGCATTGCAAATCCGGTCTGACGACAGGCCATTACGTCCTGATGGTCACCGAAAATGGAAAGAGCGTGGCCCGCCAAAGCGCGAGCTGAAACATGAAAGACTGTGGGGAGAAGCTCACCGGCAATCTTATACATGTTAGGAATCATCAGAAGAAGACCCTGAGAAGCTGTGAACGTACAGGAAAGGTTACCAGCTGCGAGAGCACCGTGAAGAGCTCCGGAGGCTCCGCCTTCTGACTGCAGTTCGCGAACTTCCATCGTGGTTCCGAAAATATTTTCTACTCCCTTAAGAGCCCATTCGTCAGCGAATTCGGCCATAGGTGAGGAGGGAGTTATCGGATAGATAGCTGCGGTTTCGCACATAGCATACGCTACGTATGAAGCGGCTTGGTTGCCATCCATAGTTTTCATTTTTTTAGCCATTATACTTTCTCCGTGTCTTTTGGTTGGGAAGGAGTGCAGGGACGCATAGTAGCATATGTGTATACCGCTTGCCTACCCGTAAAATAAGGGCACAACCGATTATTATCAACATACCACAATTCCGAACTGACGCAACCGAATTAAATTTAACTTACAAAGCTCGTTGAAACACTAAACTGATACTTTCACACTCTGGCCAGCCTCCTCCTCAGCTTGAGCTTGAATAGCCGTAATCGCTACAGTATTTACAATATCGCGAACCTGACACCCTCTGCTTAAATCATTAACAGGCTTTTTAAGCCCCTGCAGTATCGGGCCTATAGCAACTGAATCGGGTACCGATCTTTGAACAGCCTTATAAGTATTGTTACCTGTATTGAGATCAGGGAAAATTAATACAGTAGCCTTTCCCGCAACCGCGCTGTTCGGCATAAGTTCTGCTGCAACATCGGGATCGATTGCCGCATCATACTGGAGAGGCCCTTCCACGGCCAACCAGGGTGCTTTTGCACGAACAATTTCAGTAGCTTCCATTACCTTGTCTACATCTTTGCCTTTGCCTGAAACACCTGTTGAATACGAAAGCATTGCCACTCTCGGTTCAACACCGAAAATTTTTGCAGTCTCAGCCGAGCTGATCGCAATTTCAGCCAGCTCCTGAGCATTGGGATTCGGATTTACAGCGCAATCTCCATAAACCATAACCTGATCATTCTGACACATGAGGAAAACGCTTGAAACAATTGATACGCCGGGCTTTGTTTTAACAAATTCAAACGCGGGTTTAATCGTTTGCGCTGTTGTAGTAACCGACCCTGAAACCATACCGCCTGCTATGCCTTTCCAGACCATCATTGTTCCGAAATATGTCGGATCGCTCATGCGATCACGAGCATCCTCTTTCATGATACACTTGTGCTTGCGAAGCTCGTAGTAATCATCAACAAACTTCTCAAAATGCACTGATTTTACAGGATCAACAACATTTATACCCTTAAGACTGATATCAAGGTTGGACGCAATCTGCCGCACTTCATCTTCGTTGCCGAGCAGCGTAATATCCACAACATCTCTGCGTTTCAAAATATCCGCAGCTCTTAAAATTCTTTCACTTGTTCCTTCCGGTAAAACAATATGCTGTTTTTTCTCACGGGCTTTATGAAGCAACGTATGCTCAAACATGAATGGAGTAATTCTTGAAGATGTTGTTGAAACCAGTTTATGTTGCAATTCATGTGAATCTACACATGTTTCAAAAAGTCCCAGTGCAGACAAAACCTTAACTTTATTTTCAGGATCAATGGTTCCGTGTAGACCTTGCAGGATTTGCGCGGTTCTATAAGTATGATCCGGAACAAGAAGAATAGGTATAGGCACGCCTTTCCAGCCTTCTATCAAATGATGCACGGTTGTTGCCGGCTGTATACCACCTGTCAACAGAATACCGGCAATCTTGGGGTAAACATCAGAAAGCCGCGAAGCCAGACTTGCAAGGATTATATCCGAGCGGTCTCCAGGGGTAATAATAAGGCTTCCTTCGCTCACATACTTCAAAAAATTCTCAATCTGCATCGCAGCAACAACGTAATCATTTACGGGTGTTTCAAGTCTGTCTGCACCGTACAAAACCTTGCAATCAAGCCACGTCAAAACATCTTTTACAGTTGGATTACCAAGTCGTTTGTCGTCGGGAATTATATAGACAAGAGGTTTATTATCACTACTAAAACCAGATTTAATCCTATCAACCAAATCACTGGAAAACTTCTTCTCCGCCCTGTTGATCATAACTGCGATGACGTCCAAACCCTTTTCTTTAAACAATTCAAATGTCCGCTGAGACAGATCACAGATTTCATCTTCCTCACTATTCATGCCGTTAAGCACTGCCAGCACCGGACAACCGAGATTGCTCACAACGTCCATATTTATCTCAAATTCAACAGCGGCTTCTCCACCCAGATAATCAGAACCTTCGCAAAGTACAAAATCATATTCCTGCTGGAGATCTCTGAACTTTCCAAGAATATTTTCCATTAATAAAGAATGCTTGCCATCATTAAGCATACGAGTCGCCTGACTCTGGGTGTAGGCGTAAGTTGTCTTATATTCTTGAGGAAGTTTAAAATGGCGCAAAATTAAATCGATATCATGATCCCGCCCTCCGCCAAAATCGTCATGAATAATAGGCCGGAAAATCGCAACCTTACGTACATGAGTCAGCAACAGCTGCATTACTCCGAGCACTATGGCGGACTTACCGCTACGAGCTTCTGTCGCCGCTATATATAAACAATTCGACATATCATCTCCGGATTAATGAACTGAAATAAAAACTCACTCTAGCAGAAGTTATTTTTTATTTCACTCTTCTATTTCTATTTGTAGGAGACATCCCGGCAGCGGACGCAGGAGGTGCTGATGAGGTCCGCCTTACTGCCAAGTCGTAAGCGCTACAACTCGATGTTGCGATGAGCAGGCAAACTATAGCGCCACTGCCGGGAAAATGCTTGCGAGGCATTTTGATGTCTCCCATGACAACCCGAAACTTTATCCGTAATTTTTCCGCCTTGCGGGTAGCGTAAATCAGAACGAATAAACAAACTGTTGTCATACATTGTCGACCGATAATTCTTAATTTTTTAAATTAAGAAGCACCGTCAAAAAAGCGAAAGCAGAAGGGACGTTTTTAGTTGTTCTCTCGCTTTTTAAATCCGGCTTCGGTCAGAAATTTTTTTATCTTCAGGACGTACGAATCGAGTCCGACGTAATTTTACGACAGGTTTAAAAGCTACAATATACTGTAAATGTTAAATATCTTTCAAGAATGTTTCCGGGCGATAAAACCTTATCGCCCGGAAACAAGAGAGTAGTCTTAATTAGGCATTACAGCCCATGCGGGAAGTACATGCAAATCGATACCCCAGAGGATCGGCAGGGCATAAACTACGGAGAACGTTATTAAGAACGCTCCGAATATGTTTAGCCAAAAGCCGGCCGCGGCCATCTGTTTAATCGAAATACACCCACTCCCGAAAATAACCGCGTTCGGCGGTGTTGCAACGGGAAGCATGAATGCGAAGGATGCTGCCACACAAGCGCCGACGATAGTTGCGAAGGGATGAACACCCATAGCAATTGCGGCACTACCCATAATAGGCACAAGCAATGTTGCGGTAGCAGTGTTGGAAGTAATTTCTGTCAGGAAGATGGTGATAACAACAACTACAGCGACAAATGCAAGCAGAGACATACCTTCAAGCATGGTCAATCTGGATGCAATGAAAGAGGCAAGTCCGGTTTTAGCAAAACCATTCGCAATTGCCAGACCACCACCGAAGAGCAGAATTACATCCCATGGAATTTTAACAGCGGTCTTCCAATCAAGAAGGAATTCGCCTTTTTTAAAATTAGTAGGAATAGCAAAGAGGATAAGTGAGCCGAGAATACCGATTGTAGCATCATGTACGAAACCAAAGTTAGGCCAGAGGTCCTGCATGAATGCCGCTTTTTTCAGGAAACCGCGAGACAGCCAGAAAGCAGCGATAAAACAACCGACAATAACGATATACTTTTCTTCCTTGGACATTGGTCCAAGCTTTTCAAGCTCCTGATCAATAATGGCTTCACCACCGGCAAGCTCCATTCCCTTGGTCGGGAACAAAATCTGCGTGAGAATCCACCATGAAACAGCAATCATGACCACGGCAAGAGGAACACCATAAAGCATCCATTCGCCGAAACCGATCTGTACGCCGTACATTTTGTCGACCATACCGACCATGACTGTATTCGGAGGAGTACCGATGATTGTTCCGACACCACCCATAGAGGCAGAATAGGCGATACCGAGCATGAGACACTTACCAAAGTTTGATTCAGGGCCTGAAGAAGGGCACGCTCTGAGAGTCTGAGAATCAAAACCTGTTGCCTGCTGAATAACAGCCAGACCGATGGGAACCATCATCATTGCAGTAGCAGTATTGGACACCCACATTGAAAGAAAACCGGTAGCAATCATAAATCCGAGAATCATACGACCCGGACTTGTTCCAACCGCTTTAATTGTGTGAATCGCAATTCGACGATGTAAATTCCACCTTTCCATTGTGACAGCCAAAAAGAAGCCACCCATGAAAAGATAGATTAAATGGTTAGAATACGGAGCACATGCCGCTTTAGATTTCATAACCCCTAAAAGCGGAAACAATGCGATCGGCATCAAAGCCGTAGCCGGAATTGGAATAGCTTCTGATATCCACCAGATTGCCATCAAGGCTGTCACTGCTGCAACTTTCCATGCAGACGGATTCATGCCATCCGGAGCCGACATCAATATCATTGTCAAAAACACAATCGGTCCTAAAAAGAAGCCAATTATTCTACCTTTACCACTGTCCTCTTGAGCGCCCATAGTCCCTCACTTTGCGCTTATGCAGTCTGCGGACAAATTAAATGCAATCTGGTGCTCTGCTTAAAAAAACAGATTGTCAACGCACCTTAATCACACCCCACCTAATCCTTATGCAGACTGCTGATAACTCATATACAAGACCTCATCACCTATTTTACCTTTCCGGCTTCATTTGAAGCCGGAAAGGATTTTTCAAATTAAATTCCCAAATCGTAAGATTCAATAAAGTCATTGACGCGAGTTCTGGAAGCAGCCAGACGTTCACGCAATTCTTTCTTATACTCTTCAATATCAATCGTGATCTGAGCCACTCCGGTGTCCATTGCAGCCTGTGCAACAGCGGCGGATTCAAACTCGATCAAACGCAGATCAAGAGGTTTAGGAATAATATAATCAATACCGAACTCAAGCTTATCAACCCCGTAGGCTTTGCATACATAATCAGGAGTCGGTTCTTTTGCCAGAGCAGCAAGAGCATTAGCAGCTGCAATTTTCATTTCTTCATTAATGGTGGTTGCACGAACATCAAGCGCACCTCTGAAAATGAAGGGGAAGCCAAGAACATTGTTGACCTGATTAGGATAGTCAGAACGACCTGTTCCCATAATAGCGTCGGGTCTTGCTTCTTTAGCGTCAGTATAACTGATTTCAGGATCAGGATTAGCACAGGCAAAGATGATAGGTGAATCCGCCATGGATTTAACCATATCTTTTGAGACTATACCCTTTGCGGAAAGACCAAGGAACAGATCTGCGCCCTTCATGGCATCAGCTAAGTCCTTGTACTCTTTGTCTGTTGCATATTCCAGCTTTTGAGCATTCAATCCTGAACGGCTTTTGTTGATGTGTCCTCTTGAGTCAAACATCGCAACGTTTTCACGTTTAATTCCGAGTGACATATAGAAGTTGGTACAAGCGATAGCAGCTGCGCCGGCACCGGAAACAACAAGACGCATATCAGCAATTTTCTTACCGGTAATTTCTGCGGCATTGATCAGTCCGGCACCTGAAATAATTGCGGTTCCGTGCTGGTCATCGTGAAAGACCGGAATATTCATTTCTTTTTTGAGCTTTTCTTCAATGTAGAAACACTCAGGAGCTTTAATGTCTTCGAGGTTGATACCACCGAAAGTAGGCTCAAGTGCTTTTACGATAGCGCAAAGTTCATCAGGATCAGTTACATTAAGGTTAATATCGAAAACATCGACATCTGCAAAGACTTTAAATAAAACACCTTTGCCTTCCATAACAGGCTTACCTGCTTCAGGCCCTATATTTCCAAGACCAAGAACGGCAGTTCCGTTTGAAACAACTCCTACCAAATTTCCACGACCTGTGTAGAGATATGATTTTTCCTTATCTGCAGCGATTTCCATGCAAGCCTCGGCTACGCCGGGACTGTAAGCCATGGAAAGGTGTTTCTGAGTTGCACAAGGTTTAACCGGAACAACTTCAACTTTACCTCTTCTGCCTTTGGAATGATAATCAAGCGCTTCCTGTCTAGTGAAAAGAGCCATAACTTTCTCCTGAGTTAACCGTTGTATTCGACCTCTATTTTAGCAATAAGTAGTTATTTAAAGACCTGCGGCTTTACGATTCGGAACGGCGTAAAGTTCTCCGCCATGACAATCGTTGATGACCAGTAAAGGAAAATCTTCAACGGTCAACTCACGGATAGCTTCCGGGCCGAGCTCGTCAAAAGCGATTACCTTTGCTTCTTTGATGCACATAGACAGAAGAGCTCCGGCTCCGCCGGTTGCTCCGAAATAAACAGCCTTATTATCTTTAAGGGCCTGCTTAACTTCTTCGCTTCTCTTTCCTTTTCCTATGCTGGCTTTCTGCCCAAGACTGTGCAGACGGGGAGCATAAGTATCCATGCGATAACTGGTAGTTGGGCCTGCTGCGCCGATAGGTCTGCCTGGAGGGGCCGGACTTGGTCCGACATAATAAACAACTGAACCTTTCAGGTCGAAAGGAAGAGGTTCTCCTTTATCAAGCAGATCAGCCAGTTTCTTATGGGCGGAGTCACGCGCAGTATAAATAGTTCCGGTCAGTTTTACGACATCACCGGCTTTAAGCTGCACCATGTCCTCATCGGTAAGCGGGGTGGTGAGTGAATATTCAGCCATTATAAGACCACCTCCTCATGCCTTGACGAATGACACTGGATGTTAACAGCCAGCGGAAGGCTGGCAATATGACAGGGACGCATTTCGATTTTCACATCGAAAACAGTGGTTTTACCACCAAGTCCCATGGGGCCGATGCCCAGTTTATTAATATCTTCCATAAGTTCAGCTTCGAGTTTTGCGATCTCAGGATCAGGACTCGGCTCACCTACTTTTCTCATGAGAGACTTTTTAGCCAAAAGTGCGGAGTATTCAAAAGTTCCGCCGACACCGATACCTACCATTGTGGGAGGACAGGGATTCGGACCGGCTTCCGCAACGCGTTCGATGACATATTTCTTGATACCTTCCCAACCCTGAGCAGGGGCAAGCATGGTAACACGGCTCATATTTTCAGAACCGCCGCCTTTCGCCATAAAGGTAATTTTGATTCTGTCACCGGGGACGATATCAAAATGAATAATCGCAGGAGTATTATCGCCTGTGTTTTTACGGGTCAAAGGATCACAGGAGGATTTTCTAAGGTATCCTTCCTCATATCCCTTGCGGGTTCCTTCCGTGATGGCTTCACGCAGGGTCATTCCTTCAATTTGAACATCTTCACCTACGTCTACGATGTAAACAGCGAGTCCGGTGTCCTGACAAAGTGGAAGACCTGATTTTTCGGCCAGTTCCCAGTTTTCTTTGATCTGCCTGAAGACTTCTTTGGCAGCAGCGGAATCTTCCGCAGCAGCACATTCTTCAAAACGTTTACGCACGTCTTCCGGCAAGTAGCGGTTTGCGCTTACACACATCTTCGCCACAGCATCAATGACAGTTTCAGCTTTAATAGTTCGCATCATCTACTTCCTAAATATTTCCTTAATAGCGGTAATACCCATCTTGCGACGCAGGAAGCCTAACTGGTTCTGTAAAGGAAGATTCTTAGGACAGACATCTTCACAACCAAGTAAGCCCATACAACCGAAGATTCCTTCATCATTTCCAATTATTTCAAAATAATCTCTATCGGTACGCTGGTCCCGAGGATCAACAACGAATCGAGCAATACGGTTAAGAGCGGCGGCCCCGATGAAATCGTCACGCAAACGGGCAGTACCACAAGCGGAGACACAGCAACCGCATTCAATACAGCGTTCGAGTTCGTAAATCTGTTCGGCAACGTCATTTTCCATACGTTCTTCGATAGCACTATCTTCAAATACTTTATGAGTATGAACCCATGACTCTGTAGTCTGATACATATCTCTGAACCAGACTCCGGTATCAACTGAAAGGTCACCGATCAGTTTAAAAACCGGAAGAGGCAGCAACGTTATCCGTGTTGGAAGGTCAATAGTCTTTGTCTGACAGGCCAGTCCGGGACGGCCGTTCACAACCATGGCACATGCTCCGCAAATACCTGCGCGGCAACAGAAATCGAAGATCAGGCCGGGGTCCTGTTCCTCGCGCAAGCGATTAAGTGCAATGAAGAGGGTCATGTTCTCAGTCTCATCCAGAACAAAAGTCTGCATGTGCGGAACGGAACTCTTCTCCTGCGGATTATAGCGGAATATATCGAATTCGAGTTTTCTGCTCATTTTGTGTTCCTTGATTACTTTCAGGAGTTTATCTCTTGATCATTTTTGCTTCAATCTCAGCCTTGTCAGCTTCGATTATCTTTCCGGCACCGTAACCGCGATCTCCCGGTGGAATTTCATATACGGGAGTGACTTCTTCATACTTAAGTTCAGGCATATCACTGCCTTCAGGCCAGTATGCAAGAGTTCTCTTAAGCCAGTCGCGGTCATTACGCTCGGTGAAGTCTTCACGATTGTGAGATCCACGGCTTTCAGTACGAACCAGAGCAGCCTGCGCAATACAGAGTCCGAGTTTGACCTGCCCTACAATCTTAAGGGCGGCAGCCATTTCGTGGTTGGCTCCGACACCATTTGAAACAAGACCGACTTTGCGGGCTTTTTCAAGAGTGCCTTTAAGAGTTTCAATACAAGTCTTAAGACCCGGATCACTTCTGAATACGAAGCAACCCTGCATGAGAGCTTCCTGCAACTCTTCACGCACTCTGTAGACATTCTCGGTTCCGTTGGTTTTGTGAGCAAGATTGTGCATTCTTTCTTCCTGCTTACGAACAGCATCAGCAATAACATCAGTTTTAAACTGAGTTTCGTAACCTTTCAGGAATTCAACAATCTTAACCCCGATAATACCACCGGCTACAACGGTTTCTGCAAGTGAGTTACCGCCGAGTCTGTTAAACCCATGCATATCCCAGCATGCGGCTTCACCAGCTGAGAACAGACCTTTCAGACCGTAGACTGCGCCGTCTTTATTGGTACGAACGCCGGCCATGGTATAATGCTGAGTAGGACGGACAGGAATAAGCTGTGTGCGGGGGTCAACATTAAGGAAGTTTTTACAGATTTCATCAACTTCACGAAGCTTGGTAGAAATGTGCTTGTCGCCAAGATGGCGGATATCAAGCCAGAGATGTTCACCGTAAGCAGATTTAACGCCTTTACCTTCACGCATATGGTGAGTCATCCAGCGAGAAACAACATCACGGGAAGCAAGTTCAGCTTTCTCAGGCTCATAAATGTTCATGAATCTTTCTTCATTAACATCGAGCAGAGTTCCACCGTCACCACGGCAACCTTCCGTTACCAAAATGTCGGTAGGCACAATTCCGGTGGGATGAAACTGAATAGCTTCAGGATTCCCGATAGGAACAACACCTGTATCGTGAGCGATAATATGTCCACCACCGTCACAGATTACTGCGTTGGTAGTAGCTTTATAGATACGGCCGAAACCGCCAGTACAAATTGCAGTTGATTTGGAAAGGTAAACTTCCAGTTCTCCGGTACGCAGACAGCGGACAACTGCGCCGGTACAGGTATCACCGTCATGAATCAAAGAGATTGCTTCTTTGCGGTCAAGAACAGTAATTCCAAGCTGGGCACACCTGTTATCCATAGTACACATAACAGCATGGCCGGTTCCATCAGAAGTATAGCAGGTACGCCATTTAGCGGTTCCACCGAAAGAACGTGCAGTGATTAAGCCGCGTTTCTCTTCTTTCTCTTCTTTGTCAAATTTTTCTCCACCCTTAAAGTAGAAGGACTTTCCGGGAACAACTCTGTTCCAGGGCACTCCCCAGTGGGCCAGACGTCTCATTTCTATAGGTGCGGCATCCGCAAAAAGTCTTGCCACTTCCTGGTCACAACCCCAGTCGGAACCGCGGACAGTATCAGCAAAGTGAACGTCGACATTATCGCCTTCCCCTTTAACACAGTTCCCGAGCGCGGCCTGCATTCCACCCTGAGCCGCAGAAGAATGAGATCTGCGGGCAGGAACAATGGAAAGGCAGATTACGTCAAAACCTTCCTGTGCGGCTTCAACAGCCACTCGCTCGCCCGCCAGTCCGGCGCCGATGACAAGGAGATCAGAGTAATATGTTTGCATTTATGAACCCCGTTTAACTTAAAGTTACGAACCTGATCAGAGTGATAATGCCGATAACCATGAAGATGGAAAAAAGAAGGAACTCAAGTCTCTTAGCTTTTGCTCTTCCCTCGGTCTTGATAACTCCCCACTTAACGCCGATGCGATAGAAACCGATGCTGACATGCAGTTCGGCACAAGGCAGAAGGATAAGATAAAATAACAACCACCATCCCTCGGACATACGAGCTGCTGATTTTGCAGCGGTGATTGGAAGATCATTCAGGACCACCCACATATGGATAGCACCCATGACAAGAATGATCATGGCAGTTACGGCCTGAACGACCCAGAGCCATGTGTCACGATGTTTCAGCATTTTTGCATGCTGCCAAATGGCAGCCTGACCGTCGGAACGGAAAGGTATTTTTCTTGCTGCCAGCACAAAATGTAGCAGAAAAGTCAAGAAAATCAAAGGGCCACCAACTTGAGCCATATACGTGTATTCAAAGAAGCCGGCAATAGCATCCATAACCTTCGGTGATATTACAACCGAAGAAACCAGCAACATATGACACCACATAAAGGCAACCAATCCGACACCGGTAAGCATTTGCAGCCAATCAAGAACCGCATCTCGTTTTCCCGGCCGCACACCGTGCAGGGATACATCTAAAGCCATAATCATCCTCCTTTGACGGAACTACTCCCGCATTAATGGACTACCAACATGACCTCATCAGCCTGATTACAGTGGTACAAATCTGCCGCAGACCACTCGTCTGCATACAGCCTTGTCCCGCACTCAAACACTCTAAAGAGATGGCAAGACCTCTCTAGAAACCGAGCTAACAGCCCGGTTTAAAATACCTAATCCCTCGAAAGGAAAATACTTTATAATTTGATGTCAGGAAAATATCTGAAAATAGATGTCTGTGAAGTAAATGAATTAATCGGAATGAGTTTATGCGAAAGAAGTGATTAAAAATGGATTTGATGCGCAAGAAAGACTTTTTAAGAAAAAACGCTTGAAGCGAAACAGGTCTATATATATTTTTTAGAAAGGCGAAAAAAGGCATGATAGAAGAAGATAAAGAAGCAGACAAAAAAAAGACACTGAAAGCAAAATTAAGCATTGAGCTATTCTGCATTTCATTTTGTCGCTTCGGCCTAAAACGGGTTAGACCGGACGCGCTGATCATGTTTTGACTTCCAACTGGCATACATCCTCCGCCTTCCCAAAAATCGTCTCAAAAAAGTAAACTCACTCAGGAGCTATTTCCTACGATTCCCGGAAAGAATTTAAAAAGGACCAGAATCACAAAACTCTCAACACTGCTTGTCAACTGCAACGACTTAAGTCGCTTGCTTCCTTCATCTGATTTGACTAATATCATTCCTTAATTGGCTGGTCAATCAATATTGAGAAAAATATTGACAACTCTCGTGTTTTTTGCCGAACGCAGACATGTTACACTTTTGTAATTAGTGTTACTAGAGAGATATCCTGCTAAAAATAAACAGCTTTATTCGTTTTTATTGACACAATAACCTATCAAAATATTATTGTCAGCCTCTATTTTTTTTCTCATGACTTCACAAATTATCTAATTTACAACCTTGTTAAATTTTAATTTGAGGATTAATCACATTAAGTACACATTCATTTAACCACTGACCTTGAATCCTTTTGGACAGTTTTCACAAATATCTGTATCAGCAATTCAGCTTCACTTCAAACATGCTTTAAAAACTTTGGAGCCTCGCAGAGATGACCAAAAAACAAAAGATCCTCCTCGCAGCACAAGAACAATTCGGAATTAACGGCTTCACAGGCACCACTCTCAAAATGATTGCTGACCATGCAGGTGTAGCTTCAGGACTGGTCTCTCACTACTTCGGAAATAAAGATCATCTGTTTCTTGAATCAGGAGAAGCACTGATAGACCAGATGCTGACTCTTTTCACCAAAAAAGCAGATAAGGCCGAAAACGGTTTAAATGCTTTAAGAATATTTGTTGAATCCTATTTTGATTTTACAATGGCACATAGAACGACTTTTCCGGCTCTGCTCAGATGCTCACCGTTTAGTGACGAAAATCCGCAACTGGACAGACACGAAATCGCTGCAAAATTCCAAAGACTTATTGATCAAATTGAAACTTATCTGGAAAAAGGCATGGAAGACGGTTCCATAAAACAACTTCCTCTTCCGCAAACATCCTTTCTTATTTATGGTAACATTGTCGGAGCGATCCGCACCGAATTTCTAGCACCATACCAAATTCCGGATCTGTTTGAAGAATCATGCTTATTCATAATTCGAAGCGTAGCCAAAAGCTAAAACAATTCCAGATTCCACTTCTGATTACTGCTACATTTATAGCGTCAGTCGGAATCGGGATTTTCACATTCACACTCCCTCTGCTAAGTCTTAATGAAATGGCAGGCGGAATGTGGCTGGGGACGGCTTTCAGTGGATACTTCCTTGCAAAACTGCTCATTGCTCCTCTTTCAGGAATACTCTCTGACCGTAACGGACCTAAAAAGATTCTGCTTATATCAGCAGGACTTGCAGCCCTGCTACCTCTCATTTATTTAATATCTCCCTCAATTGAATCCCTTTACGCCATCCAGTTCGCTCTGGGCCTCTGCGCCGGAGCTATCAAGACAGTCGGAATGGCGGCAGTCGGAGCACAAACGAGCGGAAACAAGCTTACAAAAAGATTCTCAGCACTTGTGGCCGGTATCAATACAGCTTTCTTCCTCGGGCCTCTCATTGGAGGGTTCTTATATATAGATCGAGATTTCATACCGATCCTCACGGCCCTCTCATTATGTATGATGACCTCCTTTTTACTTTTCACACTTTGCGAGCCGTCACAAAGCTGCGTTTCCCGTACAACTCCTCAGCGCAAACTGATTGAAAATAAATATACATTCGGATCCACTTTGCTTGCCCTCTTCGGAAGAACAATCGGCATAGGAGGCTTGATTGCGTTTTACCCGATTCTAATAAAATCAAACTTACAACTGCCTGCCGTAACAACTGGGATAATTTTTTCTATTCCCAATCTCGCGACCATACTTTTACTACCGCTTGCAGGACGTTTCTTTTCTAAGACCAAACGTGAATTTATTATTTGCTCAGGACTGCTCCTCAGCGCGGCAGGACTATATTTTCTAGCGGATTGCACAGCCATCTCTGAATTTATTTTTGCTGGTATCATTATAGGAACAGGCTCTGCTCTTTCAATTCCCGGCTCCATGGCCCTATGTTCTGAACTAAGCCCTCAGCAGGGTAAAACATTAGGCATTGCAAACCTGATCACAAATTTAGGATTTATAGCCGGCCCTCTGCTTGCCGGAATAATTATTAATTTTTCAGGTGAGCTTACTATTTCATTTAAGTTACTTGCGCTTGCCGGAGCCGCCCTTTGTTTACCTCTTTTAAATCAGGCCCTGCGCGTTAAGTTTAAACGCAAATCTGTTCTCATAGTCCCGAGTATCGCCTTAATATTCATACTCTTTATTATTCAGACGAACTTAACACAGGACTTTAAACAACCTTCGAAACAAAACTCAGATCAAACATTATTCCGCTACACCGATATTGCGATGGGAACTATTGTAAACCTGACCCTTGAAACTCCATCAGCAAAAAAAGGTGAAAAAGCTGCCCGCAACGCAATTGCAAAAATGCGCAGTCTTCAAAAGGATTTCGATCACCGTAACAAAAGGGGTTCCATCGGAAGGATTAACAGAGCTGCGGGGCTTAAGGAAATTTCGATTTCAGAAGAAGCCCTTAAATTGATTGATCATGGTTTGAAGTTCAGTGAAAAATCAAACGGAACCTTCGATATAACCGTCGGAGCTATTACGACCACTCAATTTTATTATGCACTGGCCCCAAAGACCATACAAAAACGCAAACCGCTGATTGATTACAGACTTGTAGAAATAGACCTTGATAAAGGCATAGTAAAACTCCCGCACAAAGGCATGGCGCTAGACCTCGGAGGAATAGCAAAAGGAACGATCATAGATTCAGCGGCAAAAAAACTCATAGAGGCAGGCATAACAACAGCCCTTGTTGAAGCCGGAGGCGACTTCTACGGCTACGGAAACAGAACATGGACCATAGGTATCAAAAACCCTCGTGAAGAGGGACTGCTAGGGAATATATCCATTAAGAATAAAGCTGTCTGCGGATCAGGTGATTATTATCAGTTCATCACAACTGATTCAAATCGCGGAGAATCCAGAAGGCATCACATTTTAGACCCTTCACTGATGCGATCATCACATGAAAGCATTGCGACAACAGCCATCGGGCCGAACGCGGAAACAGCTGACGCTCTCGCCACAACCATTTTCATAATGGGCCCAATCGCCGGAACCCGGTTTATTAAGCGCTTTTACCCCGAATGTTCAGCCATGTGGGTAATGCCGGATAAATCCATTCATAAAACAGAGAATTTTCCGCAAGTTACCCTTACAGCAAAAACGGTGGGACCAAGAAAAAACAAATGACCGTTTATCCTCAAACTATTGCCATCTACGCTGCCGCATGGATTCCGATGATATTTATCGCCATAGCCAACGGCATCATCAGAGAAACTTTGTACGCTAAATATTTGGGAGAATTGGCATCTCATCAATTATCATCTGTCACGGCAATCGCCCTTTTTACCTTTTACACTCTTTTTATCCAAAAACAGTTTCCATTACACTCTTCAGGAGAGGCGCTGCTGATAGGATTTATGTGGCTGATACTGACAATAGCCTTTGAATTCCTTTTCGGACATTTTATTATGAATAATTCATGGGTTATCTTGTTTGAGGATTACAATATTTTCAAAGGTAGAATCTGGGTTTTAGTTCTTATAGCTCTCACAATTCTACCATTCCTAATTTTTCTCCAAAATAACAAAAACACACTTTAGATAACAATTTAAGATAGTTAAATATTATACCAAAAGTAAGAGACGATTTTAAATCAAAAAAGTTCATCTTTATTTTAAATAATGCTTGACGAAAACGAACTTTCTCCATAGTAATTTCTTCCGAAGCGCGCCTGTAGCTCAGCTGGATAGAGCGCCGGACTACGAATCCGTAGGCCAGAGGTTCGAATCCTCTCAGGCGCACCACAAGAAAAACAAGGACTTAGATGAAAATCTAAGTCCTTTTTCTTTTTTGCGGTTTGCTAGTTCTTACCACTTTCTTACCAAATTTATAAAATTGCCTTCATTCTCTTTTCTCGGTAACCATGTTCACGATCACTTATCATCACAAGTAAAACTAATATACTGAGAGAATATATGTCTACCTCCAGCAAAAAGATGATTTACGGTTACTACCCCGAAAAAAGATATACTAGAGCCCCTCAATACATTGAAGATATGGTGAATGACCTTAAACGGATCAGTTCATCCTGCTTAGAACTCCATAATGCAGAAAGTGTATGGGCAATAAAAGACCGGGCATTGGGAGCAATGTGCGTTTTCTCCCCTAGAGAGATTGCTGCAATTGTCGAAGAATTTCCTATTCTCTATCGTTTTATGGAGTTCCGCGAAAAAGACTCTCCACATATTAATTTTTCATTTGATATAACCCTTTCACCACATTACAAACCGCTCAAAGCACTTGTCGCTATTGCGACAAGTGCGGACGAAGCTTTAAGGGCTTATGCTAGATACGATTTTTTACCGGAATCAATTTTAAACCTTATGGCTGAACAAATTAACATTATAAACAAATGCATCCCTCAGTACTTCACCCTTGAGCCTAAAACAACCAAGCAGGCACCTACTCCAGATATAGCTAATTTCAATATAACTCCCGATCATATACATATAAGCGCAGAGGATAAAAACAAATTACCTGCGAAGCTCAATCCCTTTGTCCCTGAATGGTTCAAGCTCCTGTGTTCCATAAATAAAATTGATTTCGACTTGCCTGCGAGTAAAATATGGAACGTCTTAAAAACAAATTTCACACCCCAAACGCCTTTAAAAGCTGGCACTTTTCAGACCGTTATACATGAAAAAAATCTTTATTATTCTGATGTTGCTCTAACAGAAAAAGAGTGGCTCAAATACTTCTCCAGTAAGAATGCAAAAAGAATTACTTACAAAACATTCACAAATTACATCTCCAGCATTAAAAACTCCCAAAGCCCTCCCAAAGAGCATTAAGATACTGTTTTAATTTATAAAAGAGTGACAAGTAAAAAAAACTTCCCACTTTTCCTCACGGCTACACTCTCGGTGCTAAGCTTCATACATACTAACACGTGTACGGAGGTTAACACGCATGCCAACTAAAAAATCCAATGACTCTTCCGGTGCCGATCTCAAAATTCTGCACCAAACCCTTCCCCCTATCATTGCCCGCAAGGATGTTCAGCTATATCTTGGCGGCCTTATTTCCAGCGGATACCTTGCTAATCTGGATTCGCAAGGACGTGGTCCGAAAAGTATAAAAAGCGGAAGAAGAGTCGCATACCTTCGGGGAGATCTGATCACATGGTTAGAGAGCTGGTTGCAGGGGTAAGGGATTCAAATGAATAAAGAAGCGATCACATCGGAAATAGTCCATAGACTGTATAATGATGAGCAATTTGCCTTTCAAGAAAATGCAGCCAATTTGATTAAAGGAATTTGTCCTCAATGTGGTAAAAGAGAGCTGTTCATCTCCAAAGAAAAGCCGTGGCAGTTGAAATGCAACAGGCTCAACCATTGCGGATTCGAAGAAAGTGTCAAAAACATTTATCCTGATCTTTTTAGCTGTTTTTCAAAAAGATATCCTGCAACAGACCAAAATCCAAACAGAACCGCTGACGCCTTCCTGACTAAGGATCGAGGCTTTGATCTGTCCATCATCAAAGGATGGTATGAACAGAAAGCATACCTATTTCCTGACACAAACACATTTTGTAGCACTGTGCGATTTTATCTGGATAAAAACCGCACCAGATATTGGGAAAGACTCATAGATAAAACTTCAAAAGACGGACAAAAAGCAAATTTTGGAGGAAAACGAAAAGCTGACGGTTCTATTTACAAAGGAGATGTCTGGTCACCGCCAGATATGCCCATCAATACGGGTGATAAAATATTTATTGTGGAAGGAATCTTTCATGCCATAGCATTGTATCATCGCAAATATAAAGCGGTCGCAGCTTTTAGCTGTAATCACTTTCCCGAAGCATTCATCCAGCAGCAAAGAAGTAAAAAACTCACATGGATTCTTGCTTTAGATGGAGATAGGGCAGGGATTGAGTATACTTTAAAACATGCTAAAAAGCTCCTCAACCTTGGAGAAAAGCACGAAATATATATCTTGCCCAAAGGTCAGGATTGGGATGATTTGCTTAGAGCAAACAAAATTAATAAAAAATTTATGGAGGACTGCAAGCACCGTGGCAAGCTGCTCATGGCTAAAACGGTAGAAGAGTATACCTACCATAAGTATTGTAAAAATTCGGCTAAACGCTTTGTCATTACTTTCAAAAACAGACTTTTTAGCGTCTGCATTGATATTGCACAATTGACTGAAGATTTAACCGGCACTCCGCTTGAGGACAAAAATAGCTTTCCAGTCTTTATCAGCAACTGTACTGTAATGGAAATCTGCAATCGAGATCCACAATGTCTTTACCGTGAAGTGGATGAATTGCTCGGTGAGCAATGGTATGTTTTCAAAATACAATCCACCAACAAAAAACCTGAAATTGTACGCCTTGAAGGTTCGAATATCGCAACAGCGGATGCCTTCCACAAAGCCTTGTTAAATAGAACTGCTGGAGGGACTTTCAGCGGAACTCCTGCCGACATGCGAATTCTTACAAAGCATTGGCTTCAAAATGAACTCCCTACCGTCCGATCTATCCCCTATATTGGGTATGACAATGAATCCCAAGCTTACATTTATCCGGCAGCAGCTTTTTATAAAGGTAAGGAAATTAAACTAGACGAAAATAGTTTTTATAGAGTGGGAAAAGATCTTGTCCGTCCCGGCCTGAAATCTATCAAAATAATAACAGATGGGAAATTCACCCCTGACTGGTTTGATAAATTTTTGAAAACATTTCATTGGCAAGGCCTTGCTCTTCTTGCTTTCTGGATAGGATCACTCTTCGCACATCAAATACGGAAAGAGCAAAAATCTTTTCCTTTTTTTGAGCTTACAGGAGATCCGGGATCAGGCAAATCAACCATGCTCGAATTTTGCTGGAAACTGTTAGGACGAGAAGATTATGAAGGATTTGACGTGATGAAATCCACAATAGCAGGCCGACGCAGAGCATTTAATCAGGTATCAAATATGCCTATTGTCATCATTGAGTCAGACCGTGAAACACGGCGGTAAAGACAGCAAACAAAAACAATTCAACTTTGACGAATGCAAGCCCTTCTACAACGGTAGAGGAACAGGCACACTAGGTGTTCCCAAACGCAATAATGACGTGGAAGAGTCCCTGTTTCAGGCTACCCTAATCATCTCTCAAAATGCTGAAGTAGACGGCAGTGAAGCCCTTTTACAGCGGATTGTGCATTGCCATGCCGACAAAACGCATTACGATTCCGGATCTCGTGAACTTGCGCGATATTTTGAAAAGATTTCCTGCGAGGAAGTAAGCGGTTTTCTGAAAACAGCTCTTATAAATGAAGCAAAAATTCTAAACACGTATTTTGAGAGTTTTAAAAAAATAGAAACCGCTTTTTCAGCATCATTAAAAAATGAACGGATAGCTAAAAATCATGCACAAGTCGCGGCTTGTGGATATGCTTTGCAAACAATTTTCCCCGCCATCAGTTCAGAAAAACTTGAAAACCTCAAACTATACATCCTACAAAGAGCAATTCTGCGAGAGAAACGTCTTTTAGCAGACCATCCTTTAGTGGAACAATTTTGGGAGACTTTCAGATATTTGAATTCAGAAACACGAAACATGGAAAGAGAAGCCTTAAACCATAGTAGCAACCCTGCCTATTACGCCATCAATCTAAATCATTTCGTTCAACAATGCAGAGACAATGGACAGGAAATTCCTGACCTCAAAGTATTAAAACAACTTCTCCCGCACTCAAAAAAACATAAGTTGCTTGAAAAATCTAAGGCCATGACTAGCAAAATAACAAACAAAACAGTTAGATGCTGGCTTTTTAAGATCTAATATATTTTGAATAAAAAAAT